>BOJX01000071.1 GCA_016860685.1 Planctomycetota bacterium
CCGCCGCGCTGGCTGGCGGTTGATGTTGACCGGTTCTGCGACACGTCGGTCGTCAGGTTGGTTGTGGCACGGGTGTCGCGGGAGCGCGGGTCGCTTATAATCCTTCGGTGGCAACCTGAAGCAGGGGGCGACCGCCTGAAGTCGGGTGGCGTCACCCGTCGTGTTGCGCGGCGGGGGGAGGGGGCGCGGAGGGTGAGCGCATGAGTTCAACGAGCGTGCTGGAACTGCCGCTGACGGCTTCGGGCATGACGCCGCGCGTCGTGGACCCGACGCTGGATCTTGAAGTCGAGATCCGGCGCCTGAAGCGGCAGCTCAACGCGGTCATTCTCGCACATTACTACCAGGAGAGCGACATCCAGGACGTCGCGGACTTCGTCGGCGACAGTCTTGGGCTTTCGCAGGAGGCGGCGAAAACCCGAGCGGACGTCATCGTCTTCTGCGGCGTGCATTTCATGGCGGAGACGGCGAAGATCCTCAACCCCGGCAAGCGCGTGCTCCTGCCGGACCTGGACGCGGGGTGTTCGCTGGCCGACCGATGTCCGCCGGAGACGTTCGCGCAGTGGCTGAAGTCGTATCCGGGGCACACGGTCATCTCGTATATCAACTGCAGCGCCGCGGTGAAGGCCCTTTCCGACGTGATCTGCACCTCGTCCAACGCCGTCGAGATCGTCCGCAGCGTTCCGAAGGACCGCCCGATCATCTTCGCCCCGGATCGCCACCTCGGGCGCTGGGTGATGAAGCAGACCGGGCGGGACATGGTGCTGTGGCCGGGATTCTGCGTCGTGCATGAGCAGTTCTCGCAGCGCCGGATCGCGCGCCTCCGGGCGGAGCATCCCGACGCGCTGCTGATCGCTCACCCGGAGTGCGAGGAGTCGGTGCTCAGCCTGGCGGACCACGTGGGCTCGACCAGTTCGCTGCTGCAATTCGTGCGGACCTCTCCGGCGAAGGCGTTCATCGTGGCGACGGAGGCGGGGATCCTTCATCCGATGCGGCGGGCGCGCCCCGACGCGAAGCTGATCCCGGCGGAGCCCAGCAGCGGCTGCAACTGCGCGTTGTGCCCGTATATGCGGCTGAACACCCTCGAGAAGGTCTACCTGTGCATGCGTGACGCGCGTCCGCAGATCGAGGTTCCCGAGCCGACGCGAACCAAGGCGCTGCGCGCCGTGCAGCGCATGCTGGACGTCAGCGCCGGGAAGGTCTTTACCGGCGGGGATTGACGCATCACAACCCACCTGCACGGACGAGAAGACCCGGTTCCCGACGGGCGCGGCTCGGTTCAGCACCGGGGTCTGTGCCTCGTCGGCGTGCAAATGACGCTTCCGTGCGGTATGTAGGTGAGCGGCGGAGTCGCGGGCGCGGAGCGGATTGCAGTCCTGGCGGCGGGGAGTAGACGGATGAAGACACGATCGGCGTTGGTCGCGGCGGGAATGTTGGGGAGTCTGATGCTGTCCGGCTGCATGCCCGACGGGTTGCTCATCACGCTCGTCAACACGGAACGCGAACTGGAGGAGCGCGAGCTGTACCGCGACGGGCGCTGGACCGCCGACAAGATCGCGGTCATCGACGTCGACGGCATCATCCTCAACGCCCCGGCTCCGAAGCTGTTCAGCGCGGGCGAGCATCCGGTGAGCCTGCTGACCGAGCAGCTCGACAAGGCGAGGCGCGACCGGGCGGTCAAAGCGGTGGTCCTGCGGATCAACTCTCCCGGCGGCGCCGTAACCGCCAGCGACCTGATGCACGACGAGATCCGTCGCTTCCGGGCTTCGGGCAAGCCCGTCGTCGCGCACATGATGGATGTCGCCGCCAGCGGAGGCTACTACATTGCGTGCGCCTGCGACGAGATCGCCGCGTGTCGCACGACCGTGACCGGGAGCATCGGCGTCATCATGCAGTTGTTTGACGTTGAGGGGACGATGAAGCTCATCGGCGTGACCAGCAACACGATCACCTCCGGTCCGCACAAGGACTCCGGATCGCCGTTCCGGACGATGCGCGACGAGGAGCGGGCGCTCTTTCAGGCGATGGTGGACGACATGTACGCGCGCTTCGTCGAAGTCGTCGACGAAGGGCGGGCGAACCTCGATGCGGCGCAGGTCCGCACGCTCGCGGACGGCCGCGTGTACACCGCGCCGCAGGCGCTTAAGGCGGGACTGATCGATCGGATCGGAACGCTGCGCGACACGATCGAGGCGGTGAAGAAGCGGGTCGGGATCGACGCGGCGCGAGTCGTCGTCTACCACCGTCCGCTCGACTACCGGCCGACGATCTACGCCCAACCTCCCTCGGCGCCGGAGATCAGTGTGCTGCGCATCGACGGGGGGGCGCTGCCGACGCCAACGCCGCAATTCCTGTATCTGTGGGCGCCCGGATTGTGAACCCACCGGCGGGTCTTGCCGTCGCCGTGCCGCAAGGCGTTTGCTCATTGCACCTGTGTCATTCCGAGGGCACTCAGGAGCCCGATTTTCAGGAAGTCAGGCTTGATTATTGACGGGGAGGCCGTAGCGAAGGACTTCAAACGTGACAGCCGTGGCCGGGCGCAAGGATTGCGGGGTGAATGCGGCGGCAGGGGTAGCCGCGCAGAGAGGCGCTCCGGGATTTAAGACTTGCGTTTTCCAGAGGAGTAGGTACAAATCCCGATACGTTTAAGGGCCGTGCCCTGACGAGTTTCGTTTGAAAGGATTCCGGCATGTCCAGTTTCCCCCCTCCTCCCGCGAAATCGGGAATGTTTCACAACGACTCCACGACGGCGCTGCTGGACGAGCGCCGCGCGTGTTCGCGCGCGGATCATCGGTGGGATGTGACGCTGGTGCGCGACGACGGGGCCACGATCGGACCTTACCGATCCGACAACGTCAGTGAGTCCGGGCTGCACGTCACCGTTCCCGTCGGTTACGGACTGGCGGTCGGGCAGCGCTACGAAGTGTTGATCCGGAAGCCGGCGACTTCCCGTGGGAATTGCGGGTTGGATGACGGGATCTACGCCACGGTGGTGCGTACGCAGGTCAAGGCCGGCGGCGATCAGCATTGCATCGGCGTGGGCCTGCGGCTGGACCAGCCGCTGTTCTTCTGATTCGTCTCCCCACCAACCCGACGTCAGGCAGGCTTGTATCCGATCGTCATCCGATTACGGCGCGCGTCAGAAATCCACCGCTTTGTTTGACGGGCCGAACGCACACCGAAGAATGCCCGCATGTTCCGGCTCGGGCAGGCAGGTACCCTGATCCTTTCCGCGGCGCTTTTCGGCGCCGCCGTCGCCGCTCCGTGGCATCCTGACCCGGCGATCCGCCGGGCGACGGGGATCGTACTGGCCGCGCTGGTGCTGTGGATCGGGGAAGCGGCGCCGCTGGGCGTAGTGGCGCTGGGCATTCCGGTCGCCGCGACGCTAAGCGGCGTGCTGACGTGGACGGAGGCGCTCTCAGCGTGGGGCGATCCGATCGTCTTTCTTTTTCTCGGAACGTTTCTTCTGGCGCGGGGGCTGGACAAACACGGGGTGTTCGACCGGCTGATCTCGCTGCGCCACGACCGTGACGGTGTTGACGCGGGGCGGTTGTGTCTGCTGGTGCTGGCGTTTTCGGGAGCGATCTCGTCGGTGCAGAACAACACGGCGGTGACGGCGATGCTCCTGCCGGTCGTCGTGACGCTGGCGCGAAAGACGTCGGCTCCCGCGGTTTTGCTGCTGGCGCTGTCTTACGGCGCGACGTTCGGCGGGATGGCCGCGCCCGTCGGCACAGCGCCGAATTTCATCGGTTTTGCGCAGATCAAGCAGATCGCGCCGCAGTTCAGCTTCCTCACGTGGCTGACGGTTGGTGTGCCGGTCTGGATGGGGACGACGCTGATCGGGTGGGCGGTGCTGCGCGTCGCCCGGCGCTGGGCGCCGGCGGGCGCGGCGGAAGGCGTGGACGAAGGCGGGAAGGCGACCTCGTTCGAGTCTCGGGAGGAGGATCAAGCGCCGACCGGCGCCGGGCTGGAAGGGCGTGTTCCGAGAGCGGAACACGCTGCGGCGGCAAGACGTTGGGCGATCGGCGTGTTCCTCGCTGCGGCGGCGGCCTGGTTGATCTCCGGGGCGATCGTCAGCTTCACGTCGCCCGAAGACGCGGCGCAGAAGTGGGTCCGCCGGTATCTTCCGGAAAGCCTGATTCCGCTGGCGGGGGCGCTGATTCTTTTCGCGGCGCGGTCCGGGTCTGATCGGCGGAGCGTGCTGGAGCGGGGGGATCTGCGGTCACTGGACTGGGACACGCTTTTTCTGATTGCCGGCGGACTTTGCCTGGGAAAAGTGCTCGACGCGAGCGGTGCGGCGGACGCGCTGGCCGGGTTCGTGGTCGGGTTGCGGATGCCGCCGCTGTCGTTGATGTTCGCGCTGGCGGGCGTGACGGTTCTGCTGTCGGAGCTGACCAGCAACACGGCCACGGCGTCGCTGCTGGTGCCGATCGCCGCGGCGCTCGCCGAGAAATCCGGGATCCCGCCGGTGCAGATGATCCTGCTGGTGGCGTTGTCGGCGAGCCTGGGTTTCGCGCTGCCGATCTCGACGCCGCCGAACGCGATCGTTTACGGCACGCGGCTGATTCCCCTGCGTCTGATGGCCGGCGCCGGGCTGGTGGTGGACGTGCTGGCGCTGGTGTGGGTGGTGTTCTGCGTGCGCGTGTTCGGTTGATCGGGGTCGAGGGGTAGGTCGTCGAGGCATGCGCGGTTGCGGATGTGCCCGCCTCGCCGAGGTCGGTTCGAGGCTTGAGAATCCGCCCGCAAGCCAAGAAAAACCGCTTCCTTACCCTTGACATTGCGACCCAACGTCAAGGGCAGGCGGGCGCGGTTCGGTTATCAAACGTGCGTCTCAAAGTTTGCCCGGCGTGGTTTTGGCGCGACGTTCGCAGGCGATATGATGGCGCGTCGTCAAAGAGAGTTCTGCAAGAGTGCTGGTGGAGCGGATGCGTTGACGCGGACCGAACAACTTCTTTCCCGGCGGGCGGCCGTCGTCCCCGCCGCCGTCCCGAGAGTGACCACAGCATCGGTCGAGTCGGGGCGCGGGGCGGTGGTCGTGGACGCCGATGGGCGGGAGCTGATCGACTTCGCCACCGGAATCGGCGTGATGGCGGTCGGGCATTCGCAGGGCCCGGTTCTTCGCGCCATCCGGGAGCAGGCCGAGAAGCTCCAGCACACCTGCATCCACGTCGCCACGTACGAGCCGTATGTCGCGCTGTGCGAGAAGCTCGCGGCGCTTTTTCCGCACGGTGACAAGACGAAAGTGTTCCTCACCAACAGCGGCGCGGAAGCGGTGGAGAACGCGGTGAAGATCGCGCGTCAGGCGACGAAGCGCGCCGGGATCCTCACGTTCACCGAGAGTTTTCACGGGCGAACGCTGCTGTGCCTCTCGCTGACCTCGAAGGTGGGGTACAAGTCGGGCTGCGGTCCTTTTGCGCCCGAGGTCTACCGTCTTCCGTTTCCGAATTACTACCGCCACGGCGACGGGTTGACGCTGTCGGCATTCGTCGAGCGGGAGCTGGCGCGGCTGCGTCAGGCGTTTGTCAACGTCGTTGCGCCGGGCAACCTCGCCGCCGTGCTGATCGAGGTCGTGCAGGGAGAGGGCGGGTTCGTGCCGGCGCCGTTCGAGTACCTGCGGGGGCTGCGGCGGATCTGCGACGAGCACGGCGTCCTGCTCATCATCGACGAGATTCAGACCGGGTTCTGCCGCACCGGGAAGTGGGCGGCGTACGAGCACGCGGGGATTCGTCCGGACCTGTCCACGTGGGCGAAGGCGATGGGCGGCGGCTTGCCGATCGCGGCGGTCATCGGTCGTGCGGAAGTGATGGACGCCTGCGCGCCGGGGACGCTGGGGGGCACTTACGGCGGCAATCCGATCGCCTGCGCGGCGGCGCTGGCGACAATCAAAGTGATGGAGGACGAAGGATTATGCGAGCGCGCGGTGCGGATCGGGAACGTGCTGCGCGACCGGTTCCTCGATCTTCAGGCGCGCTGCCCGCTGATCGGCGACGTGCGTGGGCTGGGGGCGATGACGGCGATCGAGCTGGTGCTCGACGGCGACCCGAACAAACCCGCGACCGACGTGGTGAAACAACTCGTGGACGCCTGCGAGAAGCGCGGGTTGCTCATTGTGCCCGCCGGATCTTACGGGAGCATCGTGCGGATTCTTTGCCCGCTGGTGATTCCCGACGAACCACTGGAGCGAGGGCTGGACGTTCTGGAAGACGAACTTCTGCGGCTGGCCTGTGTCGAGAAGGAGAAGGGTCAGCCCGTCCGAGTGTGACGACGGGGTCCGGCGGTTGCCCGGGATGTGCCGGCATTTTGCTGTGAACCTTCTTCAATCCGCATTCCTCATGATTCCCTTCACCATCGCCGGCATTCAGATGCAGATCAGCGGACGCGAGGACAACCTCGCGCGCATCCGGGCGAAGATCGATCACACGATGCACATGTTTCCGCAGGTGCGGATGATCGTGCTTCCGGAACTGGCGGCGTTCGGACCCTCGACGGCGAAGGCGCAGCCGCTGCCCGGGCCGGCGGAGCGGACATTTCAGGAGATCGCCGCAAAGCACAAGGTCTGGCTCGTCAACGGCTCGATGTTCGAGTCGCACGAGGGCAAGGTGTACAACACGTGCTCGGTGATCGACCCCGAGGGCAGGGTGGCGGCGCGATATCGGAAGGCGTTCCCCTTCCGCCCTTATGAGGCGGGCGTTGAAGCGGGGGATTCGTTCTGTGTGTTCGATGTGCCTCGAGTGGGTCGGTTCGGCGTATTGATCTGTTATGACCTCTGGTTTCCTGAGGCGGCGCGAGCGCTGACCGCGCTGGGCGCGGAGGTCATTGTGCATCCGGTCATGACCACGACGATCGACCGCGACATCGAGTTGGCGATGGCGGTCGCCACGGCGGCGCAGCAGCAATGCTACGTGTTCGAGATTAACGGCGTCGGCGACGGCGGCGTGGGACAGTCCATCATCGTCGATCCGGACGCGGTCACGCTTTATCGCGCGGGAAGCGGCGAGGAGATCCTTCCCCTGGAGATCGACCTGGCCCGGGTGCGCCGCAGCCGGGAGTTCGGTGTGCGCGGTCTCGGGCAGGTGCTCAAGAGCTTCCGCGACCGCCGCGTGCTTCTTGCGAACACGTTCGACCTCGGCGAAGCCACCGCCCCGGCCTGGGACACGCTGGGTCCGCTCCGCAAGCCGGGGGGCGACGCGGCGTAATCCCCACGCCGATCCGCTCGTGCTCCGGGTGGCGCGTTCGTTGTTCGAATACCGGTTGCGGACCGGAGGTCCGCGATCCGGGGAGGGTTTCTCCGCGCGGCGCGGAGGTTCCGGCGGGTGCTGGAGAAACCGTGCGCCGGCGCTTGATTCGGCGCGAAGGTTGTGGGACTCTCGCCGCCGCGCGGGGGCGTCCGTCGTCGCGGAGGTGTTCAGCCGTGGCGGGGGCGGATCGTGCGCGGCTCGCCGGCTGAACTGGAGGTCCGTCATCGGCGGTTGCGGGGTTTGCCGGCGAGTGTTGCGAAGCAGCCGGAAGGGAGTCGGATGTCGAGCGCGATTGAATCTGTCGCAGTCACGGCGCCGGATCGTCGTCGGACCGCGTCGCGTCCGCTGCTTTGCGCGGAGAACGTGCAGAAGACATACACGCTGGGGAAGCATGTGCTTCCCGTGCTGCGCGGGGCATCGCTGGACGTTCGGGAGGGCGAGTTCGTCGCGGTGATGGGCGCGTCCGGATCGGGGAAGAGCACGCTGCTGCACATTCTGGGGGTGCTCGATCTTCCGGATGCGGGTCGGGTGCTGATCCGTGACCGGGACGTGTTTCGAAGTTCGCGTCGGGAGCGTGAACGCCTGCGCAACCGTGATGTCGGGTTCGTCTTTCAATTCTACCACCTGCTGCCGGAGGCGACGGTTTTTGAGAACGTGCTGATGCCGTGCATGATCCGACACGGCTTCGGGAGTTGGTGGTCCAACCGCGCGGAAAGCCGACGGGCGGTCGAGGAGGTGCTGGAGAAGGTGGGTCTGGGGGGGCGTCGGCGTCATCGTTCTCGAGAGCTTTCCGGCGGAGAGCGCCAGCGGGCGGCGATCGCGCGGGCGATCGTCGGACGTCCGATCCTCTTGCTGGCGGACGAGCCGACAGGTAATCTGGACGAGGTTACCGGCCGGGGCATCCTGAAGGTTCTTTCGGACCTGAACGCTCAGGGCCAGACCATCGTGATGGTGACGCACGATCCGAACGTGGCCGCCCAGGCGCATCGGTGCGTACACTTACGTGACGGGCGAGTCGTCGCGGACGCGGGATCGCTCGCGCCGCGCGCGGGAACCTGAAGACCGAGGACAGGAGGCGAAACATGAGCGTGATGATCCCCGAACCCCTCAGCGCCCGGAAGAACGCGATGGCGCCCCGCGAAGACCTGAAAATCTGGATCGACGGCGAACTGCTGCCTCCGTCCGAGGCGAAAATCAGCGTGTTCGATCACGGTCTGCTTTACGGCGACGGGATCTTCGAGGGCATCCGGGTCTACAACGGGCGCATCTTCAAAGAGCGGGAGCACCTGCGCCGTTTCGGCGAAAGCGCCAAAGCGATCCGCCTCGAGCTGCCCCTGCCGCTGGAGGGCATCGGCGAGGCGATGCATGAGACGCTGCGGGCTAACAACATCACCGGCGACGCCTACATCCGTCTGCTCTGTACACGCGGGGTGGGCAAGCTGGGGATTTCGATCTACAAGGCGGCTTGCCCGAGCCTGATCGTCATTGCGGACAAGATTGAGTTGTATCCGCCGGATGTTTATCAGCGCGGGCTCAAATGCATCACGTCGTCGAGCATCCGCGTTCCGCCGCACGCCCTGTCGCCGCGGATCAAGTCTCTCAACTATCTTAACAACGTCCTGGCGAAGGCGGAGGCGAATGACGCCGGCGCGGACGAGGCGATCCTGCTCAATCATCTCGGGCAGATTTCCGAATGTACCGGCGACAACCTGTTTCTCGTCAAGAACAACCGGCTGGCGACGCCGCCGACCAGCGCGGGCATTCTTGACGGCATCACGCGCGCGGTCGTGATGGAGCTGGCTCGTCGGCGGAACCTTCCGGTCGATGAGAAGGCGCTGATCCAGTTCGACCTTTACGTGGCGGACGAAATCTTCGCGACCGGCACGGCCGCGGAGGTTGTCCCGGTGACGTCTGTCGATCGCCGGGTGGTGGGCGACGGCAAGCCCGGTCCGATCACACGGCAGCTCATGCAGGACTTCGTCGCGTACCGGAACGCAGAAGGCGGCTGACCTCGTCGTCCGCGGAGGAACTTCACTGATCGAGTTCCGGAGACCGGATGCGACCGGCGGCGTCGAGGCGTCGGCGCGGCGTTGGGTTTGTGCGTCCGGGCGCCGATCTGTCCGCCTTCGTACGCGTCTCCGCGCCAATTCTGCGCGTGCCCCTGATCGCCGTTGCTTTCGTCGGTTTCTTGCGCCGAATCTGCGCGACCCTCGGCCACAATCACATCCGACGACCCTCGAATTGTAGAGTCCCCTTCAGGGGAAGAAGCATCTCCTTGCGGGGCGCGGGACGGTGCGAACGCGCCGTCCCGCGCTCTTGATTCGGAAGCCAGAACAGGAGGGTGACGGCATGCTCTTGCGCGAACGATCGTGGTGCGACGCCGACGTCGCGACGGATTCGACGGGAACCGGGAAAAACGTTTCGGACGGGTTGACCGGGCTGGCGATCGAGCGGCCGTTCATCCCGGACCCGGCCAACGAGCGGGTGCATGCCGCCCTGAAATCGTCGAACGAGCCACGGGCGAACGCTGGGCGCGGCGGCGGTGATCGGACGGCGGGCGACAACACAATCCTCTGCGAGGAGCCAGACCGCCTGGCGGACCTTCAGCGGCGCTTCGGAACGATGCCGATCGTGTTGTTTCTGCTTCTGCTGCTGGGGGGAAACCTCGGATGCGGAGGAGATTTCTCGTTGTCGGACAATCCGTCGCTGGTCGAACCCTTCTCGCAGCTCGACCTGAGCGCCGAACCCGCCGGAGATGAACTGGCGGAGAATGAGTCGTTCGCTCAGGCTCAGCAACTACCGGTGTCCGTCGGCGTGGATTACACGCTGCGCGGCCGCATTGACAGCGCCGATGACGTGGATGTTTACGACGCGGGTCCGGTCGAGGCCGGCGACCGGGTTCTCGCGGAAGTGTTCGCGGAGGACGGGTTAGAGGCCGCGATCGCGCTTTTCGATGAGAACGGGCACTCCCTTCTGGTCAATGACAGCCGCAACGCGTATCTGGGCCGGCTGGAACCCTACGTGGACATTGTCGCCCACCGCGGCAGCGCGCATGCATACCTGGTGGTGACTTCCACGCCAGGCACGCTCTCGACCGGCGATTACACGCTGGCGGTGCGGATTGATCCGGGTGCGGAGGCGCCGTCACCGACGCCGCAGAGAATCCTGCTTAACTTCGACGGTGCGGAAGACGTCGGGTTCGGGGGACGGCCGGACATCGACATCCCCGCGTTTGACGCCGCGGGCATTTCGCCGATCTTCGCGGGAGCGTCGGCGGATATCGCGGACCGGATCACGGCGCTGGTTCGTGAGGATTTCGCGGGGCTGGACGTTGAGATTCTGTCCACGGCGGAAGGCGCGTTCGCGGACGAGGAGACCTCGGTCATACATTTCGGAACCTACGACGCGGCGCTACTCGGGGTCGCGGAAAGCGTGGATGAGTACAACGGCGAAACTCGGCAGGACGCGATCGTCTTTACGGATACGTTCGCCGCGTTCAATCCGCTTAATCCGTCGATCGACGAGATGGCGCAGGCGATCGCCAACGTCGCCAGCCACGAGATCGGACACCTGCTGGGGCTGGTGCATACCTCGGGCAGCGAGGATCTGATGGACATCACGGCGAGTCTGTCCCAGCTCATGCTCGACCAGTCGTTTGCGGTGGCAGGGCTTCATCCCACCGTTTTTCTGATCGGGATGCAGAATTCGCCGGTGTACCTGTCGGACTCGGTGGGCGCGGACGTCGCGGCACAGAAAGCGGCGGCCCGCACGGCGCTGATGCGGCGGGCGGCGGGGCTTTTGCGGCGCCCGCCCGGCTCACCCGATCTGCCGCGCTCAGGGCTTCACTTCGGCTCCTGCGGTCACGGACCTCGCCGGCCGGATTGACCGGACTTTTCCTTCCTCCTTACGATGGGCGACCTTCGGGGCGCCGGTGCGGATCGGCGTTGTACCCCGGCGGCGCCATCGTGGAGGGTGAGGCGTGAGGGAAGGTCCGGGCCGAGCAGGGGGGGAGTGTCGATCACATCGAGACGTCAGCGGCTTTGCGGCGCGGATCGCGCGCCTGCTGCCGTCCTGCGCGGCGGCGGTGTTGCTGGGGTGCGGGGCTGTCGCGAATCCCGGTGACGGCGGTTTTCTTGAAGACGGCAACGTCGGGGATGTCAGCGGCGTCACCGGAAAGACGCGCGGCGAGCCGAATGACTCATTTGAAGCGGCGATCATCGCCGTGTTCAACGCGGAGAACGAGGCCTCGTTGCAGGGAACAATTCTCACCAGCGAAGACGTGGACGTGTTCAGCCTCGGCCTCGTATCCGCCGGCGACCGGATCCACATCAGCGCGACGACTCCGGGGTCGCCGCTCGATGTCTCGCTGGTCTTGTTCGACGCCGACGGGGCGATCGTTTTCGCCAACGACGACATCGACGACCGCGACCTGGACGCCGAACTCGATCATGTCGCCCGGCATGACGGAGACCCTTACTACGTGATGGTGTCGGCCTCGACGTTTGCGTTCTCTGATGAGGAGGAGGGAACCTACCGCGTCGATATCCGGATCGATCGAGGAGAAGAAGTTCCGGCGCCCGCGGGACAGGCGCTGTTTCTTGACTTCCGCGGCGGCACGGTGAACTCGCCGATCCTCGGCACGGTCGAAGTGGACCCTTTCGACGCGGGCCGCATCAACGCCGTGTATGAAGGCGAGGACGAGGAACTCAAGGCGCTGATCCGCGCGGAAGTCGTCAATAATTTCAGCCGGTTCAACGTGTCCGTCCTCACGAGTGACGAATTCACCCCCGATGAAGAAACCCGGGTGACGACGCTTTACTTCGGGGGGTACGCGCCGGATATCTTCGGCGAGGCCGAGGCGATCGACTGGTACAACATCAATTGCTGCGATGACGCCATCATCTACACCGAGGCGTTCGACCCGGACAGCGTTTTTCTTTCACCGCCGACGGTTTCGCAACTGGCGCGGGCGATCGGCAACGTCGCCTCGCACGAAGCCGGCCACCTTCTCGGACTGAATCACACGAACGACGACCGCGATCTGATGGACGACCGCTCGCCGTCGATCTCGCTCACCCGCGACCAGAATTTCACGATCGCCCCGCTGTCCACCCAGATTGCCCCGATCGGAGTTCAGGATTCCGCCCTGCTGCTGCTGGAGACGCTGGGGCCTCCGTTGTAGGACGCCTGAAGCGCGCTGGCAGCCGGCGACAAGCCGAACGTCGCACGTTCCGAGAACCTCGCTCGCGCGGAGGGCCCCCGAAGACGCGCCTCGCGGCGGGGGGCGGGCGTCACATCTTGTCGGACGGTGTCAAAGTCCTTCTTGCCGCCGCAACGTCGCGCCGGGCGCCGCGAATACTAGGTTGAAGGCAGAGAATGCCGGTGAGGGGCGCGTCCGCCGAATGCGGCGCTCCCCCGGCGCAACCGAGCGAGAGGGAAACGAAGCGGCATGCCCGGCGGTCCCGTGTACCTGCACTGTCCGTTCTGCGATCATCCGACGATCTTCCCCGGATCGTTCGTGGATGAGCCGCACCGCTGCCGACAGTGCGGCGGGATGTACCGACCGTCCCGCGACGGGCGCCAGCCGGACCGCGATGCCGCGAAACCTCTCGCCCCGCTTCCTCAGCGACGCCGGGTCGCGGGGCGCCCGGTTCGTGCGCCCTTTGCGTCTGCCCCGAAGGCACGCGCCGCGCGATGACCCGAGGCGGCGCCGCCGCGCCGTCAGCGATACCGCGGTCCGGTCTCGCCTTCGCCGCGCGGGTTGCGTTATGATGCCCCCCGGGGGAGCGCCACGATCGCACGGCGCATCTTCGCGCGTCCCCTAGACGGAGAGCATCGAGCATGATCGAGGTACGACCGTTCCGCGCCCTGCGCTACAATTTCGACCGGTATCCGGACATCTCTGCGCTGATCGCACCGCCGTATGACGTCCTCGACCTGTCTGACAAGGAGGCGCTGCTTCGCCGCTCGGATCGCAACATCGTCGCGGTGGACCTTCCGCATGTGCCGCCGAAGTCCGCCGGTCCGCCGGAGGCCTACCGTCGCGCGGCTGAGACGCTTCGGAGCTGGCGGAGCGACGGCACGCTTGTACATGAGCCCTCACCGGCGATGTACGCCTATCATCAGGAATTCATGCACGAGGGACGCCGCTACACCCGCAAAATGCTGATCGCGACCCTCAGACTCTCCCCCTTCTCCGAGGGGAATGTGCTTCCGCACGAGGAGACGTTCGGTGGGCCGAAGGAGGACCGTCTCGCGCTGATGAAGGCAACGGCGTGTCAGCTTTCGCCCATCTTCGGCTTGTATTCGGATCCGGAAGGCGAGGTGGATACGGCGCTGCGCCCGGTGACGCGGGGCCGCCCCTCTGTGGTCGGAACCCTCGACGGCGTGGACAATCGGATGTGGACCACGACCGACGCCGGCGTCCACCGCGCCGTCAGCTCGCTGCTCTCGAAAAAGAAAGTGTTCATTGCCGACGGGCACCACCGCTACGGGACGGCCTTGCTTTACCGCGACGGACTGTCGGGCGACGCTGGGCCACCGGGCGGAGAGCATCCCGCGAGTTTCATCATGTTTGTCCTCGCTTCGATGGACGATCCGGGCTGCCTGATCCTCCCCTACAACCGTGTGCTGCCGGGTCGGGCGCTGGCCGACGTCCTGTCCGCCTGGCGATCCTCGACGGCGACGTGCGGCGACGCCGAGGCCGACCTGCGCCTTTTCGACCCGCAGACGCAGCGGACGGTCGCCCTGAAGTTCACGCAGCGGTCCCGGCTGGACGCGCTGTCCCCGGAGAAAAGCCCCGCCTGGCGAAAGCTGGATGTTGCTTATCTTCACCGGGTGCTGATCGACGAGGATCTTCGCGCTGGCGCCGCGGAGCTGCCGAAGGTCGCCTATGTCAAGTCCGTCGAGCAGGCGAGGGACACCGCCCGCGCAGAGCGAGGCGTCGCGCTTCTGCTGAACGCCACGCCGATGTCGCACCTGAAGGCCGTCAGCGAGGCGGGCGATCTGATGCCGCAGAAGAGCACCTTCTTCGCCCCCAAGCTTGTCACGGGCATGACGATGTATTCCCTGGAGTAAGTCGTGGCGGCAACGACGTTGAGAGGCGCGGCGCTCGTTCGGCTTCGATCCAGCGGGCGCCGAGTTTGCGCCGCGCTCGCCGGGGCTGCGGCGCTCCTCGGCGCAGGTTGCGGCGCCGCGATGCGTCACCTGCCTGAACTGGCGACGGCGGAGACGCCGCAGGTCGAGGGTTTTGACGATCACGGCTGGGCGCTGACCCTGCTGGAGAACGTGTCACAGGGTTGCGTGAACTACGATCATCTTCGCGCGCACCCCGAACCGCTGCTCGCATTCCTCGCGCAGATCGAGCGGATCGGTCCGCGCACTCATCCCGAGGCCTTCCCCACGCGAGCCTCGGTCCTGACCTACTACGTCAATGCCTACAACGCCTGCGCACTTCGCGCGGTGCTGGATGCCGGGGTTCCGGAAAGCATGTACGAACTCGGACGCGCCTCCCCGGAGCTTCGGTTCTCCTTCGTTGTAGAGGGGCGGCGCGTCACGCTGGCGGACCTTCGCCGTGCCGCGCGCGAGGCCGCGGGGGCGGATGCGCGCATTGAGTTCTGCCTGTGCGAACCGGCGATCGGCGCGCCCCCGCTTCCGTCAACGCCGCTCCGCCCGGACGGTCTGGACGCCCAGCTGGACGCGATTGCCCGCACCGCACTCGCCCGGGACGCCGTCCTGCGGTTCGATCATGCCCGCGAGCGCATCCTCGTCGCGTTGTTTGTTCACCATCGCCGGGAGGCGTTGATCGACGGGTATCGCAGAAGGATGGGCACGCCCCACGGAACGTTGGTCAACGTGCTGAACCTGCTGGCGGATGAAGCGGTCCGGGCGCGCCTCGCGTCGGCGGTCGGTTATGAAATCGTCCGGATGCCCTTCGACCGGCGGCTGAATGCGTGCGCCGCCGAGCCCGCTCCGTCGCCCGCTGGCGATCGACATTGACGCGGCCGCTCGAGGTCAGTTCGGGGCCGCGGCGAGGCGGCGCGGCGGCGACTCCGGCATTCCGCCCGGTCCCCCCGTGCCCGCCGTGGTTTCCACCCGGTCTCGTCCGTTGCGCTTCGCCGTATACATCGCCCGGTCGGCCAGGTGCAGCAATTGCCCGGCCGTCATCCCGTCCTCCACAACGTCGACGTGTCCGATCCCGAGGCTCGCCGTGACGCGCAGAGCCCGCCCTGACCAGTGTATGACCAGCTTCGCCACGGTGTTGCGCAGCTCCTCCGCCAGCGCCGTCGCCTCGGCGCGAGACGCCCGGGGAACCACCACCGCGAACTCCTCTCCCCCGTAACGTGCGACCAACCCGCGCCCGTTCACCGCGGACTTCAACGTCGACGCCACGCTTTTCAGGATCGCATCCCCCGCGGCATGCCCGTATTCATCGTTGAACTGCTTGAACAGGTCGATGTCCACAAAGATGACGCTCAGACCCTCTCGCTGCAACTGCGCCCGGCGGACCTCCTCCTCGAGCCGCCGATCAAGGACCGCCCGGTTCGCGATCCCCGTCAACCCGTCCGTCGACGCAATCTCGAGGATTGCTTTCTTCTCCTCCTCAAGCCGCTCCGCATGTCTCCGCGCGTCTTCGACTTCCCGCGCCACCGCCGCCCGATCCGCCTCCGCCTCCAGTGCAAAGCGCGTCATCGCCGCCGCCGCCTCCGCCTGAATCTGCGCGTACGACACCGGCGACTCAATGTCGATCTCCAGATACGACGCCATCTCGTTGACGTGAGCGTCCAGGGCGATAAGCGTCTCTTCGACAACATCCGCCCCCAGCCCGGTCAGCCGCGTCACCTCCGCTCGCGTTTCCTCGACGAGCGCCGCACCAGGATCTCTGTTGAAAAGCGCCGCGATCCGTGCCGCGCCCATCACAACAGCCGCCAGCGACCGCCCCTCGGCGGAAACACCCTCCACACCAGCCGCGTGATGAGCGCCGACCGTTTCGCACAGCAGCGGCGGCAGCCCCCACGCATGCAGCACCGCCTGCCCGATCTGCGCATGATCCACCCCCAGCCGCGCCCGCTCGACGGCCTCGATCGCCGTCCCCGTCGCCGCCGCCTCCTCCAGGACGCTCCGGTACACTTCGCCCGCCTTGCGGTGCGCCGCCAGCATTCCGATGTCCGCCAGCAGGCCCGCGACGAACGCCTCGTCCGCCAGGCCGTTTCCCTTCCCGCGCCCCAGTTGCCGCGCCGCCGCCGCCGTCGTCAACGACCGCCGCCAGTACCGTCGGTAATCAAATCCTTCCGTCAACCGGAATGACATCAATCCGGTCAGCGAGAACCCCAGCGCCATCGCCTTCACCGCGCGCAATCCGACGATCACCACCGCCTGCCGGATCGACGTCACTTCGCGCGACAGTCCGAACATCGAGGAGTTCACGACCTTCAGCAGGCGCGCCGCCAGCGCCGGATCGTTCTGAAGTGCCCCCGCGATCTGGTCCAGCGTGACATCTTCGTTACGAGAAAGCCGCATCACCTCCAGCGCCGCCGCCGGCAAGGACGGCAGGTCTTCAACATTGCACACCGCCGCAAGAAACTCGTTCCGCCCCATCCTCGTCCCCCGTGACCTACGCGAAAGCATCGACGAACTTCGCGCCAGCGGGGGAGCCGTCGGGGATCCCCAACCTGCGCGCGTCTCGCACCTTGAATCGCCTCCTACCGGAGCCTGCAAAAGGGGGGGGCAGCCTCTAACCCGCTCGTCCCACGGGAATGTCAGCCGGCACGCGTCATCGCCAGACCCGATCTCAACCCGGAACCGGGAGGCGTCAGTCGTCCGGGTCCGCCCGACAAGGACAGCCTTGCGGCGGGTTAACACTCCCGTGTATTATTCTGCATCGGCAAAACGTCGAAGATTCTGCGACGCTGACGGTCTGTGCGTCCGCTCACTTGCGGTGGGGGGCGAAAGTGGCGCAGTTCTTGCTCCGGCACAGCTTCGGTCTGAAAACGCGGCTTCCGCCATCGCCGGAAAGAGCAGACGCCCGCGCCGCAAGAGCGCCATCAACGTTGTTCGATCGGCAGGACATATTCTCCGCAGCATTAAACCCTTATTGAGCGGACGACGGGTTCTCCGCTCACGGATTGCGGCGAGCCTGACAAAGACGGGATCGACCTCGAGCCGCTGTGCCTCTGAGCACCGCTCCGGACCGCCCCGCGCCGATACCCCGGCCTGCGGGCCCCCTGGCGGTCGGCCGAAATGCTGAGAATGCTCGGAAGTCCGCTCCCTGCCGAACCGTCGATTTCCAGCCCTGTCTGCGGCTCAGCCCGGTCATTTCCGGAGAATCTGCGGATCTGAGACCTTGCCGGACCCGTTGAATCCAGACCGTCGCGGACCGGGTGCCGTCCAAGCCCTTGACACGACCGGGCCGCTGCGTAAAAGAAACTGAACGTAGCGGGGGGCGGTTCGGCGAACGCCGCTCCCCCCGGCCTGCGGGTGTAGCTCAGTGGTAGAGCGTCACGTTGCCAACGTGAATGTCGTCGGTTCGAGCCCGATCACCCGCTTTCCTTCCTGACCGTTGTCCCGACGTGACAGC
>BOJX01000072.1 GCA_016860685.1 Planctomycetota bacterium
TGAACGGGTGCGTGCAGTCGTTGACCTCGAACCGGACGCTGGTCACGAAAGTGTACTGTCCGCGCGAGGCGTTTCCGCTGTCGGCGGTGGCGGCGAGCTTCGTGGATTTCGCGGTCGGATGCGGCGTGCTGGCGGTGCTGATTGCGTGGTTCGACCGGTCCGGCGCCTGGACGTTTGCGCCAGGGTGGAGACTGACGGCGCTGCCCGTTCTGGTGATCGTGCAGACGGCGCTGACGTGCGGGATCGGGCTGGCGCTGGCGGCGGCGAACCTTTTCTGGCGGGACGTTCGTCAGGCGTTCTCGGTGGTGATCCAGTTGGGGATGTTCGTGTCGAGCGTCGTCGTGCCGCTGCCGGCCGAGGGGACGGCGGCGGCGATCGTTCGCGCCGCAAATCCGATCGTGACGTTGATGGACGGCTACCGGGCCTGTCTTCTGGGCGGCGAGTTTCCGAGTCCGGTCCGCCTTGCGGGGGTGGTTCTGATGGCGGGGGGGGTGCTGGTCGGCGGAGCGTGGGTGTTCCGGCGTTCGTCTCACCGGTTTGCGGAGTGCGTCTGAATGAGCGGGCCCGTCGTTCGGTTCGAGGGGGTGTCAAAGCGATTCCGTCGAGGATCCGGGGCGCGCTCCGTGTTGACCCGGCTGATGCGGCAGGTGCGACGGCGGGGGACCGCGGAAGCCGCAGAAGAGGCGTTCTGGGCGCTGAAGGAGGTCAGTTTCGAGGCGCGGCGGGGTGAAGCGCTCGGGATCATCGGTCCCAACGGTGCGGGCAAGAGCACGGCGCTGAAGCTGATGGCGCGAATCCTTCGGCCTGATGAGGGACAGGTTCACGTCACCGGCCGGCTGGCCGCACTGATCGAAGTCGGCGCCGGGTTCCACGGAGATCTGACAGGACGGGAAAACGTGTACCTGCACGGAGCGATCCTCGGCATGTCGCGGCGGCAGGTGCGGGCAAAATTCGAGGACATCGTGTCGTTCGCGGGGGTCGAGGCGTTCATCGACACGCCGGTGAAGCGGTACTCGTCGGGGATGTATGCGCGGCTGGGTTTTTCGGTGGCCGCGCACGTCGATCCCGACGTTCTGCTGGTGGACGAAGTGCTGTCGGTGGGCGATGCGATGTTCCGCCTGCGTTGCATCGAGCGGATGCGCGAGCTGCTGCGTGGCGGGGCGGCGTTGGTGCTTGTGACGCACCATCTCGATCAGATGCACGCGGTATGCTCGCGGGCGGTGGTTCTGGAAGAGGGGCGCGTGTCGTGCGCGGGGACGACCGAGGAGGCGGCGACGGCCTATCTGCGGGCGATGTCGCGCACGAAGGCGGCGCAGGCCCCGGATGCATCGACGGGTGCTTCGGCGGCTTCCGGCGTGGCGGTGGACCGCGTGCGGTTTCTGGACGCGTCCGGGCGGGAGACGATCTGCGCATCACCTCGGCAACGCCTGACGGTCGAGGTGACGCTGAATGTGACCGCGGCGATCCCCCACGCCGTGTTGGAACTCAACATGCGCCGGCGGGTGCACGAGAACCTGCTCAGCTTCAACTCGGGGCGAAGCGGACGAACGTTCAATCTGCCGCCGGGACGACACGTCATTACGCTGAACCTGGACCGTCTGTCGGTATGCGGCGGCGAGTATTTCTGGAACGTGCGAATCTGGGATGGGGAACGCACGACGTGCGAACTGGACACCGCGTTCTCGACGCCGCTGCTGGTTGCGGAGGACGCCGTCTCGACCGGACAGTGGTGCGTCGATCATGCGTGGGAGCACGAGTCGGCCTCGGCGGTCGCACGCGAGGCGGGGATGACGCGGGGATCGCGGGTTGAGTTCGCAGGCGTCGTCGCGGGGAGCGACCTCCGCCGGGTCGAGAGGTGATCGGATGCGGATCTGCGTACTCGGCGACGCCCGAAGCATACACCTTCAGCGCAATCTCTCCGGACTGGCGTTGCGGGGATGCACGGTCGTGCTCCTGACGCATCATCCCGCACCGATCCCCGGAGTAACCGTCGAGCGGTTTCAGGTTCCTCCGGCGGGGTGGCGCTACCCGGCGCGGTGGAAAGGGCGGTGGCGGAAGTATCTTCGCAAGCTGCTGCGGGAGTTTGACGTCGTCAACGTGCAGTTCCTGCATGACTGGGGACTGACGGCGGAATTGATTCAGGACGGCTGCGTGGTCATGACGCCGTGGGGTTCCGACATCGTGGCCCCTCCGGGAGAGACGCCGCCGACGGCGGAGCTCGTGCGCAAGCGCGTGGACTGGCTTCAATCGGCGGCGGCGGTGACGGCCTGGGGACCGACGTTCGCGGGCGCGATTGCGGAGTACGCCGGGATCAACGTCGGCGATGTGACGGTCATTCCGCTCGGCGTGGATGAGGCGCTGTTTCGCCCGCCGGATCGCGTCACCGACGGTGCGACCGGCGGACCGACTCATCGCGTCGGGTTTTTCAAGGGGTTCAGAAGCGTTTACGGCGCGACGTATCTTGTGCGGGCGATCCCTTCGGTGCTCGAAGTCCTTCCGGGGGTCAGGTTCGTCATGATCGGAGACGGACCCGACCTGCCGAAGTGCCTCGAGATGGCGGCGGTGTACGAAGTCGAACATGCCGTCAAGTGGATCAAGCCTCAGCCGCATCGGAACCTGCCGAATTACCTTGCGGCGTGGGACTTGTCCGTGATTTCGTCGATATGCGAAAGCTTCGGCGTTTCGGCGCTGGAGTCATGCGCCATGCAGGTGCCGGTGGTGGCGACTGACGTCGGGGGCGTGCGCGACGCCGTCGTGGACGGAAGGACGGGCGTGCTCGTTCCGCCGGCATCGCCCGAGGCGACGGCGGACGCGATCGTGCGGCTGCTTCAGGATCCGCCGCGGCGGCGGGCGATGGGGGAAGCGGGTCGGGCGCGTGTGCTGCGGCATTTCCGGCAGGAGGACGTGCTTGACCGGTGGATCGCGTGTTATGAGCGGGCGAGGGAGTCGCGGTGCGTGATGATGTGATGATCGCCGCGGGGCGGCGGGCTTCCGGGTTACTCAAGGTGTCGAGGTCTGATGCATCGCGCTGAAGTCGCATCCGCGGAAAGTCTCGAAGGGGTCGCGTCGCCGCGCCGATCCGTGCTGATCGTCGCCTGCACGTTTCCGCCGACGGGCGGTTCGGGCGTGCAGCGCCCGGCGAAGTTCGCAAAATACCTGGCGAGGCTGGGGTGGGACGTGCGGGTCTGGTGCGGCAGGGAGCTGCCGGGCTTCCCGGTCGATGCGACGCTGCTGGACGACCTTCCGACCGGGGTGCGCGTCGAGGGGCTGCCGGTGCGGGCGGATCGCGGGGCGCGGCGGAGGAGGTTCTCGTGCGGCTGGCCGGATGAGCGGCTGGAGTGGGCGGCGCGGAGTTATCCGTGGTTGATGACGGCGCTGAGGCGCGAGCCGGTGGACGTGATCTTCAGCACGTTCAGTCCGCCGTCGAATCACCTGCTCGGGTGGGCGCTGGCGGCGCGGCTTCGGGTTCCGTGGGTGGCGGATTTCCGGGATCTGTGGACGGACGACTGCACGTATGCGGGCGGGTCGGCGCTGCGGCGGTTTCTGGATCGCCGGCTGGAGCGGTTCTTCATTCGGCATGCGGACGCGGTGACGGCGGTGAGCGACGCGCAGGCACGGCTGCTGACGGAACGCGATCCGGGACGTCCGGAGAAGTTCGTCACGATCACCAACGGCGTTGACCTGGAGGACTTCGCGGAGATGACGGGCGTCCTGACGAGCCGGTCGTCTCACGCGGCGGAGCGGGAGGATCACCCGGCGCAGTTCGTCCTGGCGCATGTGGGGCGGCTGGAGCGGCAACGCTTCGGACCGGAACTGGTGGAAGGGTTCGCCCGTTTCGTGAGGAATGACGCGGAGCGCGGACGGTCGCTGCGCCTGCGGATTGTCGGACCGGCGAACGCCGCGGTTGTCGAGTCTCTGCGTGCGGCGGGGATCGACGTGGAGCAGACCGGCCCGGTCGATCACGGCGAGGCGATCCGGCAGATGCGGGACGCGGACGCCCTTCTGCTGCCAGCCGCGCGCGGAAGGAACGCGGAGTCGCTCATTCCAGGCAAGACGTTCGAGTATCTTGCGAGCGGCCGGATGATCTGGTTCGTCGGGTCAGCGTCGTGCGAGGCGTGGCGACGGATCGAGGTGGTCGGCGGCGGCGAGCAAACCGATCCAGCGCCGGAGGCGATCGCGACGCAGCTTGCCTCGCTGGTGGCGAGATGGCGCGGCGGGTCGCTCCCGACCGGGTGCAGGCGCGAAGCGCTCGCGGCGTACACGCGGGAGGCCGTGGCGCAGCGGCTTGGGGTAGTGCTGGAGCGCGTCATCGAAGGCCGTCGAGGCAGGGGCGTCGCGCGGTACGAGGAGCCGTGGCATGACCGCCGACGCAGCACGGTGGAGGAACGCTTCCTTACCCTTGACATCGCGGCGCGACATCAAGGGCAGGCAGGCGCCGCTCGGTGAAGAAAGCGGGCGCAGCCGATGCGGCCCTGAATTGTAAGGAGTGTGCAGCGGAAGCGGCGCCGCGCTCGTTCGCGGACAATGTCATGTCGGCATGAGTGAAACGCAGGACAATCAGACCGCGTCGATCGGAAGCGACGAAGCCGGAACGCCTGGGGCGCGGCAGCGGTGGACGTTCGGTCTGGCGCTGTGCGCGGGGCTGGCGCTGGCGGATGCGACGCTGAGTCTGCTGGCCGGGCGGCTCGGGCTGGCGTCAGGGTTGGCGTGGTCGGCGAGCGTGGCGGCGGCGGCGGTCGGGCTTGCAGCGGTTTTCGTCGCCACGTCGAGCCTCGCCGGCGTCACGTGGTGTCGCGGTGACGCGCGGAAGTGGGACCAGGTCATGCCGCGACTCGCCGTGGGGCTGGCGCTGATTCCCGCACTGGTGGGATTGCGTCAGATCCTGCGCGGGATGGCGGTGACCGGGACGACCGCGACGGGAGCGCTGCTGCTGACGGCGTGTCTCGCGCTGCCGATCGTCGCGGCACGGACACACGCGGCGTGGCGCGTCGCCCGGAATCCCTCCGGTCTTGCGCTGCATCTGATGCTTCGCTGCGCCGTCGCTGCCGCGGCGGTGCAGACAGCGATCAGCGTCGGCGGACTGCACCCCGCGTGGGCGGTGGCGATCGCCGCGGCGGCGCAGGCGGCGGCGGGGTGGATCGTCATGCGGGCGACGAACCGCGAGGGTGGGGAACGCGCCGCGGGCGCGCTGGTTCTCCTTCTGTATGTCTTGTTCGTCGCGCTCCCGGCGGTGTTCATGCTGCCCGCGCCGCGCACGCCGCGCGCCGCACAAGCCGACGGCGCGAGCGCGAGTGTAACGCCGGTCATCCTCCTAACGGTGGACACGCTGCGCTGGGACGCCGTGGGCTTCGCCCGAGCAGCGTCGTCGCCGACCGAGAACCCGGTGCGGCCCCTGACGGCGTCCGGATCCCTCACGCCGAATCTGGACGCCTTCGCGCGAGACGCGATCGTTTACGAGCAGGCGCGGGCGTCGGCGCCGTGGACGCTGCCGTCATTCGCGTCGATTCATACCGGCCTCGCGCCGGATGTCCACGGCGCAACTCGGGCGGAGTCGCGCGTACCGTCGAAAGTCATGACGCTCGCCGAACGCATGCGCGAGTCGGACCGCACCACCGTAGCGTTCGGCGCCAACGCCTTCCTTCGCCCGCAGTCGAACCTGGATCAGGGTTTCGACACGTATGAGTTCTACCCGCGCCCGCCGGTGTCGTTTCTCGGAGGGTGGATTCTCGATCGCGTCCTGCCGCGGGCGTTCCGCACGGACGTGACGACGGCGGACCTCGCGGACCTCGCGTGCGGTTACGTCGCGCGTCGCGCTGCTGTCGGGGCGCCGTTCTTCCTCTGGCTGCACATCTTCGACCCGCACGCGCCTTATGACCCGCCGGCTGAGTTCGCGCCGGCCCGCCCCGAGGGCGTCACGATCGACCCGACCCGCGAGTACGCGGACGCCTTCCGGTCCGGGCGCTTTGTTCCGTCGCTGGCGGAGCGGCAGTATCTGCGCAAGCTCTACGAGGCCGAGGTGCGCTACGTGGATCGAGAGTTGGGGCGCTTCCTCGACGCGCTGCGCCGGTCGGGGTTGTATGACCGGTGCCTGATCGTCTTCACCAGCGACCACGGCGAGGAGTTCTTCGAGCACGACGGCTTCGAACACGGGCACTCGGTCTACGACGAGGTGATCCGCGTGCCGCTGGCAATCAAACTTCCGAAGGCGCCGGGCGCGGCGGCGGGCGGGCGGCGCGTGACCACGCCGGTCAGCCTGGAACAACTCATGCCGACGATGCTGGCTTGGTGCGGCGAAACAGGCGGAGGAATCCCGATCTCGGAATCCACGCGGGACGCACGTTTCTCGGCGGCGCCGGAGGGCGCCCGCGCCGGGCTTGGTTACACGCCGACGTCGCCGGATCCGCAACGTGCGAGGCGCACCGACGTCGAGGCTTCGTCGCACGTGTTGCCGCTTCAGGATGGCGACGCCGCGGCGCCGGCGTTTTCCTCGGGTCTGCTTTATTACGAAAACCGCGACGCCGTGGTCTTCGACGGCTTCAAGTACACGCGCACGCGCGTCGGGCGCGGCGAGGCGCTCTTTGACCTGGCCGCCGATCCGGGTGAGCACGTCAACCTCGCCGCAGGCCGCCCCGACCTCCTGGACCGCGGGGCAGCGCTCCTGAACGCTCACCAGGCGGCGTCGAAGCGCACCCGCGAGGCGCTGGGCCTGACCGCGGGCGAGACGATCACGCTCGACGCCGAGACGCGCCGACGGCTCAAAGCGCTCGGGTACATCGAGTGAGTTCGCCAACGCCGAGCGAGCGCCTTGAGTTGCAAGTTTGCGGCCTCAACACGGATCGCGCACCTCCGGTCCGCACGCCTTCGGCATCATGAGCGATCGGCTCCGTGTCCGCTGCGGTTCATGTTCCTTCCGGTGCGGACGCACCCGCTTCCTGACCAGTGCGGTTTGGTGGGATCGCCCTCTGACGGTCGCGGTTCGGTTGAGGGAACGCTTTCTCGTAGCAGCCCGTTGAAAAAGGGGTGCGCCTCCCTTCGGGAGGCGAATTTCATCGGGAAAAACCGGCATCACAAAGAGCGATCCCGGGTTCTTCAACGGGCTGGTAGGCGCCGATCGACGAGCGTGGAGCGGGCGTCTAGACTGGCGGCGGACTGATGCGGGGGGCTTGCGAAGCCGATCGGGGAGTCGTTTCGATGGCGATGATGAACCTGGTGGAGGCGCTGAACCTGGCGCTGGATGAGTGTCTGCGGGAACGCCCCGAGGCGCTCATCATGGGCGAAGATGTCGGCGTGGACGGCGGTGTTTTCCGCGTCACCAAGGGGTTGATCGAGAAGTACGGCGCGAAGCGCGTCGTGGACACCCCGCTGGCGGAAGCGGGAATCATCGGAACGGCGATCGGGATGGCGGCGGCGGGGCTCAGACCGGTCGCGGAGATTCAGTTCTCCGGCTTCACGTATCAGGCGTTTCATCAGATCGAGCAGAACATGGCTCGCCTGCGGAACCGGACGCGGGGGAGGCTCTCGGTCCCGATGGTCATGCGGGCGCCCTACGGCGGAGGCATCCGGGCGGTGGAGCATCACAGCGAGTCGCGCGAGGCGTACTGGGTGCATACACCGGGTCTGAAGGTCGTGATCCCGTCAAGCCCGCGCGCGGGACGCGCCTTGCTTCGTACCGCAATCCTCGAGGAGGATCCCGTCATCTTCTACGAACCGAAGGCGATCTACCGCGCGTTCAAGGAGGATGTTCCTGAGGCGCCGGAGACCTGGCCGGTGGGACGGGCGCGGACGCTGCGCGACGGAGACGCGATCACGATCGTTGCGTGGGGCGCGATGACGCGCCCGGCGCTCGACGCGGCGGGGGAGCTGGCGGATGTGCATGACATTCACGCGGAGGTGCTTGACCTTCAGTGGCTGAAACCGATGGACACCGAGGCGCTGGTCGCGTCGGTCCGCCGGACGGGCCGGGTCGTGATCGTGCATGAGGCGCCGAAGACGTGCGGCGTCGGGGCGGAGGTGGCAGCGCGGATCGTGGAGCACGCGCTGGATCACCTGGAGGCGCCGATCCGCCGGGTCGCGGGGTACGACATCGTTTTCCCGTTTTTCCAGGTCGAGCGGTTCTACCTGCCCGACGCCGCGCGCATCACCCGCGCCGTCCTTAAGACGCTTCAGTATTAGAACGCATCCCAGAGCCCGGTGAACCACGGACTTCATTCCGTGCGGGCTTTGCCCAATACAGAGCCGTCATGCCCGCCGAAGCCGCCCGCGCGTCGCGGTTTGCCGACGCCGGAAAGCGTTTCTATGATTCGCAGAATCAGCAGGTGAATTCGCCGTCGGACCGCCCCCGGGCGGCGAGCACTCTACCCGGAGGCGTGGCCGAGCGGCTGAAGGCGACGGTTTTGAAAACCGTTGTGCGGGAAACTGCACCGGGGGTTCGAATCCCTCCGCCTCCGTGCTTTTCTCTTGATCGACGTCGGTTCTGCGCTTTCGCCTGCGCGGTCGGTCGGGGGGTGTTGTTGAACCGGAAGTCCTGCCCGCGTCGGCGGGCGGCGGCGCAGCGAGGCGCCAGGTGCGGCGAGGCGGCGTCCGAGGGCGCGACGTGTCGCGTGAAGGCGCGCGTTGCGGCGCGAAGAAACGGGAACGCTTGGTTGCGCCCGGCGCCCGACAAGCTCGTCAATCGTGGGATGAGGGCGGCGCGGAGGGAAGGCTCGATCTTGGGGCCGGCGCGCACAGCAGGAACATCGCCGCCAGCGCCATCACGCCGCACCCCGCCGACATCGCCAGGTGATCCGCCCGTCCCACGTCGGTCTCGCGGATGCCCGCGCACCCGCAGGGGACGACGATGCCCTTCCAGTGCAGATACGCATGAAAACCGCAGAAACACCCGAACTGCACCACCGAAAGCCCCAGCCCCAGCACCTCCACGCGCGGCATCGCCAGCAGAAGCGCCGTCACCGCCTCCAGAACCGGAACGCCCCATGTCAGCACCGGCACCACGGACGGATCGAAGAACCCCATCGCCGAAAGCGCCGCCGCAAACCGGTCCAGCGACGCGAACTTCCACACCGCCGTCACGATCAGGACCGACACCAGTCCCCAGCGCAAACCGCCGCGCAGCGCCGCCATCGGAAGTCGCCGCACCAGGCTGCGCCGCCCGCCGGCTGGATCGACACGGATCGGGGCTTCAGATGCACACGGTCCGGCCCCGCAGCCAGGCTCCGCCGTCGCCGCCAGTTCCGCACCGCTGCCCAACCTATCCGCCGCAGCCGTCGGTTCCGCGCCGCCGTCGTGTGAATCCGCGGCGCCGGCCGCTCCTGTCATCGTGCTCATGCTCCTCACCCCCGCCGCAGACGCCGGATGTACAGCCCCATCGCCGTCAGAACCACGCCGACCCCCACTCCCAGGCCCACGATCCACGTCATCGCCGACTTCCGCGCCGCGCGAATCTCGGGAGAGACGAGCTGCGCCTGCACGGCGCGGGCCACCTCTCGCTGCACTTCCATATCCAAATCCTGAGGATCGGCCGGATCGCCCGACACCCAGGTTTTCCACTGGTTCTTGTCGCGCATATCCGTCACCGTCACGCCGTGCGGGATCTCAATTTCAAGGTCCGATCGGGTAATCGGGCGTTTCTCGATCTTCGAGGCTTCATACAGATACACAACCCGTTGCGACGGATTGGTTGCGGGATTGTAAAGGACGATCCTTGCCAGGCTGATGACCGGCAGGCCGTCCACGTCCGTGGTCTTCAACGTCTGCATGTCCCAGTGAATGCGTCTGGCCGGATCCGATCCGATCAGAAGCGAAAGGCGGGTCGGGCAATAATGACGCTGCGGATCCAGTTCGGCGCCCGCCGCCCAGAACCCGTCATCCGGCGGTTTGAGTTCGATAGTGATTCGGTTCGCCTCTACTTGATAGGGCTGTTTCAGCCAGTCCGTCGGACCGCTGCCGAATTTCCAGTCAAACAGGTGAAACTCGAAGGGCGTCAGGAACGGCTCCAGCAGGAAGCGAGGCGCCTGAACGTCCGACCGCAGCGCCGCGCCCCAGCCCCCATCGGGTCTGGCCAGGTCGCCGACTGACGTCATCGTGCCTTCGACCCAGGCAAATTCCTGCGTGTCCTCGCGCATGCGTTCACCCGGCGGGTTGTGAACCCGGATACGGAAATCGGGGCGCCGGATCCACAGCCGAAAATCCACGTTCAGGCACGTTTTTGGGTCGAAGACCCAATTCCGCTCATCGCCAGCGTCCTGGTCCGCAGGAACCCGAAAGTGATGGACTTTCCCTTCGACGTAGAGGGAATCCACTCGCGCCGCCCGCGCCTTCCAGTGCGCGCCAAGATCCTGCGCCATGACCGGCAGGCCAAACGAGAATATGAAACATACGGCGCCAAGGATGCAGCGACGCGCCATTCTACAGAACCCGATCATATCGTCACCCTGACGTATTCTGAATCCCATCGAGTTGCATGCATGCAGATCGTTTCCCGTTCGCGACTCGACGCCGCCTGCGTGCCACGAACGGGCGCAGCATTGTCCGCGCGACACGGCATCATTGACACTGAACCAACTGGCAATTCTCATCAATGATCTGGTTTCCGGTGCATTGCCCTCCGTTGCAATTTCCAGTGAGTTTTCGCCCGCATGCGCCTCCCGTTTGTATCGTTCTGCACGTGTGTCCTTGAGCGGTGACGCAGGTGCGGAACTGGTTGGTTCCGTCACAGAAGTTGCAATCGGCCCCTTGCCCCTTGCCGACACAATCCTCCTGCTGGGTGGTTTGGCCACAAAGTGCGGAGGGGGCGCACTTCATCCCCGCGATCTGTCCCCCGCCGCCCGGCGTCGGTCCGCCGTCGGCCCAGGCCACCAGCGCGCCCGCCGCGATCATCATCACCGCCGCCAGCCTCACCAGCACCGATTTCGTGTTCGAGCCTCCTCTCAAAAAGAACCCTGATCCGTGAGCATCGACGATCCAACATCGACCCTCAGACATCAACCATCCCACATCCCCCGACCCTCACCGCTCCGGACCGAACGGCGCGTCCGCCGTCGTGTGAATCCGCGGCGCCGGCCGCTCCTGTCATCGTGCTCATGCTCCTCACCCCCGCCGCAAACGCCGGATGTACAGCCCCATCGCCGTCAGAACCACGCCGACCCCCACCCCCAGGCCCACGATCCACGTCATCGCCGACTTCCGCGCCGCGCGAATCTCGGGAGAGACGAGCTGCGCCTGCACGGCCTGGGCGGCCTTGCGGAACTCCTCCCTGTCCAGGTCTTGGGCGGAATCCTCCTGTCCGGCGATCCAGACCTTTTCGTTGACAAAGTCGTTGACCTGGACCCCCTCCGGAATCCGAATCTCAAGATCGGCCCGGGTGATGGGGCGTTTCTCGATCCGGGTGGTTTCGTAAAGATACACAGAGCGCACATCCCGCAACACGTTCGGGTTGTACAGGGCAAAGCGAGCCTTACTGATCACCGGAACATCATCTACCGTGCGTGTTTCCAAGACAACCATGTCCCAGGTAATCCGTCGCTCAGGGTCGTCCCCACTCAAAGAAGTCAGCCGCTTGGGTACCTCGTTGTCAGGGTTGAACTCGATTCGGGCCAGCATGGAGCCCCAATTTTCAACGCGAGTCAGCTCAACAACCGTTGCGGTACCCTCCGTCCGACGAGGTCGTTTCAGGAGTTTGGAGGGATAGTTGTCGATCTCCCAATCGAAGAAATGATATTCCAACGGGGTCAGGTAGGGCCAAAAGCTCAGCAGGGCCCTGCGGCTGACTCCTACAATCGACACGATCGATTGATCGGGTGGAATATTTTGCAAATCTCCCGTCACAACCAATCGCCCCTCCAACCAGGAGAACTCCTGTATCTCGGCTGCCGTACGACCATGTTCGGGGGCGTGCATCCAGATGCGAAAGTCGGGGCGGCGCAGCCAAATCTTGAATTCGGCAGACGGAAAATCAGGACTTGAAACCCATTGGCTCTGATCGTCGATGTCCGCCTCTACGGGAGAGCGGAACATGACGAACCGGCCTTCAACATATAGAGAATCCACGCGCGCGGTGCGTTCGACCCAGCGGCGAAGGATCGCCGCCTCTTCCTGCGCAGGAGAAGGCGCCGACAAGAACAGGGAGGTCACCCAGATCGGGAGAGCCAAGTGAATTCGCCGCAGGATCATCTGCACGTCACCATGTCGCACGGACCCACATAGATGTTACCTTGACAAAGGAGCGGCGGTCCGCCCAGGCATTGTCCGCTCAGTTTGTCGCTGCAACCTTGGTGGCCGGAGTAATTATTACTCCGGTCATCAAATAGTTTACATCGCGTATGGCGAACCGTTAGAAATTTCAGCATGACTCGACGATTCGAGGAGTTCCGAGTGTAAACTATTTGATGACCCCATTAATACACGCATATCCTTGGGCGGTAATGCACGACTTCATGCTGTTCGTCCCCGCGCAAAAAGTGCAATCCGCCCCGCTGGTTTTTCCGACGCAGTTCTGCTCCTGCGAGGTAAGATTGCATTGCTGCGCAGTAGACTGGCACTTCATCCCCGCGATCTGTCCCCCGCCGCCCGGCGTCGGTCCGCCGTCGGCCCAGGCCACCAGCGCGCCCGCCGCGATCATCATCACCGCCGCCAGCCTCACCAGCACCGATTTCATGTTCGAGCCTCCTCTCAAAAAGAACCCTGATCCGTGAGCATCGACGATCCAACATCGACCCTCAGGCATCAACCATCCCACATCCCCCGACCCTCACCGCTCCGGACCGAACGGCGCGTCCGGGACAGGGGGGTCGGGGTAACAGTCCAGTCGAACGCCGTTCTCGCGCAGGCGGTGCTTCTCGTCACCCGCGCCTTCGGAAATCCACTGCGCCGGCAGCAGGAACGCCTCCGCATGACCGTCGCAGAAGGCGAAGTTGAATCGCGGTCCGGCGTCGTGCCATCCGGGAATGCCCAGACTCCCGAAGCGGGGAAAACCGCCCTCCGACGAAAACAGGACGAAGTTGAACAGCGCCGGCATCTCCATCAGCAGGACCGTGCTCCCCGGCGCCGGAACCCGCGACGCCGGACGCAGGAACGGTCCGAAGGAGTGATAGCGTTTCCGTGGCTCGCCGGCCGCGTCCTTCGAGGGCGGAACCCGCTCCTCGGACCGCACGGCGTTCCCCCAGTAGCTCGTCCCGACGACGGAGAAGGCGCTGTGTTGATGCAGGGAGGCGTCCCAGACCGGCCAGGAGGGGTAGGTCATCGGGGCGTCAAGGCGCGTATCCCGCGGACACCGGTAGACCTCGAAGGCGTCGCTGCCGGGCCCGGAAAGGCCGAGATGAGCATTGAGCGGGCGAGTGTCGGCGGCGCGCGGGCCTTGTGCGGCGAGTTCGCCGTCGAAGGCGTTTGCGGCCCCGTCCGCGCCGCCGTAGTCGTAGAAGCCGTCGTCCCGGCGGGTGTTCCCGTGGGCGGTCGGATGGACGGGGAGGAGGTGTTCGAGCGGATCGTCAACGGCGTACCCCGCGCATCCGGTCGCCAGCGAACGAAGGTTGGAAAGACACTGGACGGCGGCGGCCTGCCGACGGCTCCGAAAGGCGCTCGGAACGATCAACGCCGCCAACACGGCGATGAGGGCGATGGCGACCAGCAACTCGATGAGCGAGAAGGCTTTACGCTCGGTCCGGCGCATCGGGATCACCGGCGCGGAGAAGGCACAATGAGGATACCTGGCCTGGCCTGCGGACTCTCGAAACGACGGTTCTTCGTCGGGCGTTCATGAGCGTTTCCCGTGCGCACGAAACCAGACATGCCGATTATACCGCCCCCGCCGGTTCTGTCAAGGGATTTCCGGAGACCCGAGTCTCCATCGGACCGCGGTCGGAAGTGATACCGCTGCAAAATTCTGGCCGCGAGGGTCAGGGATCGCTCGGGGTTCCCCCTCTTGCGAGGAGGTTGAAACGGGGGCTCCGAGGCGTCCTCGAAGGATTCGGGCGCCGCGACGTGTCGTTGTGTTGATCCTTGGAACTGCTGAATGCGTTCTCGGGCCGCGCTTCGTCGAGGGGCGGCGTCAGTTCCAGAATACCGCAACGGCCGCCACGCACCAGATGACGGCGCCGAGGCCGAGTTTGACGAGGATGCCGGCGAAGCGCCCGATGCCCGCGCCGGCGGCGGATCGCGTTGAAGCATCCACGGAACGACCGGAGGCGTACTCCATCGCACCCGCTCCCGCCGCCGCGCCCGCGCAGGCGCCGATGATCGACCCTACGATCGGAACCGGAATCAGGAACGTCCCGGCGATTCCGCCGACGATCGTCCCCGCCAGCGCGCCGAGCGCCCCCCACTTCGACCCGCCCGCCTTCTTCGCCCCTACCAGCCCGCTGAACATCTCCAGCCCCTCAGCGATCAGGGCGAGTCCCGCCATCACGATCAGCGGGACGATGCCGATGATCTGCTCGTCGGCGGGCTTGCCCTCGTCCCATCGCCACCACGCGAATGCGCCGGTCGCCGCCACGATCAGCCAGTTGCCGGGAAGACCGATCGCAACAGACGCAAGAAAAAGGAGATTCAACAGGCAAAGCGCGGATGCGTAGACGTATTCCATCGCGGGTTCCACCCGTCACGGAGAAGCTGCGTCAGGGCACGCGTCCCTGCTCGCGCAGGCGGGCATACTCAATGCAGTAGCGCGCCCACGGTTTCGCCTCGAGCCGGGCGATGCCGATCGGGCGATGCGTCTTCAGGCAGATGCCGTAAGTGCCGTCGTCGATCCGCTCGAGGGCGTCATCAATCTCGCGGACCAGCGCGCGTTCATTGTCGATGAGGCCCAGCGTGAACTCCTGCTCGTAATTGTCCGTGCCGACATCGGCCATGTGCAGCGGAACCGCGGAGCGATCCGCCGCGACACCGCTGTTGCGGTCGAACGCTTCGTTGGAGAGTTGACGCATGTCGGCGCTGAGCGTCGCCCGCCGTTCCAGGAGGAGCTTGCGGAACCGGGTCAACTCCTTGCGCGAAAGCGGCGACTTCGGCAACGGCGCGTCATCCGGCATGATGCGGATCAGCCCGCCGCCGTCGTCCGCGGGAAACGTCATCACGGGCGCGGGTCGGCGCACCGTCGGCTGCGAAGCAGGCGCTGCGGACGGCGGCGCGTTGACCGCCGACGCCGATCGCCCCGGGCGATTGACGACGCTGCTTTTCGACGGAACCGCGGCGCGCACGGGAGCCGAATTCCCGGACGCAGCGCGAACCGGTCCTTCCGCCCGCGATGCAACGGCGCGCGTCAACGCGGATCCCGTCGGTGGCGCGGGTTTCTTTTCAAGCCTCGGGGTTCGGGCTGCCGGACGGCTCCCTTGCTCGACTTTGCGGGAGGGTTCCGGGGTTGCATTCCGCGAGGCCTTGGGTTTACTCCGAGCGCCCGCCTCGCGAGTCATCTTCTGAGAAGTTTGCGAGAGGAGGGGTCGCGGTTTCGCAATGCTATTTTTCCGCGCGACGCCGGTCCGGGTGCGGTCCGCCCCTTTTGCCGGTTCGATCTTCCTGGGGACGGAAGGCTTCTTGTCCGCCTTCGCCTTGCGTGCAGCGGGTCGAGCCGCCTTCCCGGCGGAGGGCTTCCGCGACTTGCCGCGGGCCTTCGCCTTCAGGGGCTTCGCGGGCGCCGCCTCGGACCGCCGAGGAGTCTTCGCCGCCGGGGTCTGCACCGATTCTGGTTTCCTGGGTTTCCGACGAGCCAAATCCGAACCCATCCTCGGCACAAGTTATTGCGCCACAAGAAGTTGCCCACGTCCGAGAACCGCCATCATAAACGATCCCTTGTCTGTGTCAACCCGAACGGCTTCTTGTTTGTGCCAGAAATCGCCCTCGATCCGTGATTTTTTGTTGGCGGAACGATGCGGGATCGGGTTCCAAGCCGGCAGCCTGTTGAAAGCCTCGGGATCGGTCTTAGTGATGCCTTTTTTCCCGATGAAATTCGCCTCCCGGAGGGAGGCGCACCCTTTTTCAGCGGGCCGGTAGGATTGGGGGTTCTTCGGAATCGTCGTCGAGGATCCCGGCGCATCAGGTGACAGGGACGCTCTCACTGCCGCGGGGGCGGAACAAGGCGATGCTGGCGGTGAAACCGTGGACGAAGTTGCGTCCGCCGACCGGCCCGAATTCCCCCGCGCAGAAGAACCCCGCGGTCGGCACGTCGCCGAGGTGCTCCCGCAATACGCCGGCGTCGTGGTGCGGCACGCCAGGCCACATCCTCGACCCCCGACCGTTGCAACTGAAAAGTAAAGCTCCGGCCACCGGTGGCGACTGCGGGCCGCGGAACGGAGCCAGCATATGCCGAAGATCCTCATCCGCGGATTCGGCGTCGCGGATGTGAAACTGCACGGTTGAACCAATCCGCGGCATACCGGCGATGGCCAAAGCACCGGTGTTGCGTTCGACGCCGAGCAGGGTGTGAATGAGAAAGTCGCCGCGCTTGAAGTCCGGCTTGTACTCGTTGATCGCGCGCCCGACAAACAAGGCCTGCTGGGCGGCCTGCTCCTCATCCGGACGAAGCTCGGCGATCACTTCCTGAAGCCGCTCCCACGCCACCTTGCCCCCCAGTTCGCGGATGAAACGATCCTGCGATTTCGTGACGATGAAAGGGCGTCCGATCGGGCGACAGCCCTGGGACACGACGGTATCCACCCGCAGGTCGCCGGTCAGCGCGACGCCGACCAGCCCCTCCCGGTGGATCGTGTCGTCAAGGATCAGCACGTTTTGTCCCGGACCGTCCGCTGCGCTGGCCATCCCGCCGAGAACCGGCGCGCCGGGCAGGGCTTCGTTGATGTCCTCAACAAAAGTCAACACGTCAAACCGGTAGGGATCCGCCATCCCCAGAATTACCGGCTCGCTTTCCCCGGAGACACCAAGGAGGGGCTCCCAGTTCTGACTGGCGCGGGCCCGGGCGTGCTGCGGATGCGAAACGTGAAAAGGATGCACCTCCACGCCGGGCAAGGACGCGACCAGCATCGACATCGCCGGGCGCCCTTCAATCTCGAGGGCGTTTCCGATGATGCTTTCAGCCGTGCAGCCGATCAGGACCGCGCGAGGGTAAGACTGTCGAAGGCGTGCGACGATATCGGAGAGTTCGTCCTCGTAGTGCGCCGTGAGGAAAAGGGTGATCAGGTCGCCGTCGTCCGGACCGATTCGGGGCGCCGTCTCCGCCAGCAGCGCGTCAACGCATGAACCGGCTTCATGCACGGTTTGAACCGACGCCGCAAAGGTCATCTCCCTCGACATCTTCGGGATCCGAGCAACGCACAAAACCGCGCATCCGCCTCCGGACCGCCCGCGCCACGCCGCGCGAAGCAGGCAAAAAGCAGTGCGTCGGGAGCGTCATAACAGCATAGGAAGGGGTGTCAACGGATTCAAATTCCGGTAGATTGCCGACGGGTGTTGCGGCGGGGGTCGC
>BOJX01000073.1 GCA_016860685.1 Planctomycetota bacterium
CTCCAGTTACGCCGGACGAGCCCCAGCCCGTGAACGCAGGTTTCAAATTCCTCGCTGAGCGAGAGCAGCAGATCGGCGGGGGGACGGTCATCCGGGTGCGCGAGGCGAGCCGAAGCGGCATACGAACGTTTGCCCTGCTCGACGTAGGCGTTCAGAAGGTCTCCCCCGCGGCGGCTGCGCAGGTATTCCGGGAAGACGCCGGTCCAGAAAAGGGTCAGGTCGCCGATGTGGCGGTAAACGTCACGATCCCGCTCCTCGGCGGACTTGCGGGTGTCCTGGGGCTCCAGGACGGAAAGCAGGGCGGCCATCTGGGCGAGGTCGCGTCCGAGCGCCCGGCGCAGCAGGCTCAGGCGATCCACGTGCATGAAGTCGACGAGCAGGTCGGCCAGATACGCCGTCAGCTTCGGCTCGCAAAGCCCGAGTTCGGTGAAGAAGGCGTTCTCCACCAGTCCGCAGAAGTGCGTCCGGATCGGATGATCGGGTCGGATCGGAAGCCTCATGACTTGTGTTCCGCATCGGCGCCCCCGCGGCGCTCGACTCAATCCTAGGATCGGTTTCAGCGGGAAACAACCGAAATTCGGACGTTCGTCGGAAGGAAGATCGCATACTCGCCGCGGACCCCCGGTCGGGGGCAAAAGAGGCGGGGGGGGAGGGGGGGGGGCGGGCGCGTTGCGGGCGCGGAACGACCGGGAATAATGCGCGCGTTGCTTTTGCGGAGCTCGTGTTCGATGTTCGAGCGGCGATTGCGCCACGTGTTGATCCTCTTTGCGGCGGCGACGGCGGTGATCCTCGCACGTCTCGCCGCGATGCAGGTCGTGCGGCACGATCAGTATCTCGAACGCACCGAGGACATGCTGGTGCGTCCGCCAGAGCGTCTGCCGTTTGTGCGAGGAGGGATCTTCGACCGGCGCGGCGAGCCGCTGGTCACGGACGAGCCGCGCTGGCAGATCGCGGTGGATTATCGCGCGTTGGCGCCGGAGTCTGAACCGCTGTCTCGCCACATCCGCGCGTATGACCTTAAGCGCCGATACGGGACGAGCGATCCAGAGAAGATCCGGACTGCTTATGATCGTGAGCGTGCGCGAGCCGAGCGGGAGATCGCGGAGTTTGAGGGGACGGCGCTTGACGAGATCGTGCGGCGGCGGCGAGAGATCGTCGAGAGGGTGGCCAGGATTCGGGAAGCGCACGCGGAACGGATCGGGTACGACGAAGACGTCCGGGAGCAGACGTGGGCGCACGCGTTGGTTTCCGGCTTGACGATCGATCAGCAGGTGACGGCGCGCGAGCGGCTCGCTGCGTATCCGTGGGTGCGGGTTCGTCCCTCGAGCGAACGCACGTTTCACGACGCTTTCGCCTTTGCTCATGTGCTGGGGCGGGTCGGACCGGTATCGGCGGAGGATGTCCGTGGGGATCCAGGTTCGACGGACCGGTTGGCGCGGTATGTTTCGGGCGACGTCATCGGGCGGTCGGGGGTGGAGCGGGTGTGCGAGGCGCAGCTTCGGGGTCGTCGCGGCGAGGTCACGCGCGACCGTCGCGGCGAGGTTGTCGAGGGCGGGCTGATCGAATCTCGTAACGGCGCGGACGTTCGCCTGACGATCCACGGAGACCTTCAGCGACGCCTTTATGATGTGCTCGAGCGCGCCGTGGCGCAGCATGCGGACGTTCCGGGGGGTTCGATCGTCGTGGTGGATGTGACGACGCGGGAGGTGCTGGCATGCGTCTCCTGTCCGTCGTACGCCCCGGCGCGGTTTTCGGAGGAGTATACGCGGCTTCAGGACGACACGGAGCGTCTGCCGCTTATCTTCCGGGCGGTGTCGATGCAGACGGCGCCGGGATCGATCGTGAAACCGCTGACGTGTCTGGCGGGACTGGCGAGCGGGCGGGTCGGACTGGACGACCGGTTCGAGTGCTCCGGATATCTTTTCCCCGAAAATCCTGAAGCGGGGGCCTCGAAGTGCTGGCAGATCGACGGTTCCGGGCCGCGGATGCGCCACGGCGCGGTGGACGTCGTGGCAGCGCTGCGGGGGAGTTGCAACATTTACATGTACCGGCTGGGCGAGCGCCTCGGAGCGGGGGAGCTTTGCCTCTGGTTCGACCGGGCGGGACTGGGTCGCGGAAGCGGGCTGGGGTTCGCCGAGGAGCTGCCGGGCGTGAACCCGACCGCGGACTGGATGTACCGTCGGGGGATCGCGCTGACGGCGGCGCATCCGCGGTTCTTTGCGATCGGGCAGGGCGAGCTGTGTGTGACTCCGGTGCAAGCCGCGAATCTGGCGGCGTGTTATGCAAGCGGAGAATACCGTCCGGTTCGGATCGTCTCCGGGGCGCCGTTACCGCGGCGCGACACGCTTCCGGCGACGAGCGACCAGCTTCGTGCGATCCGGCAGGGGATGTATGAAGTCGTCAATCATCCGGAAGGGACGGCGCACAAGTACGTGTCGTTTTACGACGAGGATTTCGTGCTTTGCGGAAAGACGGGAAGCGCCACGGTGAAGCCGCGGCCGACGCGTTACGTGTTCCGCTCGTCGGACGAAGTGCCCGCGGAGATTCTTGTGTCGGCTGGAAGTCTTTCGGACGCGCGCGAGCGGATGCGCGTGCGTCACCCCGAGGTTGACCTGAACGCGGGCGAATTGTCGGCGGTCGAATTCTTTCCGCGCGGCGCGGCGGCGCACGGCGAACATGCACACGCGTGGTTCATCGGTTTTCTTCAGCCTCGGGGGGCGGGGGAAGGTCCGGACTGGAGCCGGTCGTCGCCGGTCGCTTTTGCGGTGCTGCTCGAGTTCGGGGGCAGCGGCGGGCGCGTGAGCGGACCGGTGGCCGGAGAGATTGCGCGGACGGTGCTCGAGGTGCTCGGACCGGACCTGCGGACGGAGGCGCCGAGATGATGAGGCGAGCGTCCGCGGCGACGGCTCTGACGGCGCCGGGCTGGTGCATTGTCGTGTCGGCCGGCGTGCTTTGTGCGCTGGGGTTGTTGAGCATCTACGTGACGGACACGGCGTACTACGCCGGTCACGACGGACCGCTGAATGCGCGGAAGCAGGGTCTGATCCTGTTGCTGGGGATCGTGTTGGGTGCGTGCATTCTGCGGGTGGGGTACCGTCGGCTTGCCGGCGGGTCGTACTGGTTCTTCGCGTTGTCGATCGCGCTGCTCATTCCGCCGGTCGTGGCGAGATTCACCGGTCAGAGCTTCGGCGGGTTGATTCCGGTGTTGAACGGCGCGCGGCGGTGGATCCGCTTGCCGCTGTTTCAGATCCAGCCGTCGGAGGTGTTCAAGCTGGCGCTGATTCTGGCGTTGGCGTGGTATCTTCGTTACCGAAGCAACACGCGCACGTTCGCCGGGGTGGCGGCGCCGCTGATGTTGTGCGCGGTGCCGTTGGGGCTGATTCTTCTGGAGCCGGATCTCGGCACAGCGCTGCTGATTCCGCCGCTCGTGCTGATGATGTTGTATCTGGCGGGTGCGAAAACGTCTCACCTGCTGGGGTTGATCGGCGTAGCGGTTGCGGCGGCGCCGCTGGCGTGGTCCGGGCTGGAGGATTACCAGCGTCGGCGCGTGCTGGCGGTGGTGTTGCAGTGGCCGACGATCCGGGAGGCCGCCCTGGCGGATCCTGAGGGATATTCATTTCTCGGAAGCCGGCGGGACATCGCGGAGTGGGAGCGCGCCGCGGGGTTTCAGCTCGTGCAGTCCAAGAACGCGATCGGCAGCGGAGGATGGACGGGGTTCGGCTGGGGACAGGGGCCGTTTGTGGAATACCCGCTCCTTCCCGATCGGCATAATGATTTCGTTTTCGCGGTCATCGCGCATCAGTGGGGCCTGGTAGGGGGCGTGCTGGTGCTCGCGGCGTACGCGGGAATTCTTGGAGCGGGGACGGTGATTGCGTCGGCGACGAAGGAGCCTTTCGGCCGGCTGGTGGCCGCGGGGATTGTCACGTCGATCGGACTTCAGGTCGTGGTTAACATCGGCATGACGGTGGGGCTGCTGCCGGTGACGGGGATGACGCTGCCGCTGGTGTCTTACGGCGGATGCAGCTTATTGATGAACGTCGCGGCGTTGGCGGTGCTGATCAGCATCTCACAACACCGGCCTTTTCTGCTTTCGAGGCCGCCTTTCGGGTTTGCGGCGACGGCGCGCCGTCTGCTTCGACTTGAGCTTCGCGATCCGGAAGGATCGCCGGCGGCCGCGCCGCGTGAGGGGTAATCTGCGGACGGTCCGGTGCGTACACCGCGCGGCGGTTTGTGATCCGCCGGCAAGAACCCATCATTGATGACATGAAAGAGACGCTTCATCCGGGGGATGCCGCTCGATCCGAATTCGGAACGTGGCGCAGCCTCGGGGTGATCCTGGTGGCGGCGTCGCTGGTCATCTGCGGATCGGGGTTGTCCTTTGTTTACAGCGAGCGTGCGATCGCCCGCGCCGATCGAGAGGCGTGGCGCGCGGTTGAGGCCGTAGCGCAGTTGACGGCTGCGCGACTGCGGGAGGACATCGCGCGGCGAGTCTGCGCGGCGCAGACCGGTGCGGACACGGGGCGTCAGGGCGATCCGGGCTTGGCGGACGATCCGGATCCGGTGGACTGGGTTCTGATGTGGCGATCCGGTCAACTTGAGGCGGCGCCCGGCGTCCCGGTTCCGCCGAAAGTTCTGATTGACGCCGCGAGCGCGACCCTGCGTTCGCGAGCGGCGCCCGGCGGGAGCGCGACGGAAACCGAGTCGTTGGATTTCGGAAGCGCGACGCATTTTCTCGCGCTGCATGCGGCGCCGTTGGGGTCAGGCGACGAGAGTCTCGCGGTGTGCTTCGTCAATGTGCAGCGATTTCTGGCGCTGGGGCGCAGCGCCTTGCCGGCGACCGACGCGGATTTCGAGCTGGTCGATGTGGAGCCGCCCGCGCCGACTGACGGCGTGGTGCTGCCGGGCGTTCCAGCCCGGTTCTGCCTGGTGCCGACGGACCGCTTTCGACATCAGGGACAACTGGAGCGCGTCCGGCACGGGTTGTTGCTCGGTCCGGTGTCGCTGCTGGCGGTTGCGGCGCTGATCGGGTTGATCTGGCGGTTGCAGCGTCTTGCCCGGCGGGAGGCGGAGCTACTGCGGCTTCAGGCGGACTTCGTGTCGGGCGTGTCGCACGAGCTGAAGACCCCGCTCGCGCTGATTCATCTCTTTGCGGAGACGCTGCTCGAGGATCGTGTGCCGACGCCGGAGAAGAAGCGGGAATACTACGACATCATCCTCCGCGAGAGCTCCCGCCTGACGCACCTGATCAACAACGTGCTGGATTTCTCGCGGCTGCGCTCCGGCGAGCGGGCCTTTCAGATGTCGGTGCAGGACGTCGGCGAGGCGGTGCGATCGATGTACGAAGCCTACCGCGCGGAACTGGATCACGCAGGCATGACGCATGCGCTGAGCGTTGCCGCGGACCTGCCGCTCGCGCGGATCGATCGCGACGCGGTCGGACAGGCCGTCCTGAACCTGATGAGCAATGCGGTGAAGTACTCCGAAGACGAGCGGTGGATCCTGGTCGAGGTGACGCGCGACACGCGCCGCGGGCGTCACGGCGTGCTCATCAGTGTGCATGACCGGGGAATCGGAATCCGCCCCGAGGATCGCGGCGCGATCTTTGACGGGTTCTTTCGCGCCTCAGACCCGCGTGTTCGCAAGCGGCGAGGCGCGGGGCTGGGGCTGGCGCTGGTTCGACAGATCGTCGAGGCGCACGGCGGGATCGTCTCCGTCGAATCCCGCCTGGTCGGCGGATCAACGTTCCGCATCTTCATCCCCGCCGTGCCGGACGGCGAAGACGGCACGCAGCGCCCGACGGAGGCGGGTTCGCAGTGACGGTCATGCGCCTTGCTGGGGCGCCCGCGCGGCACGAATCAGGCATCGTAAGCGGGCGCTCATGTCGTTATCGGCCAGCGCGCGCGGGTCCGGAATGCGCGGCGACGTGCGCCCGAGGTTCGAGACGCCGCGTACGACTTCTTCGGGGCGGTCGAACCAGATCACGCAGTCCAGCAGCGGCTGCAACATCGGGTGCGCTTCACGCAGATTCGTGAAGTAACGCCACGCGAACACTGGCGCTCCCGACGTCACGGTCTCGCAGAGGCGCCGGGCATCCGCGTGCGTCGCGGTAGGACAGACATAACAGGCAGGCATCTCAGTTGACAGCGGTTCGAGCGTGCGCACCCGAGCGCCGGATTTCGTCAAACCGGCGACGACGGATCGCCACCGAGCGGCCGGCAAGGCGCGACGCTGGATCAACTCGAGGAACTGCCGACGAACCTGTGCATCCTCGATCGCAACGTTGGCTTTCGCGGAGGCTTCGGCAAGCAGTTCTGCCGCCGCCGCTGTCCGTCCCGCGAGGATTCGCTCGAAAATCAGTGACCGGGCGACAGTCCACAAATCACGCTGTGACGCAAGCGTCAACCCCAGGAGATCCGGATCATCGGGCGGACAGGGGGGAACGCAGACTTCAAGGGGCGCACCGGCTTGAACGGGCGTGGGGGCGCAGCACGCCGCCGCCCGGGCGGTCACGCCGGGTTCAAGAAGCTGAACGTGGTCTGCGCCAGAGGCAGGATCGAGTACCGCCCGAAGCTGCTCGGTCGTGGAGACGAAGCACGGGGTTCGACCCTGCGTCGCCCACGTCGCCGCGACGCGCGGATCAACCTGCGGCGTCAGCCAGGTCACAAGACGCACCGCATCGGGGATTTGAGGACGCAGAGCCGCGGGGGCACCGTCCAGCAGGATGAGAACGCCGGCGTGAATGCGCTCAATCCGGTCCAGCACACCCTGAAGGTGGCGCGTACGAGGATCGCTTATCAGAACAACCTCGCAAGAACCAGGTTCGCGGAAGGCGTCTTGCAAGCCCAGCGCCGCCGCCCGAGCGTCGGAAGTGGCGCCGGCCCCCACGATGAGGACGCCGCGCCCCTGATGAGCGGACAGTTGATCGGCAATGCGGCGGCGCGATTGCTCCGCGCGTCGAGCCCGGATCGCGGTTACTTCACGCAACGCCGCCTCCAGATCCTTCTGTAGCTTCGCGAACGTCGCGGGGCTGACCTGGGGAGTTCGGAGAACGCGCTGCGGGAATTCATAACCGGGATGGCTTTCGAAGAAAGCGGTCAGGTCCGAGATGACGCGGTCGCGATCGACGAAGCACAGTCGACCGGCTTCGATCAGCGGACGGTAGTCGTAGAGCATCAGCGCAAGACGCAACGCCGCGGGGTCGCTTTCGCAAACGAAGATCGCACAACCCGGATCAAGTTGGGCATCAACGGTGAGCACTTCAGCTCCGGTGAGAATCCCCGGCAGTACGACGCTCATATTCGTGTCGGACAGGGTTCCGAAAAGGGCGGCGCTGCTCGACGCCGGCATCGATGACCCGCCGAGCCAGCGGCGCCGGCCCTGAGGGTCCGTCACACGGAAAGTCGCCGTGCCGTCGCGCGCGGTCGCAGGCTCGCTGTTTCCGGCTGCGGAGGCGACGCGGGCCGCCCACGGGGATTGATGCCGCGCCAGGACCACGAGATTAGCCTCGAACCGGGAGGATTGTTCTTCCGCGCCGGTATATCCGGTGGGATCGAGCGTGGTTTTCGTGTCCGTGGTCACGAGCTCAAGATCAAGGTTCGGGGCGGCGGGCGCAGACGCCGATTCTAGGAAGATCGAACCCGCTGATACACCATCGCCGCCAGGAACACCAACCAGGCGACCCAGAGCGACAACTGCGCGATCAGCAGCCAGATCGGTCCTGCCTTGGACAACCCCGGAAGAATCGACGGATCATCCTTCGGCTCGATCTGCACCGACGCGCTGTCTGACGCTGGATTCCGCACGCTGGTTGTCATTCCCGTCGATCCGCTGAATAAGGGCCGGACCCCGCGGCGCCAACCGCATCATCCGGATCCGGCTGGATTGTCTACGCGCGCCGCGAGGGAATCAACCGCCCGAAGCGGCCGTGGGCGTCGTGGCGCGAGGATGAGCTTCGCCGATCTGGTCCTGCCGTCCGAGAAGGGTGATCGGAACCGTGATGGGCGCGACACCTTCCAGGCCGGGATCGATCGTCAGGGTCGCGGAGTGCCGTCCTCTTGGCACTTCGGACGCCAGATAAACGCTGATCAGGACGGTGTTCAAGGCGTCCTCGGTTCGGCTCGGAAGCACTCGGGCCTTCACGAGGCTTGAGTCGGTTGCGACGGTGATGTTGTCGAGTGCGGCGCCGGCCGCGCTGCTGATCAGGCGAAGCTGGCGGCTTGCGCCGATGACGCTGCCGTCGTCGCGCAGGTAGACCTCGGGCGGATCCGTAAAAAGAGGAGGAGTGACGAATCCGAATGCGGGAACGTCAACGATCGGCTGATCGATGGAGTCCGTCCGGATTCGGATTTGTACCCCGAAGGGGCCCGGCGGAGCACTCTCCCGGACCACCGGCTGAATGATGAACTCCGTCCCGTCTTTCCGGGCGCCCTCGCGGATTTCAAACGTCAGGACGGGGTTGTCATTCACGGAAAGAATGCGGAAAGGTTGCCGGGTCGTCCGGGTGAGGGTGATCGGAGCGAGCTTCTTACCCGGCAGGACTTTCTGGTTGATGAGATTGAGCAATTGCGGCTTGAATTCCAGATCGCCGACGATCATCGCCTGGACGGACACGCGCCTTTCGAGCGTTCGGTCTTCGACCTCGATGTGTAGGGTGACCTGCCCGCGCAAAACCCCGAGCGGAGCGTCGTCGTGGGCTTTGAAAGTGATTCGCGAGCCGCGCTGGGAGTCCTGCTCGAAGGCGTCTACCCGGACCGTCAGCGGCATTTCGGGGTTAACCTCGACCTTGGCGACGCGGACGGGTTTTCCAAGCGAACCCGGAAGAACGTCAAGCGTTCGACGGGATTCGTCCCCTCGGCGCAGACTCTGAAGATGGATCGAGCCGGCAGGGCTGAGTCGATACTCCGACTCAACAAGGACATCGAGCGTGACAACCACCTCGGGGTTGACCGGATCGTTTGAGAGGATCGTAATCCGTTTTGTCTGCGCTTCAGGCCGCGCGCGCCCGGTGGAATCGAAGGTGATGGAGACCTCGCGGGTCTCGCCCGGCGCGATGCGCCGGGCTTCGGGAGGAAGATCCACCACGGTGCAGCCGCAATCCGACTTGATTTCCCGGATCACCAGTTCGGCCCGCCCTGCGTTTCGCAGGAGAACTTTTTTTGAAATGTGTTCGCCATCCAGGATGCGACCGAGGTCGAAGGCGGCGGGATCAACAACGATGCTGGGCCGATCTTCGCACTTCGACCCGGGAAAGACGAGCATCCCGAGTATGATATAAACGGTTGGGATCATGATCTCAGCCCCGATGCTTACGCACTTCGTTCAGAGGGCGGAAGTATACTAGCGCAGGCCTAGTGTCGCCTCCAGGTATCGCGATATAAACCATAAAGAACCAAATAAACGTAATACTTTATTTATTCCTTAACTCAGAGAGCTAGACATGTCTTCTCACTCGGGGATGATCGTACTTGCTGGCGGCCGAAGCACCAGGATGGGATTCCCCAAGCATTGTATCGAGTTTGCGGGAGCGACCGCCCTTGATCGCATAATCCGCGTCGCGTCTCAATGTGTCGACCAGGTCGTTGTATCTGTATCCGATCAAGACGAGTCTCGGTCTCTTCAGTCGAGATTTTCTGCATCGATCCGTGTAGTGATTGACAGTGTTCCTAGGCGGGGGCCCCTCCAAGGTTTAGCGGATTCGATTAATCTCCTTGGAAGTTCGGTTTGCGTTTCCGCAGTTGTGGCGTGTGATTACCCGCTGGTTTCATGCGAAATGATTCGCCTGCTTTTCAATGCGCTGGGTAGCTCAGATGCAATTATCCCCTTGGTTAGGGGCAATCATCATGTTCTCCTCTCCGTGGTGCGCACCGATGCCTTCAGAAATGTCGGGGAACTCCTGGAGAACAGGAGGTACTCCGTGCGCGGAGCATTCCGATCCAAAAAGATATCTGTGGTGACTGAGGAAACGATGCTCCGTTTTGGCATCGACCCAGCCGTGCTAGAAACCGCGAACACACCTTCCGAACTTGAATACTTACGAACACTGGCCAGTCGTCTCAGTCGCCTTTGATCGCAAGCTTAAGGCAGAGCCGATCGAAGTCGTCGAGAGAATTGAAATAAATGACGACCTTTCCTTTTCCCTTGGTGGCGGACTCGATGATGTCCACCTTCATTCCAAGCGCGCGCTCGAAACGAGATTCAAGGTCGGATAGATGGGGGAGGCTTGCTGCTGGACTCCTCGCTGTTTCGGAGGTTCGGGCCTTGGCGCTGCGGGATTTCAGCCTGCGGACGAGCTCTTCTGTAGCTCGAACGGACAGTTGATCGAGAAGGACGGCTTGCGCCACGCGTTCGCGATCCTCGTCGCCATCGATCCCAAGAATACACCGGGCGTGGCCCATGCTAAGTTGTCGCTGAGACACTAGCTTACGGATCGACATCGGGAGATCCAGAAGCCTGATGTAGTTAACGACCGTGGAGCGATCTTCGCCGAGCCGGTCAGCGAGCGCCTCCGGGCTTAGTCCAAACCTCGTGCAATAAAGGTGGTACGCTTCCGCACGATCGATCGCGTTGATGTCTTCGCGCTGAATATTCTCAATCAGCGCCCACTCGAGCATCTGCGGATCGTTCGCCTCACGAACGATTGCGGGGATTTCGCGCCACCCAAGTCGCGTAACTGCAAGAAAACGGCGCTCCCCTGCGATGATCTGATATCCGTCTCCCGACGGGCGAACGACAATAGGCTGAAGAACCCCCGAGGCGGAGATGGACTCCGCAAGCGATGTGATATCGCTGTCGGCAGCCGCCGACCTCGGCTGATAGGGGTTCGCCGCGATTTTTGACAAAGGGAGCCGGACTACGCGTGCGTCTTCCGCGGCAGGCCTGGTGTCAACTTTCGCCACCTCACCAGGGACCGATCTTCCGGTCGACAGCAGGGCGTCGATTCCCCTTCCGAGTCTCCGCGTTGACTGGCTCATTTTTGACTCTCAAATCAGTCTGAGCAGTTCCACGTGAAACACCACCAGAAATTAGCCCATCGCACCGACATTCGCTATCGCCTGATCAACGGTCTTCGAAACGCCAATCCACTGATCCAGGCGGGTAACCTCAAGAACCCCCGTGACGAACGCATTTGGATTAGCGATACCTACGGCGCTACCCCGCATGCGACAGCGCGAAACGAGCTGGACGATCGATCCAAGGCCGGAAGAATCAATCGACTCAAGATGGGTGAGATCCAGCACCACGCGGGATGGGCCCTGGCCAATCAACTCATCCAAATCATCAATCAACTTAACCCAATCCGAGTTGCTGACCATACCAGCCAAATGTGCAATTGCCGTCGCACCGTGCTTACTCAGAGAATACGGCATAGAACTTCCCCGGGATAGAACGAGTCACTTCGTTAGGTTCCGGTCAGGAATGCGTGCCGTCGCCGTTCGCACTAGCAGATAGTTCCTGCCCTGAAACTCGGTTACCTCCCCATGCTGAACGATAAAGACGGTTCCGTCACGATCGGAAGCGGCTTGATAGATCATCCTTTCCAGCATCAGATTTGGCAACAGCTCGATGGGGGGGTCATCAGAGCTCCCATCAAAAACGAAGGTCCACCTCCCACCCGCCTCAACAAGCCTCCCGGATCGGTCTATGATGGGAGTACCCTCCACGAGGAGTTCGGGTCGCAAGTTTTCATCTGCGGCCTTCCGTTGGTTCGGAAGCACCGATTGAGCGCCCATACGACGCTTGGCCATTGCCTCAATGATTGACTCCGCCGTCGGAGGATTGCCTTCCTCGCGCGTGCGCGCTGGCGAGTCGGACTGCGCAGTGTTCCGCTCCTGAACATTAAAGTAGGGTGTTGCAAGCAAGAGCGCAAGAATCTCAATAACAACAAGCATTTAAAGCACCACATTAAAAATTAAAAAGTAGACCCGGGGCGGTTCACGATAGTCATCGGAAGATCGCGGGTCGATCGAGATAATACCCGCTAGCGTCGACGACTCTCGTCATCGCATTAGTGCGCTATAACCGGGCCGTGCCGCACGGCCCCACGCCCTCTCGGTCGAGCCTCATGCTTTGTACGAGTCCGAAGAATCGAACCGTAGTCAGCCGCCAACGTGCCGAATATCATTCTGCGCGACTAGGAACATCATTCGATCGGAGTCCGCTCGAATCCTCCAATCCTGCTGACGACGTCGAAGTCGCGAATGTCGCAAAGAGCATTATCAGATGGAACCCCCGGCACAAGCAAGCCGGGACTCCCGAAGCGTTCGCGCTCCAGGAAGCTGATCTTCGCCGCGTTGGTCGTTGCTTCGGTCTTGTCGGCGCTTGAGATCGCCCTTCGACTATGCGGCTGGCCGCGGGGCACGTTCCGCGGCGCCTTTTCCACCTCCACCGGTATCTGGGAGCCCGGATACGACGCGGTTCTGGATCTGGGGCCGTTTTCGTACCGGGTTCAGGCCAACACGATGGGATTCCGCGGTCCGGAGTTGCGACGCGGGCTGGATGCCGCGCGGCGGCGCATCGTGTGTCTCGGCGATTCGGTCACCGACGGATTCTACGTGGACAATCCGGATACCTATCCTGTGATTCTTAACGACCTGCTCAGCCGGCGCGGGCTGGACGTCGAAGTCATCAACGCCGCGCGCGGTGGCGGCAGCATCAACAAGGCGTTCGTGATTCTCCGTGATCGCGTTCTGTCGCTGCAACCCGACATCGCCGTGCTGACATTCGTGACCAACGACCTGGCCGATCTTCGCGGCCGATCGCCGCGTGAACTGCTGTCCGTCGGCCTCGAGGGCGGCGGGAGGACGCCGTGGGTCGAGACCCTGCTCACCCGCTGTGCGATCGCGGAAAGTGTCACAGATATGGCACTTCGATTCCGATCCCCGCACTACCGGCGAGAAGATCGTTCAGGTGCGCGGCCCGTCCAAGGCCGGGATCGCTATGTCATCCCCGGAAATGACCGATACGAGGAGAACGCCCGCACGTTCCTCGAATTGTGGAAGGACGTGGACGGACGGTTGCTGCGTGAATCGCTGGATGACGAGATGTCGCACGCGCTCGACACCTACTGCGACATCCTTCGCGAGTTTGCCCGCTTGTGCCACGACAATGACATACGGCTGTTGTTCACCTACTTTCCCGCGTATCCTGAGGTGTATTTGGCGGAATGTCCCGATGCGTTCCGGCGGATGTTGCGCGCCCGCGTCGAGGCTCAGGGCATCGAGTTTCTCGATTTAACGCCGGCGCTGCGCGAGGGTTCGACGGACGGTCCGCTGCATCTGGCGCCGATCGACTTCCACCCGAACCCGCGCGGATATCGCGTCATCGCCGCGGCGATTGCGGACCGGCTGGAGGAGCTTCAGTGGCTGGCCGATTGAGCCTCGGGAGATGCGGCTCGGTCTTGAACCGCCGCCTTACTCCGTCTTGAGCCTCGGGTCGGCGAGGTCGAGCGAGTACAGGATCTGGTTGTAGTCATACCGCGGCGTCGGTGTCTTCGTGCCGGAGAACGCCATCGTGTACGTTGCCTCCAGGTAAATGATCCGTCCCCCGTCCTGATCGAGGAACGGGTGATGTGCGACGTTGTAGAACGAGTAATCGTCGTGGGTGATGATTTTGCGCGCCGTCCCCCACGGGCCCGTCAGTGTCGGCGACTCCGCATACCAGATCTCTCCGCACATGGACGTGCCCCACGCCTCCTGCACGATCATGATCCACGCCTTGCGGTAAGCGTTCCACGCGACGGTTCCGGAGTGCCCGAGCACGGCCTTTCCGGTCTGCGCGTCGTGCAACCGGATCAGCGCCTCCTCCGGCTTCATCAGCCCCCGCGCGATCAGCTCGTTCTGCTCCTTCTGGAGAATGACCGTGGTGTCGCGTTTCCAGGCGTAGATGAGCTTCCCGCTTGCGTCGCGGTCGAGTTGCGGAGCGAGGCGGGCGCCGCGTTCATTCCCGTCCCCTTCCCTGCTCTCATAGTGCGTCCCGGGCTTGAGGCACGTGAACGCCTCATACTGCGAGGGATCGAGCAGCGCGTCGTGGTCCGCGCGGCAGCGGACCAGCGGAAAGGGCGTCGCGAAATACCAGTAGTCCCCCTCCGCGTCTTTGTGTCGCACCGGCTGACCGCGCATGAAGAGCTTCGCGTCAAGCGGGATGCGTTTCACCGGCTCGAAGACCTCCCTGTCATCGTTGTATTGAGCGAATCCCTGCTCGTACATCTCGCCGAGGGATTTCATCCGCGCAAACCGGCACAGCAGCCGCTCGCGTCCCGCCGCGTCCGTCACCGTCGTCATCCCGTCGCACCACACCGGCCCCGGCTGACCCTCGATCGGGCACATCCCGCGCGAGAAGCCGTCAGGTCCGACGAAATACGAAAGGTTGATACCGACGTCCGGGTCCAACCCGCGGCCTCCCGCCGACGGCGGCAGCTCCGATGTTGCGCCGGACATCGAGAAGTTCCCCAGCGGGTACGAGGCGCGGCTGGTGTCACCGTAGAACCAGTAAATCTTGCCGCGATACAACGCCGTCTGCACGCTGTCCTGGCCGAGGACGCCGCCGTTCAGCAGCGGCTGCGCGACCGGGGGCTTATCGCCGAGCAACACGCTATCCCGATAGATCCCCGCGCCGGTGATGCGGTAGAGGCGTTGGGCGATGTTGACGCGGTTGATCCGGATCTCCGCGCGGCCTCCCGGTGTCGTCCGCAGCTTCAAGCCGGCGTTCTCGAACCCGTCCTTGGGATAGGCGTAACCGTGCGACCGGACGAAGAAGAACACGTCCTGATCCATCAAGCCGGGTTCGTGAAACGCAACGACGCCCGCGCTGTCGGTGACGTGGACCACGCTGTGGACGGTCGTCAGCTCCACCAGCGGCACGCCGCGCCCCGTCTGCGCGTCCACCACGGTGATACGGAAATATGTGGATGCGGCAGGCGAAGCAGACTGGCCGCTTGCCGCCCCGACGGTCATGCTCGCCAACACAGACGCAAGACAGACGCACTTCCTGATGTGCCTTCCCGGGTCTGACGGTTTCACGATCCGTCACTCCGTCACATAAAGCACGCCGAGCAGAATCAGGTAAAGCATGATCAGTCCGAAAAGCCCGAAGGACATATCCATGTCAGCCTCCGATCCAATTGACGCCGCCGGCAGCTCTCATTTCCCCCTCAAGACGTTACGGGTCTACCCTGCGGTCAACGTATTCGCCGCCGACTTCGGCAGCGCGAAACGGTTGTACACGAGGAAGATCAGCGCCGTTGCCAGCATGATCCCGCCGAACGCCAGCCACATGAGGTCGGGCCGCTGCATGTCGCGGGCGAGCGATCCGTAAAGCTGACCGGAGAGGATGCCGCCGAAGAGATTCCCCAGCGCAACCGCCACGAAGTAGTACCCCATGTACAGCGCCTTTTTATCCTCCGGCGCGATGCGCCCGACGTATTCCTGGCTCGTCGGACTCGCCATCATTTCGCCGAAGGAGAAGATGAGAATGCCCAGGCATACCAGCAGTCCGATCCCGCCCGGTCCGAAGAAACCGTGGTCGCCGGCGATGGCTGCAAAGCCGATGCCCACCGCCGCCACGACCATCCCGAGGATCATCCCCGTGAACTGGTGGAAGCGCCCGATGAGGTAGGAGACGATCACCTGAAAGAGGACGATCCCGAACGCGTTGAGATTGACGATGAACTCGGGGTTGAACTGACGGGTTTGCCGAACCGGCTCTGCCAGCGCGTCTCCGAACGCCGCATGCCGCCAGGCCAGCGACAAATCCTTGGCACGGATGCGCCGATCCGGCGATGACAGCTTTTCAGCGGCGGTGGACAGAACCTCCGCGTCAAGGAGGATCCCGTGTGCCTGCAACAACGATTGAACCTCCAGGCGAACACGGTCGGATTCCACGTCATCCAGGATTGGCTGACGGACCTCCTTCAATCGCTTGTTAAGCGACGCCACGCCCTTATCCATCGCGCGATCACTCGCCGCGGAGGGTTGAAGCGGCACATCGACCAGAGCCTTCGCGTACGCGACCGGCGCAAACCGCACCTTGTAGTCCAGAACCTTCCGACAACTGTCCAGCACGTCCAGAACGGTCAGACCATCGCCGTCCGTCGCGCCGCCGCGTTCGTTCAGACGTCGAACCAGGGCGGTAAGTTCAGACAGGACTTCCGGCGTAATGCCCGGGAAGGTCCGGTAGGCCGCCAGTCTTGCAGCCGCCTCCAGGGAGCCGATCGCCGATTTGTGGGTTGACAGCGCAGCTTCCACCGCGGCGTCGTCCTGGGGGTCAATCTGACGCAAGGCCTCGGTTACAGCGGCAGCCTGGGCGCGCTCGGACTCCGTAAGATTCTCATCTTCCGACAACTCCGCCGCCTGTCGCCCTAGAGCGGCGAAGGCGTCGCGGTTCTCTCTCGTCTTGTGCTCCCCGCTCGGCGCGGGTGAAGGATCCGGAGGAACGAGGCCGTCTTTGCCCGCCGCCTTGCGCAGCAGGTCATCGACTTCCGCGTAAAGCTCCGTCTCCTCCACCGACGCCAACCACTCGTCGATGTCGTCGCCGAAGATCGGACTCAGGAACTTGCGCCCCGTGTCCACCAGCGGTTTCGTCTCGCTGAAGTCGCGGATGTACTCCGGCATCGTAATGAAAATCTGGTTGAACGACGTCCAGAACCCCGAGAGGATCAGCAGAAACAGGGCGAAGCGCCAGTCGCTGCAATGCATGCGCTGGCCGAACCACGAGGGCGGGGGCGCCGCCTTGTTCGTGCTGGTCGCTGCGCCGCGCGGAGGCAGCACCGAGTCCCACAGGAAGTTCAGCACGGTCCACGCGGGAATGAAGATCGCCGCGTGAGGCCACCACTGGAACCACCACGGTCCGAACTGCGCGACCATCATCGCAATGATCACCACGAACACCGTGACGAAGAAGCGGATGTTGCCGAGCACTTCGTACACGGCCTGCCAGACCTGCGAAGGCGTGCGCGGTTTCCACCCGGCGGGGCGCGGCGGCTCTTTGTAGAAGGCGAGGCAGATCAGCAGGTTGATCACCGCCCACGCCGAGGAGGCGATGAACACGTATTCCCACGAGATGCCCCGGATCGCGCCCGCCACCAGCGGTCCGACAAACCCGCCGATGTTCACCATCATGTAGAACACGCCGAACCCGAGGCGCGAGTTGCTTTCGTCCGTCACCCGCGCGACTGTCCCCACCACCACGGGTTTGAAGATCGC
>BOJX01000074.1 GCA_016860685.1 Planctomycetota bacterium
CATCGCGAACGCGCCGAAGACATGCTCGCTCATGATCTGGCGGATGAAGTCCCACCAGTCCGCGTGGGTCGCGGTGACGACAATCGCGGACGCCGCCAGCCAGCGCGGAACCCGCCAGACCCGGCGCATCAGGACGTACGCGCCCGCCAGACCCGCCGTAGCGGCGACCGCGTTGAGGAGGCGTCCGCCGAAGATCGCCGCATCCAGCGACCCTCCCGCTCGCCACCCCAGCGACAGCATCGCCGGATACAACACGGGATACTTGGTCTGATACGGTTCCCCCGGCAGGCTGGCGTGGCGGTATCCGCGTCCGTCGGCGAGCGACTTCGCCGTCGAGAGGTAAACGCCGTCGTCCTCGATCCGCCCGACGACCGTGGGGGCGGAAAACGCCATCACGACTGAATATGCGGCGGCGGCGATGCAGAACCCCCGTGCCGGCCCGATGCGCTTCAGGGTTGCGGTCGCGGTCCTGACAGCTGTCTTTTGGTGCGAAGGCGCCGACATGATTTGCGGGTTCTAACGCCGCAACAGAGATTCTCAAAGCGGCGGGAAGCGTCGGCATCAACATCTTGTCGGGCGGCGCCGGCCTCCGACCAGAGCGTGGCAAGCTCTCACCGCGCCGCGCCGTGCGTCTTCTCGCTGTCGGCGGCTTCCGGGCGATCGATCGGGAGAAAGAGGTGGAACGTCGCGCCGCCGTCGGGTGCGCTTTCGACCTCGATGCGTCCGTGATGCTCGACGACCGCCTGCCGCGCGACCGCAAGCCCCAGACCCGTGCCCGCCTGTCCCTTCGTGGACATGAAAGGCTCGAAAATGCGATGCTGGTCCTCGACGGGAATGCCCGGTCCGTTGTCGCAGATCGAGATCCGCGCCTCCCCTTTCACCTCATCGTAGTCGGTGCGCACCGTCACGCACCCCATCCCGGGCTGCACGGCGTCGATCGCATTCAGAAGAATGTTCTGCACCGCCTGTCCCAGTCCGTAAGGATCGACCGGGATGGCGGGCATCTCGGCGAACTCGGTGAGGATCATGACGTTCTTGTCCGCGACGCGGTCCGCCGCGCTGCTCAGCGCCTCCTCGACGAGCGCCGAAAGCTGCACAAGCTGGACCTTCGGCTGACGCTGACGGCTGAACGAGAGCATGTTCGTCGCCAGCACGACCGCCCGCTCCATCCCGCGGCGCACGATGCGCCAACCGGAGCGGATCAGCTCGAGCTTGCCCTGCTTCAGGCCCAGCTCCACCACGTCCGCGCCGCTGCGAAGCCCTTGAAGAATGTTGCGGATCTCGTGCGACAGGCGGGCCACTGTCTGTCCCGTGGCGACGAGCCGCTCCTGCCTCATGCGCGATTCCAGAAGCCGGGCGTTCTCCATCGCCAGCCCGATCATGCGCCCCACCGCCGTCGCCAGGCGAAGCTGCTCCGGCGTGTACGCATGATGCGCCATCGACGTGTCCAGATGGATGACGCCCACAACCTCGTCCTGAAGCATGATCGGGACACAGAGGACGCTGCGCAGCCCGAGCTGGTGGATGCTGTCGTGCTTGCTTTGCTCGGTGAAGCGTCGGTCGGTCATCGCGTCGGCGCAGAGCACGCCGGAACCGGTCTGAATCACGTACTGGATGATCGTCCGCGAGGTGTGAATGCGCGGCTTCTTGCTGCGGCGCTTCGTGCGATAGCGGACAAGTTGCGGAGAAACGTCGCCGGTGCGCCGATCGAGTCCGAGCACCACCAGCCGGTCCACGACCATGTGATCAAAAAGGATGTCCGCGACGCGCTCCAGGAAGTCCTCGACGCGCGGGACGGTGCCGATGACTTCCGCGATGCGGTAGATGATGTTCCACGCCGCGACCTGCTCGACGGTTTCCGGCGCCTGAAGGATGACGCTTTCTTCGGAGGAGGCCAGCGACGAGAGGATCGCGGCGTCGCCCGGTTCGCTGGCGACATTGAGGTCCACCAGATCGCGGATGCGCTGCTCCCCGCTGGCGCGTCCGACCGCGTCCTGGCTGCTGAAAACGAGGATCGTCGCCCCGACCTTCACCTGATCGCCGTGCTGGAGGCGCGACGGTTCGAAGACGCGGTGGCCGTTGTGGAACGTGCCGTTCGAGCTGTTCAGGTCGCGGATCGTCCACGCGCCGTTCTCGCGGCGGATCTCGGCGTGGCGGCGCGAGATGCTGTCGTCCGTGAGGCGCAGGCGCTCGGCGAAACGCCCGATGAGCGTCTCGTTGTCCGACAGCTCGAAGACCAGACCCTTGTCCGGCCCGCGCATCACATAAAGCGTCGCCACGTTCTACGTCTCCAACCGCGTCAGGAAGCCTTGTCGGACCGCGGACCTCCAGTCCGCTCCGGAGCCGACACATCGGATCCGCTCCTTACGACGCAGAGCATCGCCGCTCAAGGCATAATCGCAACCGGGTTGCGACTCGCCGCACCAGCAGCCGGCTAACGAAATCCGCCCTTATTCCTTGGGGACCGGCGTTCCCGCCTTGATAAAACGGGCGATCTCCTGTGCCTGTATTGATCTTACCCTCTGCCGAAGGCCCCCGGCGACGGCGACGGAACCCCTCCCGGCATCAAACAGGAAGACCGATTTCATTCTGGGGGTAAGCCTGATCGCGCTAGGCGACCCCCTCCGGGTTCGGATTGCGGACGGACAGGTCCGCCGGGTAAGATACAGCGCCGGATCGGCGACTGCGATCCCACGTCAGGGGCGCAGCCAGCCCGGCGCCTGTGAGGATTTTCGATGAAATGCTTGTTGAACGGAACCCTGACCGCGTTGACTTTTTCTGCTTTCGCTTTCGTCCAGAACGAACCCGCCGCAAAAACACCGCCCGCTGGCGCCGCCGATAAGCCGCTGACGTCGGTGCTGGATGCCGTGGTCAAGGACATCGACGGAAAGGACGTCCCCCTGCGAGGTTTCGAGGGCGAGGTTCTGCTGATCGTGAACGTCGCGACCCGGTGCGGGCTGACCGCGCAGAACTACGCCGAGTTCGAGCCGCTGTATCAGAAGTATAAGGATCGCGGGTTCCGCATCCTTGCGTTCCCCTGCAACGACTTCGGTGGTCAGGAGCCTGGCACGCCCGAAGAAATCAAGTCGTTCTGCCGCTCGACGCATCACGGGACGTACGATCTTTTCGACAAGGTGAGCGTGAAGGGCGACACGGCGTGTCCGTTGTACAAGTACCTCACGACCCATCCGGACGAGAAAATCCGCGGCGACGTCCGCTGGAATTTTCAGAAATACCTGGTCGCGCGCGACGGAACCGTGCTGGAGAAGTTCGATCCGCGCACGGCGCCGAATGACGCGAAACTCGGCGAGGCGATCGAGAAAGCGCTGGCCGCGCCGCGACCCGAGAAGAAGAAAGAACCGGCGGCGTCGAAGTCCGGGTGATCCCCGCGACGCCGCCGCGCCCGCCCGGCAGGATGCCGGTCGCGCCGCCCGCCGCGATGAACGCGACGGAACTCCTACGCAAAGGACAGCCGAACATGGTGCAGGGACATTTCTGGTCTCGTGTGACGAACCGGCTCCGGGGGCATCGCAGCGGAGCGCCGGTGGAGTGGGCTTCAGATCCGGCCTCGGAAGCGCCGGATGACGACGCGCCGCCCGACGATCGAGGCGACGGCGCGACGCTGATCGTGGGCAAGGCCGCCGCGATCCGCTCGCTCGACGGTCTTCAGCGAACGCAAGAGAAGGTGGTCAGCCTGATCGAGTCGATTCAGAGCCACCTCGTCGCGCAGCAGGATCGGACCGCGCGGATGGCGGAAGCCCTGGACCGCCTGGCCGACAGCGTCTCGCAGCTTCCGCGCGCCTCCACGGCCCAGGCCGAGGCGATCACGGCGCTGGCGGGACAGCTCGAAAGCACGGCGGTGCGCACGAGGCGGCTGGACAATCATCTCGCCCAGCTTCCCGAACTGATTGAACAACAGCGGCGCACGGACGCGCGGATCGCGGACGCTCTGGGCGACCTGAGGGGGTCGATCGAAAGCCTCACCCGGGTGGAAACCGCATCGGCGACGATGGCCGAGCAGCTTTGCCGGGCCGCGGGCGAGCGGGAGGAGCGCATCCTGCGGGTTTTCGCGGATCACACGCGCCGGCTGACGCGCGTGCTGTCCGGGGCCATCGCCCTGGCGGTGTTGTCCGCCGTGCTGGGGCTGGTGGCAGTGTTGATGTAAAGGTGTCGCGGTTAAACTGCGCCCCGTCCGCAAGGAAGCGGGGATTTCGTGCCGCCGCGATGAGTCGACGATGGCTTGGCGCCGGATTGAGGGTCAGGCGCATATCTTGCTGGTGAGAGTTTGCCTCCTGTAGCGCCGTCATGCGACCGGGAGCGGGCGGCGGCGCTTGGCGCGCTGCGTGCGGCATGCCGGGCGGCGATCGGGGTACGCCCGGAAGGAGACCGACATGACCGCGCCGCAACTTCCTCCCCCCGCCGAGGCGATGCAGAATCTCCTCAACGGGACGACGCAGTTCCTCGCGTCCGACCTGCACCTGAAAGTGCATTACGCGCCGTACTACCGTGTCGGCGGACTGCTGCGCAAAGTAGCCTCCGTCCCGCCGATCGACTCCAACGATTACATGGAGGCGATGCTCAAGTCGATCATCCCGACGCACAAGCTGCATGATTACGAAACCAACGGCTCGATCGACTTCTCCTACCGCGGGGCCACGGGCGACCGGTTCCGCTGCAACGTTTTCAGATCGATGGGCGAGATGCACGCGGCCATCCGCCGCGTCCAGAACAAGATCCCCACCTACGCGGAGCTGAACCTCGCCCCCATCTATGAAAAGCTCATTCACGAGACGCGCGAGGGTCTCATCTGTGTCACGGGCGTCACCGGCAGCGGCAAGAGCAGCACCCTCGCCGCGATGATCGACCACCTCAACCACATCGAGGCGATGCACATCATCACCGTTGAGGATCCGATCGAGTATTCCTTCACCCCGAAAAAATGCATCATCTCCCAGCGCGAGATCGGCCTCGACGTCCCCAGCTTCCCCATCGCCCTCCGCGCCATCGTCCGCGAAGACCCGGACACCATCTTCATCGGCGAGATGCGCGACCGGGAGACGCTCACCGCCGCCCTCCAGGCTGCCGAGACCGGTCACCTCGTCTTCGGCACGCTCCACGTCGGCGACGTCGTCCAGTCCTTCAACCGCATCCTCGAGTTCTTCCCGCGCAATGAGCACGCCTTCATCCGCTCCAGCATGGCCAACAGTCTCCGCGCCATCCTCTGCCAGCGCCTCATCCCCGGCATCGAGCAGGGCAAGGTCTACCCCGCATCGGAAGTGCTCATCAACACGCCCGTGGTCAAGGACAAAATCCGCAACGAGGAGGACGAAGACCTCCCCGCCGTCATCGCCCAGAGCGAGCACGAAGGCATGCTTTCCTTCACGCAGTCGCTCGTCCAGCTGATCGAGAAGGAACGCATCCACTATGACACGGCCATGGAATACGCCCCCAGCCGCGAGGCTCTCCAAAGCGCCATGAAAGGCATCAAGGCGTCCGCGCAAAGCCTGGTCAGCCGCATCCGGACGAAATAGCGAAATGCCGACCGCTCCTTCGGGGGGTTCGGCGCTCCTGGGGGGATGAAACAAGCATGACCCAGTCCGCGCGGCTTTACCCCGCGCGATGGATCGCGCGAGCTGAAGCCACGCGGCTCAGAGAAGGTCCGCCCTTTGCTCGACCCTACGTCGCCGTCTGTTTGCGGACGATCATGTCGAAGCCGCGGACGAGGGCTTTGTAGAGGCTGAAGACGATGAGGGCGTAGATGCCCGCCGCGATGGCGCTGCCCATGAAGAAGGCGACACGTAGGGAAGGGGCGTTGGCCGACAGACGGGAGAAGTCGCCGTCGGTGAGGACGACCGGCTGGGTCATGGCGTGGATCGCGGTGTAGGGCGTCCACGGGGCGAAGAACGCGCCGATGTGCCCGTCGGGGGCGCCCAGGATCGGGAAGAAGATCGCCGACAGCGCCCCCGCGAGCACCAGCATGAACGCGATGCTCATCATCGTCGCCTTGACCGTCTTCCTGCTGGTCAGCGAGAACTTCAGACACACGACGCACGACAGGGCGACGTACATGACCAGCACGGCGCCCAGCTCCACCGCCAGCTCGACCCACGCCAGCGGCTCCTTCCCGCGCGGAATCAGGCCCACCAGCCCGAAGAGCAGCAGGCTGCCCACCGGAACGGCGATGAGCGGCGCGGCGAAGCTGACCAGTCCGCGGAGTTTTCCCCAGATGATGTACTGGCTGGTCAGCGGCGTCGTCAGCAGCACCTCCATGCTCTTGGATTCCTTCTCCTTGGTCATTGAGGTGGCGGCGGTGTTGGTGGCGATCAGCAGGGCGATGGTGAACTCGATCATGAGCACGGCGCCGAGCCACTCCTGCGTGGTTCTGACCGGCAGCGCCTTCGAGTCGGTCAGGTGCAGGAAGAGCAGGCCGACGGCGGCGAGCGCCCCGCCGATCAGCAGGAACCAGCGCAACAGCCCTCCCGCGCCGCCGGACGACTTCGTCTTCGCCTCGCGCCAGGCGACGGGGTTGCTCCAGACGTGGCGCGGTTTGCGGCGGCGCTCTTCGTCCGCACGGCGCGTGACGCCCGCGCGCAGACGCGACCAGATCGTCGGCTCCCCCTGCCGCGCCCCGCTGCGGACGAAGAACATGCTCGCGACGGTCAGCAGCACGCCGACGACCAGCGTCCAGGTGATGTACGCCGCCGCCGGGTAGGCGAGCGCCCGTCCGACGATCGCTCCGTGTCCGGCGACGAGCGCATAATCCGGCGCGGTCACGCGGTTCAACGACACTTCCAGCGCCAGGAACGGGTGCAGCGGAGCGAGCACGGACATCCGCTGACCCTCGACGTTCGGCGGCGCGTCCGCCGACCAGGTCCGGCCCCACTGCCCCAGCAGGTACACCGCCAGCAGGTACAGCGCGATCGTCATGTAGAACGAAAAGATGGTCCGCCGCGTGCCGATCCGCACGACGCTGATGAAGATCGCCAGCGCCCCGGTGAGCACGGCCGTCGCCGCGGACAATCCGAAGCTCTCGACGATCTGGGCCGTGGTGACGCCGCCGTAAACCATCGTCGTGAAGAAGATCGGCAGACCCGCCACCAGCAGCATGACGACGAAGTACAGCCGGCTCAGCAGCGATCCGAGGACGATCTGGGCGTTGGTCAGCGGCGTGGACAGGAGAATGTTGTAGGTCTGGGCGTCGCGCTCCTGGGTGATCGCGCCGGCGGTGAACACCGGGGCGAGGAAGCACATCAACCCGAGCTGAAGCGTGGCGGCGTATTTGAACGTCTGCGACGCGCCCTTCGCCAGTTCATTCAGGCCGCTGGCGTCGCCCATGAAGGTCATCAGCGACAGCAGCACCACCGCCGCCAGGAGGACCAGGTAGCCCGCCCGCAGCCACAAGTGGCGCACACGTTTGCTGGCGCTGCTGACCACGCGAACAAGGATCGGATTCGCGGGGAGCAGCCGCCAGAAGGACCACGCGATCTTGTTCAAAACCGTCGACATGCCTGCCAATGCCTCAGGTGCAGTGAATACTTTCTCTAACCCCCTCGATCTCGATTCCGGCGATACGATACGGCGTCACTGTACCATTCCCTTCGTCAACCGCATGAATGCCGTCTCCAGGTTGACCTCCTCCTCCTTGATCTCCTTGATGCGGAAGTTGTTGTCGAGGAGGAGATGGGCGAGGCCGGTGAAGTCGTGCGTGGTTTTCTCAAGCTCGACGATGATGTGCCCGTCGCGCTGTTCGACCGCCTTGACGCCGTTGGTCTTCTCCAGCAGCATCGCCGCCAGATCCTGCTGATCGGTGACGGCGACGCAGACTTTCGTCCCCGTCTTGGCGCGGGCGATGATGTCCTTGATCGGTCCGTGATACAGGAGCTTGCCCTGCTCGAGGATGCCGACGGTGGTGCAGAGGTCGGCGAGCTCCGGCAGGATGTGCGAACTGATGAGAATCGTCTTCCCCATCCGCCGCAGTTCTTTCAGCAGCTCGCGGATTTCAATGCGCGCCCGCGGATCCAGACCGCTCGCCGGTTCGTCCAGCAGCAGCACGCGCGGATCGTGCAGGAGCACGCGGGCGATCGACAGGCGTTGCTGCATGCCGCGGGACAGCGAATCCACCAAGGCGTCCTTCTTGTAGGAAAGATCAGTGAGTTCGAGTACGTCGCCCACCACACGTTCGCGCTGTTTGCCCGTGATGCCGTAAGCGCTGGCGAAGAACTCGAGATACTCCTGCACGACCATGTCTTCGTAGGCGCCGAAGAAGTCTGGAACGTAACCGATCAGCGGACGGATCTTCCGCGACTCGTACCCGACGACGTACCCGCACACCCGCGCCTCGCCCCACGTCGGCTGGAGCAGCGTGGCGAGGATTTTGATCGTTGTGGTCTTTCCGGCGCCGTTAGGACCGATGTACCCGAAGCACTCGCCGTCTTCGATGTTCAGGTGCAGATTGTCGAGGGCAACGAGCTTCCCGTAGCGCTTTGTGAGATTGATGGTTTGTATGATCATGAGGGACGGGGTTCACTCGCAACAGCCGGCGAAACCCCAACGCCGGCCGAGGATGGCTTCTGGTTCGTTCCTTCTGATTCCGTCGTCGCCCGCCCGGGGGCGTGCGCGCCGAGCCTTGTTCTTTCATCCTCCGCCGGTTTCATGCCGCTGGTTTCATCGTTGGACCGGGATCCGCACCCGGTACATCGTCCACGAACCGCCCTCGTGCGGCTCGATCACCCGGAAGTCCCGCTGCGAACCCGCGCCGCGCGAGGCCACGCGGATCGGACCGGGGTCGTGCGCGAACCCGATCAGGATCGCCGTGTCCGACCGAAGCGCCTGCCGCAGCTCCAGATGACGCACATGCTGCCGTGACAGCACGGAGGGTTGCCCCCACTGATTCGTCCGCGGCTCGGCCTCCTCCATCGTGGACGCCAGCAGCAGCGTGGCTTGAAACGGCTCCAGCCGCATGTCGAACTGACCGGCCGGGGCTTCCGCCGTCAACGATCCGATCATCGAGCGCACCGACCGGTTCCACCGCTTGTGCTCCTCGACGAGGAGGTACTTGCGCAGCGGGTTGGGTTCGTTGTTCTGAAGATCGCGGCGTACGTCCTGAAGATGCGGAAAGGTTCCGACGTTCATCGACGTCCCCGCCGCGATCGTGCCGAGCGGAATCGCATAAAGCGACCGGCGTCCGCGCTGCTCGATGAACGCACCCGTCTTCGGAAGGACGTGATCATCCTCGGCGTACAACAGGTAGGCTTTGACCAGGTCCACCGGAAGTTTGTTGGTCACGACGCTGTCGGCGGTAAACAGCGACTCCGCGCCCTGGCGCAACGCTTGCGGCAGGCGCTGCAGACGCCCCTCGACGCTTCCGGCGATCTGCCCCGTCCAGCGTCCCTCGAGCTTCTTGAGCGTCGCCCGGAAGGACACGCCTTCGATCATCGCGTTCGACGGGGCGAGGTTGTAGCGCTCCGGGTCCGCGTAGGTCGTCCGCGACTCCAGACCGTCGACGGAGGTCGCCACGGGCGCGGGGCGCAACATACATGACGTCGTGCCGGGCTGGCGGTCCATCAGCGGGTCGGCCGGCAGCCAGAGGTCCAGCTCGGTGTGCGTGCCGGTCTTCAAACCGAAAAGCACCGATCCGCGGGCCCGGATTTCGCCGGCGTTAACGTCGATGATGGAAAGCTGCTCGACGGTCTGGCCGAACCCGCGCACGCTCTGCACGATCAGCACGCTCAGGAAGCTCGACGCCAGCGCCACGGCTGAGAACGCCGTCCAACTGTGCCGATGCCACCCGCGATGCTTAAGCAGGTGCCACGACCCGAACGTCGCCGTGCCGACGTAGGCGATGATGAGCATCAGGCTGAGAATCAGGAAGAGGGCGGAATTGGCGGCGAAATTGATGGGGGCCTGCACCTGCGGGTATACCGCTTCGGAGGACGGGTCCACGTTGCGCGGCTCCTGGCGCAGGAAGAACACACGCTGGAAGAACTCGACCTCGCTGCCCGGCTGGACGCGGGCGTTCTCCAGCGGAAAGACCTCCGTCTGCCGAATGCCCGGAACCTTCGTAAACAGGTCGTGAAGCGTTACGCCGAGAAAGATGACTTCGCCGCTGCCCCACGTCCGTCGCGTCAGCAGTTCTCCGAGCACCGGCTGATCGGTATCCTCGTAGTAGGAGAACACAAACCCCCCGGCCCGGGTCTTGCAGGCGACGATCGTCGCCGGTTCCAGAAGGGGTGGCGGACGCACCTTCTCCTTCTGCGACGGAGGCGCGTCGGGCATCGGAATACTCATCAGCCTTTGTGGAAGAAAGCCGAGGTCGCCGGCGATCTGCGGCGGCCCGATGTCCACCGGCAGCATGTCGTTGATCATCGCTGTCGAGGCGAGCGACCCGGCGGTGCGCGACGCCGCGATCAGCAGCGTCCCGCCGTGCCAGACCCAGTCCGCCAAGGCCTTCAACTGCGCGGGACTTTTGAAATCCGCCGGGTCGGCTTCGTCCCAGATGATGTAATCCACGGCTTCCAGGCCGATCCAGTGCTCGGGAAGATCTCCTGCGGCGAAGCGCGCCGTAAAGACGTCGCGGTTGAACTGGCCCTTCAGTTCCGGATCGCTCAGCGCCCCGGCGTGGGCCCCGCTCCCGACCGAGATGTCCAAGATCAGGATTTCATCGGTGATGATGTGCGGAATGTCCTCGGTTCTGACCGTGCGGTAGGGTACGCCGTTGTAGAGAGCGGTGACGGCTTCACGGTTTTCGTTGAGAAGGTCGAGGCGCACCTGGCGGTCGGTGTCGATGCCGGAGGGGAGGACGTAAAGGACGTACCTCCCCGCGCCGCCGCCGGACGACGCCAGCAGGTGAACCGGAACCTCGTCGTACGCCACATCGCCGTCAGGGTCGAACTGGCAGACGCGAAGACTTCCGTCGAACGATGCCGCGTTCTCCAACTGAAGATCGACCACGATCGGCGTCCAGGTTCCCGTGCGGATGACGCCCTCGTGGTGGGCCTGTCCGAATCCTCGGGCCTTGAATCCCACGCCGATGCTCTGCACGACTACATCGGCGAAGGCCGGAGCACCGCTCGCGGCGGAGACGGTTCCAGCGAGCAACGGGATCCAGCGCTGAAAGCGGGATCGTTGTCGGCGGAAAAGCCGCGGGGTTCGGGCGATCCCTGTGTGCTTCATGTATCTCGAAGCCTCTTATCGTACAGCGTCGTCCCTGGATGCGTCGAGCTGCGTATTCTAGGACGCTCCCGGAACGCGGACAACGCGATCGGCGGCCTCACCCGGTCCGCATCGAACGACGGCTCGTCTAAGCCGAAGACGTTCCGCGGAGACGGACGTAAACGGTCGCGTAACTCGGCGCGAGTGCTTTTCTCGTTCCTCTTGCCGAGACTGCCCGACTCCCGTCGCCGCAGCGCCCGGTCTGCCGATCGTTTGTACCTGATGGTTCTCAGCGTTGCGGCGGTTATTGCGAGTCCGCGCGGCAAGCCTCTGCCGGATGTTTCACCGGTTTGTACCTGCGCCGGTCCACGCTGACGCAAAAACTGTATGACCCTGCTGTCCGGAGGGTGGGAAGATAGTGTGGCGCGGCAACTGAGGTATCGGACGTGATGGAGTCCGAAAGAAAATTTTTTCAGTTTTTTCTTGACAAGGAATTAGCGCCGAACCTAATGTATAGCTAATCTGGGTTGGATGGCGAATTTGAACAGGCTGGAGAACTAAGCCGAGATCAGGAGGAATCGGCGCGCCATCCCGTGACGCGAGGATCGCATGAGAAACGGACCTGACAAAACGGTCTTTACCACCGGTGAGGTTGCCCAAATCTGCAACGTCAGCCAGCAGACGATCATCCGCTGCTTCGATAACGGCCGGCTGCGCGGTTACCGGGTTCCCGGATCGCGGTTCCGACGGATTCCGCTCGACGCTCTGCGGGTGTTCATGCGTGAGAACAACATTCCGCTGGACGCGCTGGAGACGGGCAAGAGGCGCGTGCTGATCGTGGATGACGATCCGCACATCATCGACATGATGCGGGATCTGCTGGAGCGCGACGGGCGCTTCGAGGTCCGCACGGCGGGGAGCGGATATGACGCCGGCATCCAGACCGAGCAGTTCCGCCCGGATCTGATCCTCCTGGATTACAAGCTCCCGGATGTTAACGGCAACGTGGTGTGCAAGCGGATCCGCTCGAATCCGGACTACCAGCATATGAGGATCGTCCTGGTCAGCGGCGTCGCTGATCCGGACGAGGTTAAACAACTGATCGAAGCAGGGGCTGACGAGTTTATCCGCAAACCTTTCGCGGTGGACAAGCTGATTCAGCGCGTCGGCGAACTGCTGGAACTCGTGCCCGTCTAACCCCTTTCAACCCCGCGAGCCGCACCGCTGTGACCCCAACGACGCTCAACAACAAGGCGGCTCGATCCGGCGGCGCGTCCGGCAGGTCGCCGGTCCGAGCCGAGATCATCCTCGATTATCTCAACGAGCTTCCCGCGCTTCCGGCGGTCGCGGTCCGCGTGCTCGAGACGACCGCGTCGGATGCTTCGGCGGCCTCGGATGTGGTGCGTCTGATCGAGTCTGATCCGGCGCTGACGACGAAGGTGTTGCGTCTGTTGCAGCGTCCGGGCCACGGGGTTCGTTCCGGCGCGGCGACGGTCGAGCGGGCGGTCATCCTTCTCGGGTTCGCGCAGGTTCGGGCGGCGGTGCTGTCCGTGTCGATCTACGACGTGTTCCGCGGGGTGGACGCCGGCGAAGCGGGGTCGCCCGCGTTGCGCGCGGACCTCTGGAAGCACTCGGTGGCGGTGGCGTGTGCGTCGCGCCTGGTGGCGCAGCAATGCCGGGGACCGGCGGCAAAGCCCGAGGAAGCCTTCGTTGCCGGATTGCTTCACGATGTCGGAAAGCTCGCGCTGGAGGCGTGTCTGCCGAAGGCGTATCAGCGGGTGGTGGATCGGGCCGTCAAGGAGCACCGGCCGATCTGCGACGTGGAACAGGACGTGCTCGGCGTCGATCACACGGTGGCGGCCCGACGGCTTCTGACGCGCTGGGGACTTCCGCGGGAGGTCGTCGAAGCGGCGTGGCTGCATCACCTCGACCCGCGATCGCTTCCCGCGGCTCTGGCGGCGCCGACGATGGTCAGGATCGTCCACGCAGCGGACGCCCTGGTGCGGCAGTTGCGCATCGGGATCTGCGCGGGGCCGGGTCCGGCGGACGTCGAGCGCCGTTGCGAGGAACTCGGATTGACGCGGGATCAGGCGCGCGAGCTTTCGGCGGCGATCCCTGGAGAGTTTGAAGCGTGCGCTTCGGCGTTCGATCTGGACGCGGCGCCGACGGATATCACGCTGGCGCGGGCGCTTTCGGAGGCGAACGCGGAGTTGGGTCGGGTCAATTCACGGCTCGACGAGGCACACCGCGCGACGTTGCGCCGGGGGCGGTGCTTTGAGGCGTTCCGGCATTTTGCGGGCCTGCTGCACGCGGATGATCCGATCGGAACCGTCGCGGAGAAAATCGCGGAGACGGCGGTGCTGCTTTTTGACAGCGGGCGGGCCGCCGTTTTCGCCACGATCGCGGACCCTGCGGTCGCAGCGACGTGGGACAAGGACCGCGCCGGGCGTTCGCAGCGTCTCAGTGGCGTGAGAGCGGAAAACGGCGCCTCGAGGCTAGGCGGTTCCGGCGGATTCCGCGCGGCGCAACCGGCGGATATCGACCTCTTGCGCCGCATCGGAGGTCTGGAAGGTCCGGGTGAGCCGGTTGTTCTGCCGCTGGACCACGCCGGAAGCGAGGTCGGCCGCGTCGTTCTTCGCCTGCCCGATCATGCCCTTTCCGCCTGGAACACCGCCGGTCGCGAGCTGGAAGGCCTGTCCCTGGCGTGGGGACTTGCGTTGTCACATGCCGCCGGTCGCGAGCAGAGCGAGCGGTTTCAGGAGGCGCTGGTCGAGGCGAACCGGCGTGTGCAGTCGGCTCAAGCGGAGCTTCTGCACCGAAAGTCGCTTTCGATGGTCTCGGAGATGGCCGCCGGCGCCGCGCACGAGCTGAACAATCCGCTGGCGGTTATCGCCGGGCGGGCCCAGATGCTTTCCGCCGACAGCACGGACCCGGCGACGCTCCGCGCCCTCGAGATCATCGCGGAGCAGGCAAAACGCGCGTCGGGGATCGTGAATGAACTGATGTCTTTTGCGAAGCCCCGGCAGCCGATGCCGGTTCCGATAAGACTCGCGGACTTCCTCGAAGTGTTGTGGAAGCGGTGGACGGAGGAATCCAGCCTCACCGAGGATCATTTCGAGGTGCGCCTCGCGGACACGGGGGTGCAGGTGTACGCCGATCCTGCCGCCCTTCAGGAGGTGTTCAACGCCCTGCTGTCGAACGCGGTCGCCGCGATGAAACCCGAGACGGCGCGCCTCATCATCAACTCGCCTTCGGCGGCGTCCGATGAAACAGTCCGAATACGCATCGAGGACAACGGCGCGGGGATGGACGCCGAGGTGCTCGAGCGGGCGTTCGACCCGTTTTTCTCGCACCGGCATGCCGGACGCGGGCGGGGGATGGGGTTGTCGCGGGCGCTGCGGTTGATCGAGATCGGGCGAGGGAAGCTCTCGCTCGAATCCTCGCCCGGCGTCGGGACGACCGTCTTCATCGAGCTGCCCGCCCGGGCGCCCGCGGACCCTGCGGTCGGCGCGTGACGGCTGACGCGGCGCAACCCCTGAGGCGCGGCGCAGGACGACGCCCGGTCCTCCGACGGACGCTCATTTTATGCACGAACCGTTGCACAAGATTCTTCTGATCGAACCCGAGGCGCGCGTCGTCGAGATGATGATCGAGGCGCTGACTCGGGAATTCGCCGCGCAGATCACCTGCCTGTCGCACGGCGCCGAAGCGCTCGACGTGGAACTGCTCGAACCGCACGACCTCGTCGTGGCCACGATGGACCCGCCGGACCTCGAGGGCGCGGAACTGGCGGAGCACCTGGCGTCGATCAGCCGCCGACCGGTCATCGTCACCGCCCGCGACCTCAACGTCGAGGAGACGCTGCGCCTCCTGCGCGCGGGCGTGCGCGAAGTGTTGCTCAAACCGTTTCCGATCGCCGGGCTGGTGGAGACCGCGCGTCGCGCCCTGGAAGCGCATCGCCTTCAGCGCGAGCACGCGCGGCGGCATCGCCAGCTTCGCGAGCTGACCCGCCGGTTCGTCCGCGAGCGCCGTCAGCTCAACGAAAAAGTTGAACTCGTCTGCCGCGACCTGGTCGGCGCACACCGCCGCCTCGTCCAGCGCGTGCTCCGCCTCGAAGATCGCGCCGAGACCCTCGCGTAACGGCGCGCGCCGACGGCGTAACGTGTCGGGGTTCCGCCCTTGAAGGGGGGTAAGAATTCAAGGCTCTTGAACCCTGAACCTTGTATCTCCCCCCCCCCCCCCCCCCCTTTTTTTTTTCTCATCTGGCAGTCTCGTCGATGCGGCCGGGTCTTGTGACGACGTCTTGAATCCCGGTTCTCCTCCTCGCGGACGCCCTTTTCCCCCGCCCCGTCCGGGCGTATCCTGCCGGACATGGATCGGGAGCGCATTGCACGCGCGGTTCGGGAAATCCTGATCTCCGTCGGGGAGAATCCGGACCGTGAGGGGTTGCGCGACACCCCGCAGCGCGTCGCCCGCATGTACGAGGAGCTTTTCAGCGGCCTGACGGAGAACCCGGCGGATCTGCTCAGCACCTCCTTCACGGAGCGCTACGACGAACTGGTCGTCCTGCGCGACATCTCCTTCAACTCGATCTGCGAACATCATCTCATGCCCTTCGAGGGGAAGGCCCACATCGCCTATCTTCCCGACGGCAAGGTCGCAGGCATCTCAAAGCTCGCCCGGGTCGTCGAGGCGTTCGCCCGCCGACCGCAGGTGCAGGAACGCCTGACCACGCAGATCGCCGGGCTTTTGATGGAGCGGCTGGAGGCGAAGGGCGTGGCCGTCGTGATATCCGCGGTGCATACCTGCATGACCTGCCGCGGGGTGCGCAAGCCGGGCAGCGTGATGATCACCTCGGCGGTGCTGGGACTGTGCCGATCGGACCCGCGCACGCGCGCGGAAGTCATGTCACTGCTTCGCGGCTGAATCCGCTTGACCTTCAGAGAGATCGCCTGCGGCGGCGGATCGCAACGGGCGCCAAGGCGTTCGGAGAATGAGGACGCTCCGCTACGGCTCCGGTAGCGCGATCGAACTCAATGCAAACAATCAAACAGGTTTCTTGAGTCCCGATCTTTCCTCCCTGATTCCAACCGCGCGTTCGGTCGGTCTACGATCGGCGAAGCATCAACGCTGCGGCGCGACGAAGCTCCGCGCTGCGGGCGTGCCCCTCCAGGCCTTCCAGCCGCGCCAGCGCCGC
>BOJX01000075.1 GCA_016860685.1 Planctomycetota bacterium
GAACGGCGATGGCGCGGCATGTCTGAGGCGGCGCAGTCGCTGGCGCGACGCGCGACGGTCGAGGCGTCGATGCCTCGCTGGGAGAAGGTCATCTGCGGGAGCGTAGAACGTTGACGGCGCCAACGAATGTGACGACAGGAGCAGCGGGGACCGGCGAAGGCACTACGGCGGCGGCGCGCTGTCGCGCGCTGCGCGACCGGATGTATCCGAAGGAGATGCGGCCTCACCAGATTCTCACGCGGCGCGTTCTTGAAGCAGCGAGGCAAGGCGCGGTGATTCTGGATTGCGGGTGCGGGCGGGACGCCGGCTGGCTGAAGCGTCTTGCGCCGTCGTTCGGGTTCGCGGTGGGGTTCGACTTTGAGATCGACCCGGCGGCTTCGGACGCGGCGACGCCGCTGGTTCAGGCGGACGCGCATGCCGCGCCGTTGCGTGACGCGTCGGTGGACGTGATCGTGACGAAGAACACGGTGGAGCATTTCGCGGAGCCTGCGGTGGTGTACCGCGAGTTTCACCGGGTGTTGCGGCCGGGCGGGCGTTTGTTCGTTCTGACGGTGAATCAGTGGTTCCCGCCGATCCTGGCGGCGCGCTGGATGCCGCACGCGCTGCGTCAGCGGATCAACGCACGGGCGACGGACTCCGCGCCGGAGGACACGTTTCCGGTGTACTACCGGGCGAACACGACAGCGGCGCTGACCGCGCTGGGGCGCGAGGCGGGTTTTCGTGTCGAGGGGCTGGAATACCTCTCGAACCACCCGGAGTATTTCATGTTCTCGCCGCTGGCGTACCGGTGCTGGGCGGCGATCGAGCGGGCGCTGCTGCGTCGGCGGATGTTCGCCGGGCTTCGGCATTTCATGCTGGCCACCTACCGCAAGCCCGGAACCGGGGCGTCGGGAAGCGGAACATGAAGCGGGCGTGGTCGCGGAAGAACCTCTGGGAGCGGTCGCCGCGATGGTTGAAGCGCGTCGTCGGCGCGGGACTGGGCGCGGTCCCGCTGTCGTGGATCCTCGGGCGCCGGTTCCGGGAGCGGCATCGTTTCATCCTGTCGGCGCAGCGCTGGTCCGCTGATCGCGTGCGCGCCTACCAGGTGGAGCAGCTTAAGCGGATTCTCACCCTCGCCTACGAGCGGACGTCTTACTACCGACGGACGTTTGACGAAGCCGGTTTCGATCCGCACGGATTGCGCGAGCCGGAAGACCTGCGCCGTCTTCCGACGATCGACCGGACGACCCTGACGGAACACCTGGGGGATATGCTTACGTGCGACGCGGGTTCGCCGGGCGTGGATTATGTGACGACAGGGGGAACGAGCGGGTCGCCGCTGGCATTTTACATCGGGGCGGGGCGATCGAGCCTCGAGTATGCGCATCTGACGGCGGCGTGGTCTCGTGTTGGTTTCTCGCCTGGGGACACGCTGGCGGTGTTTCGTGGGCGCCTCGTCGGTGAGGAGGGTGCGGGGTTGCGGCATGAGTACGACCCGCTGCTTCGCCAGCATTTTTACAGCGCTTTTCATCTGACGGATGAGATGATGGCGCGGTACGTGGAGCACGTTCGCGGAATCGGTCCGTGCTTTCTGCACGTTTATCCGTCGTCGGCGGACGCGCTGGCGCGGTTCATCCGGCGTTGCGGCGTGCGTCCGCCCGACAACATCCGGGGGATTCTCGCGGAATCCGAGATCGTCTATCCCGAGCAGCGGCGCCTTTCGGAAGACGTATTTCAATGCCGCTACTTCTCGTGTTACGGGCACACGGAGAAGCTTGTGCTCGCGGCGGAGTGCGAACACTCGACCGACGATCACGTGGATCCGTTTTACGGCTACGCGGAACTGCTTGATGAGTCGGGTCGGCCGATAACGGAGGCGGGTCGGCGCGGCGAGATCGTCGGGACGGGGTACATCAACACGGTTGTGCCTTTCATCCGATATCGCACGGGAGACTTTGCGGAACTGGCGGGGGAGGGGTGCGCGGCGTGCGGGCGGGCCTATCTGCGTCTGCGCGGAATTGCGGGACACCGGACGCAGGAGATGCTGATCGCGTCGGACGGCTCGGCGATCGCGTGGACGGCGGTGAACATGCACGACGACACGTTTGACCGGGTGCGCCGGTTTCAGTTTCACCAGCGGCGCCCGGGGCAGGCCGTGCTGCGGATCGTTCCGGCGGCGGGGTTCGGACCGGCGGACCTGCGGCGGATCCGGGAGCATCTGGGGCGGAAGCTTTCCGGACGTTTGACGATCGAGCCTGAGGTTTGCGAGGATATCCCGCTTACGGCGCGGGGGAAAGCGACGTACGTCGTTGCGGACTTTGAAGAAGCGGACACATGCGCGTCTACGCACTCTACGTCTTCACGCTGATTCTGATGGGCGCGTCGATGCGCGACTGGTTCATCGGGGCGTGCGGGCTCCTGCTGACCAGCTTGATCCTTGAGCACCCGGATTATCCGAACTCGATGCTGGGGGTCAGTGGCGTCAATCCGTGGAATCTCCTTTTCATCTGGGTGGTGGTGCTGTGGATGACGCAGCGTCCGCACGAACCGGCAGGCCCGCCGATGCCTCGCGCGGCGCGGCTTCTGATCGGCGGGTACGTGGCGGCGCTGACGATCGCGGTGGCGATGGGGATTGCGGGCGCGTGGGGAGGAAGCGGGAAGGGCATGACGGTCGGATCGCTGGTGATGGATTACCTCCTGAACCCGATGAAGATCATCGTGCTGGGATACCTGATCTTCGAGGGGGCGAAGACGCCGGGGCGTCAGGTGGCGACGATGATGTGCGTGGTCGCCAGCGCCCTGGTGACGTCGACGCTGGCGTTGAAGTACCGGCTGGCGACGGGTCTGAGCGGCGATTTCATGCGGGGTCGTCAGCGGTTGGGCAACGAGGTGGGCCTTCACGCCAACCAGATGGCGTGGGTTCTGGCGGGGACGTTCTGGGGTCTTGTGGCGATGGTGGGGTTGTGGAAGCGGCGGTGGATGCGCTGGGGGACGGCGGCGGCGGCGGCGCTGCCGGGTCTGGCGACGCTGGTCGTGCAATCCCGGGCGGGCTACCTGGCGCTGGGCGCGACGGGGCTGATGATGGGGGTGGTTCGGTGGCGGAAGCTGCTGATCCTGCTACCCGTCGGGGCGCTCGGGGTACTGCTGCTGGTTCCGTCGGTGGCCGACCGGCTCATGATGGGCATCGACCCGGCGCAATCGCCGATGGGGCAGACGCAGTACGATCTTGAGGTCATTACGGCTGGTCGGACGGACGTGCTGTGGCCTCCGGTGATCGACGTTATTCTTCAATCGCCTTTGATCGGCCACGGGCGGGTGTCGATCCTGCGGACATCGGCGCGGGGTCGGATTGAGGCGGCGATCGGGTATTGCCCGACGCATCCGCACAATTCGATTCTGGAGGTTCTTTCGGATGGGGGTCTGGTGGGCGGGGTGCTGATTCTGGGGTTCTACGCGGGATTTGTGCTGGTTTCGATCCGTCTTTTCCGTCAGAAGCATTCACCGCTGGCGACGGCTGTCGGGGGGGTGGCGCTGGCGTTGGTGACGGCCCGGCTGGTGACGGGGGTGTCGGGACACAGTTATTACCCGATCCGCTCGATGTTCGGGTTGTTTGCGATGGGGGGGTTGGCGCTGCGAGTGGCGACGAACGCGGCGGCGACGGCGCGAACCCGCGCGGCGCCGGCTTCGACGGCGGCCCTGAGTCTTGCCCCGCCGCGTCCGGCGTGAGCGGCGGACGGACGTGGCGGCGGGCGCGTCGGCGCCGTTTCCCGTCGGCGCGAAAAAAATCCTGCAAAACTCCGCGGAAAACCTTTTCTTTTCTCATCGCCCTGATATAACACGCGCGTCGGCGCCGCAGTCGGCGTCCACCGGAAAAGCCGTCCGGGGACTGCGGGGCGCCGTAAGAGCCACGGCAAGTGGGTGCGCGGGCGAAGGTGGGCGCGATCGCCGGCGATCGTAATTGAGGAGTCAGAAAGGAGTCTTCAAGCATGGCGAAGAAGGCAGGCAACGGCAAGAGCGGCGGTCGCAAGTCCCGCACGAAAAGCGAGATTTACAGCGGGCTGGCGGAGAAGGCCGGCGTGACGAAGAAGCAGATCGCGGCGGTGTTCGACGAGATCGGTGCGATGATCAAGCGTGATCTGGGCAAGTCTGGACCGGGGCAGTTCGTGATTCCCGGGCTGGTGAAGGTGCGCGTGGTGCGCAAGCCGGCGACGAAGGCGCGCGAGGGCATCAACCCGTTCACGGGCGAGAAGCAGATGTTCAAGGCGAAACCGGCGCGCAACGTCGTGAAGGCTTCGGCGGTGAAGGCGCTGAAGGACATGGTGTGACGCGCCGCCGGCGCGCGTCCCGCGCCGCGGACGACGGATCGCTCGCGATTGATCGCGCGAATCCGGCGTCCGCGGCGCGTTTTTTTCAGCGCGTCGGGAATAACGCGGAACGAGGGTCTTTTTGAGCCGTTGCGTTCGTCCGGAATGAGGCGTCGCGCGGGCTGAAGCCGCGCGGCTCGGCGATGCGGCGAGATGTTTCAGGTCCAGAGCTTGCGCAGATCAGCGCGCGGATCGGGGCGCGGGCCGGGAGTTGCGCCGGCATCCGGCCTCGCCGCCGCGACCTCGGTGAGACGGCGACGGACGTCTTTCGTGAGGAACCGGCTGAGCTTGGCGAAGCTGTGCGCCTGTCCGAACCGGTACTTCGCGAAATGATAGCGCAAGGGGAAATACAGGTAGAGGAAGTCCTTCGCCCGCGTCAGCGCGACATAAAGCAGGCGGCGTTCCTCGTCGAGGCTCTCGGTGTCCCCGGTGGACAGGTCCGACGGGATCATGCCGTCGGTGACGTGCAGCACGTGGACGACCTCCCACTCACAGCCCTTCGCGGAGTGAATTGTGCTGAGGATGAGGTAATCCTCCTCGAGCGACGGCTCGCCGGCCAGGTCTGAGGCCGAGGTCGGCGGATCGAGGGTCAGATCGGCGATGAACGCCTGCCTCGCGGCATAACCGGACGCGATGTGCTGAAGCTGCTCGATGTCGCGCAGGCGGACGGCGGCGTTTTCGTAGTTCCGCTCGCAGAGGGGTTCGTAGAAGCGGCCCAGCAGTTCGACCTGCGACGCGACCGGGAGGGGCTGCGGGTCGGCGGCGGGCGCTTCAGATGCGGTTTCGACGTCGTCGGGTGGTTTGCGCAAGCGCGAGCGCTTCTTTGCGGGCGCCTCGACGGGGTGTCGCCCGCAGCACATTTCGAGCGTGCGGCGCAGTTGATCGAACGCTTGCGCGGCAGCCGACGGGACACGGACGCGCTCCTCGAAAAACCGGGCGAGCGGGCTTCCTTCAAAGGCCTCCCGCGGATCCATCGCGGTCCGGGGCGCCGGGCGCGTCGCCCCGAGTTCATCCATCACGCGGCGGGCGGAGCGGACGCCGATGCCCGGCATGAGCATCAGCACCCGCAACCACGCCAGCACGTCGAAGGGATTCTCCAGCACGCGGAGCATCGCGAGAAGATCCTTGATGTGCGCGGTTTCGATGAAGCGCAGTCCGCCGTATTTGTGAAACGGGATCTTGCGCCGCGCGAGCAGGACTTCGAGTTCGGCGGAGTGATAACCGGCGCGGAAGAGGACCGCCTGATGTCGCAGGGGGACGCCCTCTTCAAGATGGGCGAGGATTCGGCGCAGGACGGCGTCGGACTGATCCGACTCGTCATCACAGTAAATCAGCGCGGGACGGTGCTCCGCGGCGCGCGTCGAGCGGAGTTCCTTGGTGTAGCGCTCCTTCGCCTGCTCCATCACGGCGTTGGACACGTCGAGGATCGGCTGGACGGAGCGGTAGTTGCGCTCGAGGGTGATGATCGCCGCGCCGGGAAACTGCTTCGGGAAGTCGAGGATGTTGCGGACGGTGGCGGCGCGGAAGGCGTAGATCGACTGCGCGTCGTCACCGACGACCATCACGTTGGGATTGCGCCTCCTCATGCCCTGAAGGATTTCCGCCTGAAGGAGGTTGGTGTCCTGATACTCGTCCACGAGGACGTGTTCGAAGCGATCGCCGAGCGGGTCGGCGACGACGTCGTCGCGGGTGAGGGCGTTCCAGAAGATCAGCAGGTCGTCGTAATCGAGGACGATCTGCTCGCGTTTGCGGTCCTGATAGGCGTTGAAGATGCGCGACAGGTCTTCCGCGTAATTCTCGCACCAGGGAAACGCGGCCTTGAGCGTGTCCGCCAGCCCGGTGCGGGCGTTGACCATCCGGGAGTAGATCGAGACGAGGGTCTCCTTCCGGGGAAAGCGGCGATCGCCGGAGGCAAGCCCGAGATCATCGCGGATCATGTTCATCAGTTCAGCAGCGTCGGCGGGGTCCATCACGGTGAAATCAGGGGGCAGGTCCAGCGCCCGGCCGTAGTGACGCAGGAGGCGGTTGGCGACGGCGTGAAACGTGCCGCCCCAGACCCGGGCGGCGGACGAGGGATCAACGAGGTCGGACGCTCGGCGGATCATCTCGGCGGCGGCGCGGCGGGTGAAGGTCAGCAGGAGGATCCGGTCCGGGTTCACGCCGCGTCCGATCAGATGTGCGACGCGACAGGCGAGGGTGCGGGTTTTCCCCGTGCCCGCGCCGGCGATGACCAGGAGGGGCCCGTCCCCGAAGGTGACGGCGCGGCGTTGCTCGGGATTCAGGTCGTCCAGCCAGTCGGAAGTGCTCATCGGTTGCCGGGATTGAATCCGCGCCTTCGGAGCGGGTCAATTGCAGACGCGCCGGCGGGTCGGCTGACATCGTTGCACACCGTCGCTAGAATCGCCCCGGGATGTCGGGCGGTGTCGCCGGGTCGAGGGTTCGGGACCGCGGGGGAATCCCGCAGGAGCAGGCGGTTGCAACTGGCGGTGTTGTCGTCATCGGAAGAAGCGCCGAAGCGGCGTCTGCCGGCGTGGTTGAAGCGCCCGCTGCCGTCCGGAGATTTTTCGCACACGCGGTCGGTCGTCGCGGAAAGCGGCGTGGCGACGGTCTGCGAGGAGGCTCGCTGCCCGAACCTGAGCGAGTGCTGGTCGAAGCGGCACGCGACGTTCATGATCCTCGGCGACAAATGTACGCGGCGGTGTCACTACTGCGCGGTGACGACGGCCCGCCCGGACCCGCCGGCGGAGGATGAACCGGAGCGTCTCGCTCGAGCCGTCGCGGAGCTTCGCCTGCGGCACGTCGTCATCACGGCCGTGGCGCGCGACGATCTGAAAGACGAGGGGGCCGGGCATTTCGCGCGGTGCGTGCGGGCGATCTGCGCCGCATGTCCGACGACGACGATCGAGGTGCTTCCGGCGGATTTTCACGCCCGGCGCGACTGCGTGGCGGCGCTCTGCGACGCCGGTCCGGATCTTTACAATCACAACCTCGAGATGGTCGAGCGTCTTCAGCCGTTGTACCGGCGCCAGGGTGGATACCGGCGCTCGCTGGATGTCCTGCGGATCGTGAGAGAGATAGCGCCGCAGATTCTGACGAAGTCGGGGTTGATGGCGGGGCTGGGGGAAACGATCGAGGAACTGCGGCAGGCGATGCGCGACCTGCGCGACGCGGGGTGCGACGTGTTGACGATCGGGCAGTACCTTCAGCCGACCCGCGACGGACACGCCCCGGTGGCGCGGTACTACGCCCCCGAGGAATTTGACGAACTCGGCGCGTTCGGGCGCGAGTTGGGCTTCGTCAGCGTGGCGTCGGGACCGTTTGTGCGGTCGAGCTACAACGCGTCGGAGGTTTTTGAGGAAAGCCGCCGCCGCGCGAGCGAGCTTCGAGGCGACACCGGCGTTGCGGAGACGGCGGGGCGGATATGACCGGCGGTGCTGCGAGTCTGGCGTCGCTTTCAGGCCGGTTCCTCGTGCTGGACGGACCGGACGGGTGCGGCAAGTCCACGCAGCAGGCGATGCTGGCGGAGCGGCTGACCGACGCGGGGCTGGAGGTCGTCTGCTGCCGCGATCCTGGGGGGACGGCGATCGGCGACCGCATCCGCTCGGTGCTGCTGGATTACGATCTGGACGCGATGAACGTCCGCTGCGAGACGCTGCTTTTCATGGCGTCGCGGGCGCAGCTCGTCGCGGAGGTGATTCAGCCGGCGCTTGCCTCGGGGAAGGTGGTCCTCTGCGACCGCTTCGTCAGTTCGACGTGCGCGTATCAGGGCGCGGCCGGGTTTGATCCGCGCAAGGTGATCGATCTCGCGTGGCACGCGGTGGGGAATCTCTGGCCTTTCCTGACGATCCTTATTGACGTTGATACCGACGAGGCGTTCCGCCGGATCGGTCGTCCGCAGGGACGGTTGAAGCCCGCGTACCGCGAGGCGGGGCAGACGGTGCTCTTCAGCGACGCGGTGCATGACGCGATGGAGTCGCGCTCGCCGGAGTATCACCGCCGGGTGCGCGAGTTCTTCCTGGAGCTTCCGGGGTATTACCCCCGGCCGGTCGTCGTTGTGGACGGGACGGGATCGGCGGAAGCGGTCGGTGAGCGCGTGTTCGGGGCGGTCCGCGATCATGCTTGAGTCGGTGCGGTATCAATCCGGCGCGCAGCGGCACCTTCAGCGGGCGCTGTCCGCGCGGCGCGTCCCGCATGCCTACCTCTTTCACGGACCGGAGGGCGTCGGGCGGGAGGCGCTCGCCCGGGCGTTCGCGCAGATTCTGCTTTGTCCGGCGGCGTCGCGCCGCCGCGTCACGGAAGCGGATGCCGCCCACCTGGGTCTGCCCGAGATCCACACCGCCTGCGGGAGATGCCCGGAGTGCCGCCTTGTCGAGAGCGACACGCACCCGGACCTGCACATCGTCCACCGCTTTCTTAACCGGTTTCATGAGGAGGCGCGGGTGCGCGATCTGAAGGCCGCGCAGATCGGCGTGGACGTGATCCGCCGGTTTTTCATCGACGAAGTCGGGCGGCGTCCGGTGCGCGGGCGGGCGAAGGTCTTCATCCTGCGCGACGCCCACCGCCTCAACCCTCAGGCGGAAAACGCCCTGCTCAAGACGCTTGAGGAGCCGCCGCCGGACACGTTCATCATTCTGATTACCTCGTCCGTGGAGGAACTGCTGCCGACGACGCGGTCCCGGTCACAGGCGGTGGCGTTCTCCGCGTTGCCGGTCGATTTCATCTTCGCGGAGCTTCGACGCCGCCGCGGCGACCTGCCCGACCCGCAGGCGGCGTGGTACGCGGGACACTCGGGCGGCAGCCTCGGCCGGGCGCTCGAACTGATCGAGGAAAACGCGTTCGACCTGAGCGCGGCGTTCGTCGCGGGCTGGGCGAAGATGCCGGACGACGCGGCGGACCTCGAGCCGGCGCGCTGGCAGAAGGCGATCGAGGGGCTGTCCGCGCTCTACCGCAAACGCGATCCGGAGTTGTCGGAGACGGAGTCGCAGCGGATCGCCTTGCGCCTGCTCCTGTCCTTAAGCGCCGGCGTCTTCGGCGAGGCGCTGCGCGTCGGCAGCGGAGCTTCGGACTCGGACACCGGGTCGCTTCTGACGGGCGGATCCCCGTCCGACGCCGCGCGTCGGATCGCCGAGCGTCTCGACGCGGAGGGCGTATGCGCCGTCATCGACCGCTTCCGCCGCGCGGAGACGGCGATCGATCGCAATACGAACATCCCGCTGGCGATCGAAGCGATGCTGTATGACGTGGCGGCCCTGATGCGCGGCGAAAGTTCCGTGGATGTCCTGTCATGAGCCTCGCGTCGCAAGAAACCCTGACCGAAGCCCAGCGCGCGTTCCTGGTTAACCGGTACGTCTGGAGCCTGCCCGCCAAGCCGACCCGGGAGCACTGGGAGCACGTGCTCCGGATGAGCGAGCCTTTTGTCGGCAAGGTCGAATTGCAGGGACAGAAAAACCAGGAAAGCACGAACCGCATCCTCTCCCTGGTCGCGGCCGTGCGAGGCGATGCCTTCCGCGAACTGGGGTTTCCGTGTGAAGCCGCGGAGGCGTACCGGACGGCGCATCTCATCAAGCCCTTTGCGGGTATTGCGGGATATTACAGTCAATTGGTGCTCGATCACGCCTTTGACGATCACTACGAGACCGCACTTGCGGCGTTGGACGACGCCACGCAGACCTGGGGCGGCAGGCCTTGGTATCAAAAGGTTTTCGGATGGACGGTGTTGCTCATGAAGCACCCGATTCATACCCTGAAGGAAACGCTCCCTCATCTCCGCGCAGACCCGAAGCGCCGCGAAGCGCTGATGCAGCGGCTTCGTCATCGGGCGGGCACGGGGCATGCGGAATTGCCGGACGAAACCGAGAAGGACAGTCGCGCGGCGGGGAGCGCGTGACCGGCTTGGCGCAGCGCGCAGTCAGGTGGATACTCCTCCGGTGCAGCATCGCGCGTCGCGGATCCGCAGGGCGTGCTCGGACGGACGCTGCAAGGGGCAGGAGCAGATTCGATGTCATCGACTTGCGAGTTAATCCGTCGGAGGAGAATTGTGATTGCGGCAGGCGCGGGCGTGCTGGCCGCCTTGTGCGCATGCGCGGCGCCGACTCTGGCGCAGGACGCCGCTGCGCCCGCCAACGCGCTTACCGCCGCGGAGCGCGCCGCGGGGTGGAGGCTTCTTTTTGATGGAGCGACGCCGCAGGGGTGGCGCGGGTACAAAAAGCCCGGGTTCCCCGAGAAGGGCTGGGCGGTGGAGGACGGGGCGCTGACCGTGCAGGCGGGGGGCGGCGGGGGCGACCTGATCACGATGGAGGAGTTCGGCGATTTCGAGCTGTCGATCGAGTGGCGCGTCACGGACAAGGCCAACAGCGGGATCATGTTCCGCGTCGCCGAGAAACATGACGCGACCTGGCAGACCGGTCCGGAGATCCAGGTTTTCGACGACGCCGGTCACGGCGCGAAACCGACGGACATGCACTCCGCCGGGGCCTTGTACGATCTTCAGGCCCCGCCGGAGAACAAGACGCTGCGTCCGGTCGGCGAGTTCAATCACTCGCGGATTCTTCTGCGAGAGGGGCTTCTCCAGCACTTTCTCAACGGCGTGAAGATCATCGAGTGCCGAACGGATACCCCGCAGTGGCGGGAGCGCATCGCCGCCAGCAAATTCAAGTCGTACGAGGGCTTCGGCGTCCTCCCGCGCGGGCACATCGCCCTCCAGGATCACGGCAACACGGTCTCATTCCGCAACATCAAGATTCGCGACTTCGCCGCGCCGATGCCCGGGCAGACCGCGCTGTTCAACGGCAAGGACATGTCCGGCTGGAAGGCCGTCCTCCCCGACGGCGGAAAACTCGAAGACGTCTGGTCGGTGCAGGACGGCGTCATCGTGTGCAAGGGCAACCCCGTCGGCTACATCCGGACGGAGAAGGATTACACGAACTTCGTGCTCAAGCTGGAGTGGCGCTTCAGCCCGGTGACGAAGCAGGCAGGCAACAGCGGCGTGCTGCTGCGCATGCAGGCGCCGGACAAGGTCTGGCCGAAATCGGTCGAGGCCCAGCTTCAAAGCGGAAACGCGGGGGATTTCTGGAACATCGACGAATTTCCGATGACGACGGTCGCGGAGCGGCTGAACGGCCGCAACACGCGGAAGACGCATTTCGCCGAGCGCCCGATCGGAGAGTGGAACGAGTACGAGATCGTCGTTGATCACGGGCGCGTGACGCTCAACGTCAACGGCGAGACGCTCAACGAGGCGTGGGACGTACAGGAAATCCCCGGAAAGATCGGCCTGCAATCCGAAGGCGCCGAGATTCACTTCCGCAACATCCGCCTCGCACCGATCGACTAGCCCGAGAATTGCGGGCCTTGGACCGCGGATCTTCGGTCCGCACGTGCGAAGTGAAGCTTCGCGATCCTGGCGCTTGCGCAACGCCGTTATGACTCGCGCACTAAACCTGCGCCTCTTCGATCACGTCGTCGAGCGGGGCCGAGCAGCGTTCGCCCGTCGAAAGGTTTCGTGAGGTAGCGGTTGGGTCGACGGTCCGGGCCAGCGTGTTCAGGTGGCGGCGGAAGGCGCGGGGAACCCCCGGTCAGGCGGGTGGATCGGTCATTACGTCCCGCGTGGGTGATGCGGCGGATCAGACGCCCGCAGCCGCGCCCTGCGTTGTCGCCTGTTCGGCGGTCCGGTTCCCCAGGCCTGACAGCAGCAGCAGCAGCGCCGCGACCGCGCCTTGCGCGATCAGACCCGGTATAAGCGTCGTCCGGTCGGACGCCGACCACGCGATCTTGATCGTCCCGAAGGGCGACGCTCCCGCCAGCCACGTTCCGCTCGTGCGCTGGAGCGCCGCCCGACCGGCGTCGAAAGCCGGCGGGAACATCCAGATCAGCATGAGAATCAGGATCGTCATCCACAGCGCCGGACTGCGCCGCCGGCGCTCGAGGATCGACAACGCCGTCATCGTCACGCATGCAAAGAGGCATGCCAGAAACGTCGCCGACCACGCCCGCAGCGCAGCCTGATTAAACGTGGTTTCTGGAAGACTCCAGGTGTACTCGTCGATCATCGGTCTCCAGACATCGACGCCCAGAAGCGCCGAGACGCCGCAGATCAATACCGGATCCAGAATCACCAGCAGCGCCAGCGGCGGAAACCGGTCGCTCCAGTCGCGCAGGCGCGTCCCCTGCCGGGCGATGTTGCGCAGGATCACCGCGTTGCGCAAGGGAATGAACGCCAGCAGCATCGACGCGCCCAGACTCACCAGCCAGTGAATCAGCGCCTCGGGCACATCCGGGAGGACGTTCGCGAACGCCCGCGTCTGCGCCACCTGCTGATACGCGCGGATGCCCACGGTCGACGCCGCCAGCCACATCAGCAGCAGCACCGTCCCGCGCAACGCATTGATCGCGGGCAGATCAGGCCGACGATACCGGGCGCACGCGGCGTTCAGCCAGAACAGCGCGAACACGAGGTTCGTCGCCGCCACCAGCGCGATCGCGGCAGGACCGGGTGAACCCTGCCCCAGCATCACCCACACCGCCAGCGATGATCCGTAAACGCCGAACAACAGCGCCATCCCCGGCACGAACACGAAGAGAAGCTGCGCCGAGAATCCCAGCCCGATCAGCGGTCCCACTGGGCTGACCGGTTTGCCGACGCCCACCCCCCAGAAGATCGTCAAGGACCAGATCATCACCGCGCCGGTCAGGAGCAGGGCGTTGCCGCCGAACCAGGAGTTCGCCGGCGCCTGCGCGATCAACCCCAGCGCGTACCCCAGCAGCACGTTCAGCCCGAAAAGCAGCAGCGCCTGGAGAGGACCGCCGAACAAGTACCCCGTCACCACGCTGGTGTTCGACATCGGCGAGAGGCGATGCGACTCGATCATCCGCGACTGAAAATCCCGGAACAGCGCCCGGTAGATCATGTTCGATCCGACGAGAATCAGGATGAACCCCTGCGAAATCGCCACGGTCTTCAGCGCCCCGTCGGCGATGTCCGCCCACGTCAGGCGCGAAGACGTCAACCGGCGAGCCACCGCCATCGCGAAACCGGCGATCGCCACGTACGCCACCGCGATCGCCGCGAAACGACGCGGTCCGCCCTGCAGGTGTCCCTGCACATAGATCAGCGGCGCCGGCGACTGAAACGGCTCTCGCATTCCTCGCTCTCCGCGGACCTCCGGCCCGCACATGCATTCCCCGGACCGTGGACCTCCGGTCCGCACGCTCCAACGCTCCGTGCTGATCCCGTTAAACGAGGTCTCAAAACTAAACCTTGTCCGCCCGCCCTTGACGTCGCTCAGCGAGGTTAGGGGTCAGGAAACCTTCTGGTTCCCTCCGCTCCGAGAGGGTTGAACCCGCGTCCAACTCGGCAATACAGCATACCAGACCTATCCCGGACCCGATCGATCGTACTCCGCAAGACGACCACGTCGGACGAAACTCCCCGGAACCCGAGGCTCCGCGCGACCTGAAGGTTGCAGCTCACTTTGAGATGCGGCGAAGCGCTAATCCACCTGCCGCAACCCCGAGCGCAGGTACGCTTCCTCGAGGCCTTCGCGCAACGGATGAAACGACGACACGCGCAGACCCTCGCGCACCAGCTCCGCCAGTAACGCCGCCGCCGCTTCGTCGTCCTCATGATACTCGAACGTCACCGCGCCGTCGGTTCCGCGCACGTCCGTGATGTCCGGCCACGCCGCCAGCCGGTCGGCGCAGCCCCCCACGCCGCCGACGCACCGGATCACGTAGCGCCGCCGCCCCTCGGTGTCCCCGTGCAGTGCGTGCGTCGGACCGAAGCGGATCAGCCGGCCGTGCTCGAGGATCGCGATGTGCGTCGAGACCGCCTCGAGGTCCGTCAGAATGTGCGACGACACGATCATCGCGCATCCCTGGTCCCGCAGACTGGCGAGCACGCCACGCAGTTGCACCCGGCCCGCCGGGTCCAGCCCGGTGAGCGGCTCGTCCAGCAGCAGCACATGCGGGTTGGGCAGGAACGTCCGCGCCAGCGTCACGCGCTGCCTCATCCCGCGAGACAACTGGCCGATGCGCACATCGCGCTTGTCCTCCAGCCAGAGGCGCTCCAGCCAGAAGTCGATGCGCTCCTCGGCCTCCTGACGGTCAAGCTGGTACGAAAGGGCGACAAACCGCAGAAACGTCACCAGACTGATGTCCTCGTACGCCGGTGGCGAATCCGGGGCGAACCCCACCTCGCGGCGGACGTCCACGTCTTTGCCGAGCACCGGTTTGTTCATCACCCGCGCTTCGCCGCGCGTCGGGCTCATCAGACCGGCGAGCACGCGCATCAACGTGGTCTTGCCCGCACCGTTGGGCCCGACGAGTCCCAGAAGTTGCCCGCCCTCCAGCGAAAACGACACCTCGTTGACCGCCACCAGCGGCCCGTATTCGACGCGAACCTGATCCGCCGTCAGCAGCGTGGACATCGGCTCATTCCCACCGCGCGTTCCGAACCTGCTCGCCCCCGCAAAAAACCAACCGCGCCCGCCCGCCCTTAACGTCGCGCAGCAAGGTCAAGGGGAAGCAAGCGTTCTTCTTTCCCGCTTCTCCGAAGGTTTTGAACCGCATCCATGTCGCCCTTGCGCGCCGCAGACGCGCCGGTGATGCGCATACGACGCCCGCGCCTCCATCTCACAAGACCGCTCTGAAGGATGCGGGAGCGCGGAAGCGGCACGGAGAGGGGGGGATTCGAACCCCCGGTGCAGTTGCCCGCACACTGGTTTTCGAAACCAGCCCGATCAGCCGCTCCGGCACCTCTCCTTGAACGCCATCCCGGTCGGCCTCGCCGATGACCGGGCGGCGGATTCTGCGACGCCCGGACTCTGAAGTCAAGCTGCCGCGCCGATTCCGTGCCTCGGCGCATTCGCGCTCCGCCGGGCGGGTTTCGTGAGGCGAAGTGAAACCCTCAACTGCGCCGCGGCAAAGACGAGGCACTCACTTGGCTCAGACGCCGCCAGAGGACGACGACTTCAAAGCCCGCCAGTTCAGCCCGAAGCGGGCGAGGTATTTGCGGAGACGGTCCGCGTCGTTCGACGAGCCGCGACGGGCCCGCGAGGCGCCGAAGAGGCGACGGCCGGCGGTGGAAAGCGTGGGGGATTCGCGGCAGACCTGAGCGACGTGGGCAAGCTGAACGCGATCGAACTCGTCGATCGCCTTGGCCCGCTCCCCGAGAAGCTCCTGAAGCGCGGTCGCGCGTCGCCCCGGTGAAAGCGCCTCGCTTATGACCGAAGAACGCAGACATCGCCCCGTCGCCGCGGATCGTCGCGCAATTGACCTCGACGAACGAGCCCGAGACCTCGCGCCGCGACTTCTTCGATTCGTAAAGACGCGGCGCGCTGATGAACATCGCTCACACGAGATGAACAGAACGAACCGACCCCGCTGGTGCATGACCAGCGGGGTCGGCGATTCAGACGTTGCTCATTCGCGAAGGACGAATCCGACGCAAACTGAGCCAACCTTGTTCAAGCCAACTCACGGGCAGTTGACCGCGCGGCTCAGACCGCACGTCGGGACGGACACGTTGCCGCTGACCGACGGGCACTCCTTGGCCTTCGCCTTGCCGCGGTTGTTCGCCGCGGTCTGGACGCACTGACCGCTCGGGAGCTGGATGCCGTACACCGAACCCGGCGTGCCGTTCTTCAGGACGCCCTTGACCTGGCAACCGCAGCCCTTCGCACGGGCCGAAGCCTTGAGGCTCTCGTTCCCGTTGCAGCCGTTGCTGGCGCAGCTGCCACCGCCACCGCAGTTGTCCGTGCCGTCACCGAACGAGTGGGACGCACCCAGCGGATCCGGGCACACGCCGAACGCGTAGCTGTAGCACTCTTCCGCCTGATACGAGCCGTTACGCGGATTGTCGTCGTCCCACTGCTCCTCGCTCGAGGTGCCCGGACGGCCGGCGCCGTGGCCCCACAGCATCGGCTGGGCGCAGGTGGCCGGCGCGTTGCCGGTCGTCAGGTAGATCACCTGATAC
>BOJX01000076.1 GCA_016860685.1 Planctomycetota bacterium
GGGATTCGGCGGGCTTGAAATTCCTGAATCCGGCGAGCGCCCCCAGACCGGCGGCGCCGAGGAGCAGGCCGAAGGCGGTGCAGATGTACCCGGCGACCTGCTGCGTGCGCGGTCGGATCGTCAGACCCCAGGTAATCAACGCTGTCCACAGTCCGTTGGAGAGGTGGAAAACAGAACTGATGATGCCGAGGGCGTAGAACGGCGCGATCCACGCCGACGCCTGGATCGCTTCGGCTGTCGTGCGGGCGGACGCCGTGGTTCCTTCCTCGAAGACGAACTTCCCGCCGCCCAGGGGAGCGCCGATCCAGTGCATGTGCCAGAGGTGGTAGAGGATGAAGACGAAGGCAATGCCGCCGGTGATGCGCTGGAGGGTGTAACGGATGTTGGCGCGCTCGCGGTACTGCTGGGCGTTCGAGCGCCCCGACATCCAGATCTTCAAACCGAAAAGGGCGTGAAATCCGAGCGGCAGCAGGATGCCGAACACTTCGACGAACTTCAGGGCCGGGAGGGCGTGGATCTTCGCCACCTGCTTCTGAAACGCCTCGCCGCCGCCGAGGATCGACGCATTCGTGATCAGGTGGACGCAGAGAAACACCCCGACGGGAATGATCCCCGCCAGCGAGTGCAGTCGGCGAACGAGGAAGTAATTCTTATCCGCCAGACTCTGGCCGGTAGACGCTGATTCGTGACCGTGCTGCGACACCTGACAATACTCCCCGAGGATCGCCGAGCCGGGTCGTCGCCAAGCGTGACCGCCTTCCGTGCGGGAGACGCTCGCCCGCGCCTTCGGTGAACCCCGCAGGTGAGTATAAGAAGGGCTGAGGGGGGGTCAAAGGCGATCCGGCTTTATGCCGGATTCCGGGGGGTCGGCGGATGCCGGCAGCGGCGGACCGGGTTAGACTTGGTGCTCAGAAGGGCGTCGGAGCATTCTAAGGAATCATGCGACACGGAAGGGCTTCATTGTCGACGATCGTGGGTTCCGTCGCGGCGGTCATCGCATGCCGCGCGGCGGTCGAGCCGGATCGGTCGCGGTTTCTCGGCGACTACGAGGGAGAGTGCGATCATGAGGGAACGCTCGTCCTGAGCCTGCGCGCGGACGGACAGTTCCGGTATGACGAAGTGTGCGAGGCGGCGGCGAGACATGAAGGACGCTGGTCGATCCGGGAGGGCGTCGCTGAGTTGGAGCCTGAGGTCGACGCGGCGGCGGTGTCGTATCCGAAGCTGCCGGTGCGTTGGAGGATTGTGCCGTGGGGCGAGCGACGGTACCTGATCCCGGATGGGCAGATCATCCGCTTGTGCAACGCGATCAACCTCGGGGAGGAGCCGCGCGACGGACCGCAGGGCTGGGCGCTGCTGCGCCGCGGGGATGCCACGCGTCGCGTGACAGGGGATCCGGAGTTGCCCGAAGCGTGGCGGGGGTTCCTGCTGAAGGAGCCGATCGACGGGAGGATCATCGCCTTCGAGGAGGGAGGGTTCGCCCGGCTGGACGTCGGCGGGAATGACGGGCTGCTGGCGGGGATGATGCTTCACGCGCATGTCGAGGGGCAGGCCAGATGCGCCCGGTTGAAGATCGTCTGCCCCTGTGACGACAGTGCGCGGGCGGACATCGTGCGCGGCGGCGCTTGCGCCGATGACGGCGCTGAGTACGCGGATCTCGCGCTCGGCGACGGGGCGAGCACGTCCGCGCGGAATTTCCTCCGCGAACTGCCGACGCGAAGCGGTGCGGGCGTGACGCTGGTTCCGGAGGGACGCTCGCTTCCGGTGAAGCTGGGCGGCGCAGAAGTTGCGCCACCGGACGTGGTGACGGCGTTCCGCACCGCGTGGGAGAAGGAGCGCGAGGCGGTCGCGGATGTGCTGACGGCGGAAGTCCTGAACCTGATTTCCCGCCGGTCCGCGACGCCGTCAACGAAACTCAATCTCGACCGCGAGCGCTTCGGCAAACTCACCCTGGAGCCGATCGGTCGGGATTCGGATACCGGAGGCTGGGTGTTCGCGCATCCGACGGAGGCCGGTCTGCCGATGCCGAAAGTCCGGGCGGCCCGCCGGGCGTTGTGTTTCAGCGCGGTGTTCGACCCGATGCAGGGTCGGACGGTGCGTGTCTTCGTGACGATCGGCGCGTGGATTGAGGAGTGATGCCGGGGCGGAGGACGGGGCTACCGGAGCGGGAACGCATTCAGGGGGAAGCATGAAGAAGGCGTCTGAGGCACCGCGTGTGATCCGCATTCACGACCCGTTGCAGACGTGGCGCGACGTGCGGGGTTGGGGGGCTAACCCGCTGAAAATGACCGGCGACGCGGAATTCGCTCCGGGCAGTCTGCACGTCGTCTCCCTCAAACCGGGCGCGATCCGGGGGAATCACCGTCATCCGGACTCGACGGAGTGGATGCTGGTGTGCGACGGCCCCGCGGAACTGGCGTGGAGGCCGCCCGGCGAAACCGAGATCGTCCGGGAATTGATTGCAGCGGATGATCCGGCTCTTTTCCGGATTCCGCCCGCAACGGGGCACGCGATCCGCAACCTCGCGGCGCATGACATCACCGTCGTGTCCTTCAGCAACGCCCGCGAACCGGCGCAGGTGCGCTGCGATCCGCCGCTGATTGCGGGGCAATAAGAGCGGGGGATTCCCGCGGCGATCGCTTCCGCCGGGGCAGGTCCGATCAGAAGCGGCAGGTTCGCCCGTCGCTCGTGGTTTACTCAGACGTAGTGCGAGGGGAACCTTCCGGATCGACGTTCCCTTAACCCGCGCGTCTCTAACTCCCCCGCGGGCAACCGACGATACCTGCCTCAGACATGATGCTCGGGCAGCAGAATCATCTCAGGCTCGTTCCGCAGACCGAAGCGCTGGACTCATCCGGCGCGTCCGGCGACATCGCAATGTGGAGACTCGGCGCCGGCGGATTGCGGCGCTGGGCGGAGCATTATGCGACGGTCCGCGCGTCATGCTTGATGAATCCGGTGCCGCTGGTTGTCGCGGCGGTGAGATTTCCGGACGATCCTCCCCCGGCGTCCGCCGCCTGGAATGTGATGAATGAACTTCGCCGGTCGGTCGGCCGCGACGGGTTCGTGACGGACGACGGGTCGGGTGGGATTCTCATTTCGCTGCCGGGCGCTGATCCGCAGCGTCTGAGGTTCCGCATCGAGCGTGCGTTGACCGGAAACGGGTGGCGCGTCGTTGAAGCGGGATCGACCGAGGTCTCGCCGGGGGATGCACGGTTGGCGCATGTCAGCGTGGATCCGCGGAAGCGGCCTTCCGCTGCACATGTGCTCCGGCTTCTTGCCGATCAGTTCGCGGGCGCCGTCGCGCCGGCGGGCGACGCGGCGCCCGACGCGGCGCTTCCCGGGGAGTTGGCGGACGATATCTCAGATGCCGTCGATCATGTCACGACGTGCCTGCGGCGTGCGCGCCGGGAACTTCAGGACCAGATTGAGCAGACGACCGCCGCATTGATTGCCGCCGTCGAGGCGAAGGATCCTTTCACCAGCCGGCACTCGCACACGGTGGCGCGGTACGCGGCGGTCCTGGGCGAGAGGCTGGGGTTGACGCCGACTCAACTCGCCGTGCTTCAGCAGGCGGCGACTCTTCACGACGTGGGCAAAATCGGCATCCCGGACGCGATCCTGTGCAAGCCCGGCCCGCTGACGGACGAGGAGTTCGCCGTCGTGCAGCGACACCCGGAGGCCGCGCTGGAGATTCTGAATCCGCTCAGTTCGCTGCGGACCGCGCTGCCGGTCATTCTGCACCATCATGAGCGCTTTGACGGCCGGGGATATCCGGCCGGCTTGTCCGGCGACCGGATTCCGATCGGCGCGCGCATCCTCGCCGTCGCCGATGCGGTGGATGCAATGCGCTCCCGGCGGTGTTACAAGGCGCCGTACCCGGTGGATCGGGTGATCGGCGAACTGCGCCGCGGCGCTGGATCCCAGTTCGACCCGCGTGTCGCCGGCGCGGCGATAAGCTGGCTCGAGGAACCTGCCTGACCTTCTCGCCGGAGTTCCGTTCGGCTCGAGGGGCGGCGGATCTGTCCGGTGGTGCTGATTTCAGCGGGAAGGAAACCCAAAAAAAGAGGACGTGAGTCATTCACGTCCTCGTTCCGGCGAATTCTGCTGTCGCTCGGGATCGCGGGGGTCAGGCAACAAGCTCCTCCTGAAGTTCATGCCCGAACCTGCCGCGAAGGCGCTCGAGAATCTCCTTGTGAATCTGGCTGACGCGGGACTCCGAGAGATTCAGAACCAGTCCGATCTCGGCCATCGTCATCCCCTCGAAGTAGTAAAGAACAATGACGAGGCGCTCCTCGCGGGCCAGTCCGCGGGTGACGAAATCCGTCAACATGCTGCGGGCGACGGGGGTGGAAGGCTCGCGTCCGTGCGGGTCGCGCACGTCCCAGGTGCGTCCGGAACCGTTGTGGTGGCGATCATCCGGCGGCTCCATCGCGCTGAAATGCACCTCGCGGCCGAGTTGGGAAAGGCGCGAAAGCTGCTGGTAGCGCCCGACCGTGATGCCCATCTTTGCGGCGACCTGCTCCTGGCTGGGGGGCGTTTCCTGCTCGACATCGAGCGCTTCGACGGCCATCGTGCGGCGTTTCTCGAAGGTGCGGACGGTGCGGCTTTGCGGGTCGAGGCTGCGCAGCCAGTCCATCACGGCGCCCGAGATGCGTTGCTGACAGAAGGTTTCGAACTTGGCCTTGCGCGAGGGGTCGTAGGCTTCGACGGCCTCGATCAGACCGTCGAACGCGGCACTGCAGATTTCATCGTAAGACACCTGGGCGGGCAGCTTCCGGGAAAGTCTCGCCGCGTGCGTGTGAACCAGGTGCATGTAGTGAACCACGATCTTGTTCCGAAGCTCGACGTCCCTCCCTTTCAGATAGCGCTTCCACAGCGTCTCGATCGAAACCTCCCGCTTGGCCATCGCGCGACTCCTGAAGAACTGAAGATAAAGATCGAAAAAATGCAGGACCCTCCTGCGTTTCCGAACGACCCTCCCGGTTCGCCCGCCGCCCTTCCAAGGCGGTCATGCTCAAGGCGAGCATTCCAGATACTTCGGACCGCAAAGGGGGCTTCAATCATTCAATTTGGGAGTATTTGGCAAATTAGGCAAAATATCTCAGGCGTATATAGTTAGTTTGGGATTATTCAAAAAGACCGAATAAACTCGCCTGTTTTCCGAAAAGGGCGGCAACCAGAAACGAGGCCGGCGGCGCTAGTCGTTGAAATCACGAGGGTTGATGCAGCCGGGCAAAACCTGCGGGCGCCGGAACTCGTTGCCTCTCCCCCGGAAGGCGCGGCGCGGACACGGGAGGTTGGCCTTGAGCGTGCAGCCAGCACGCTTGGAGAGTCGCCCTCATCAGAGCCAGCCTCCTTTTAACGAAATGAGCCCGGGGGGTGCGTCGATCCGCAGCCAGGGGCGCTGCGCAAAGGCCGGCGCTGCAAGCCGGTCGCCGCCTGCCGGGAGTGCGGATTCATACCGGGCGGACGACCGTCGGCGTCGCGGAGGTCGTCGGCTTTTCCACAATCGGGGGATACGCTACGATTCCCGCCGCGCATGTCTTTTGATAACCGGCATGCGGCGGGACGGAGACGTGAGCATGAAGGCGGGATGGCACAAATGTGGGTTGCGGAGCATCAAGGCGTTGGCGTGCGGGGCGATGTTGATGCAGGCCGCCAGTTGTCAGACCACGGCGCAGGAGTTGTTCGCCGGGCTGGTCTCGGCGGGGGTAACGAACATCATCAACAGCCTTGTGTTCAGCGCGTTCGGACTGCCTTAGCATAAGTACAGCTTCGGAGCGGTTGTCGATGCCCCGGACGCCGGAATGCGGATAAAGCTGCGGGACTTGAGGCGGCGCGGGCGGCGGCCGACCAGGGGAGACCTTCGTGAACGGACAGGCGAAAGCAGGATTCGCGTTGATTGCCGCACTCGTGGTGTGCGGTTTCGGGACGATCGTCGCGCCGCGGCTGGAACCGGCGCAGCGGCGCGCTGATCGTGAGGCGGATCGACATGTCGAGAAGGCGCGTCGTCTGCTTGCATCTTACAACCCGTCGCTGCACATGACGTCGCTTCTGATCGCCGATCTTGCCGGGTCGAACGTGGACCTGACGTTGAAAGACGCGGGGGAGCGGATCGGCGGGGAGGAGTTTCAGGCGATCTACGGTGAAGAGTTGGAAGCCGCTCTCGGGCACTTCGATCCTGAGGGCAAGTACCAGCCGCGCGGCGGGACGGAAAGCCAGATCCGCGAGGGGATCGCTTTGCAGGAGCGGGTGCTCGCGGACAACAGCAAGCTTCTGAAGGAAGCGCTCGACGCCGTCGAAAGCGCCCTGTCGGTCGAGGTTGGGGGAGCGACGACGGCGCAGCATGTGACGGGCAACCGCCTCAAGGGCGTGATTCTTTATCATCAGGCGCGGCAGGAAGCGCGTCGGGCGGCGCTCGCCCGCGCGGCGATCAACGACCCGCTGTCGGCGTTGTCGTCCCTGGCGGAGCGCGTGCGCGCGGTGCAGCCGGCGACCTCGGTCGTGACGACGTCCCGCATCGACGAGCAACTCGCCGCGGTTCAGGAGCAGGTTTCCGCGGCGGAGGCGGACCGGGCGAAGCTCGCGGCGGAATCGGCCTCGATCAATGCGTCGATCACCCGGCTTGAGGGTCAGCTCGCACAGGCCAGAGCCGCCGCGGACTCCGCTCGGGCGGCGATGGACGACCTGCTGTCCCGAGGACAGGACTTCTCCCGTCCTGAGGGGTTTGAGGCCTTCAAGGCTGAGTACGAGCGGCATGCCGATGCCTATCAGGCGGCGCTGAAGGCGGCGCATATGGCAGAGTTCGGCGCTTATGCCGATGCCGGGGTCGATCCGCCGGGGGATTACGTGGACGGGAAACTGGTGGCAGTCGGGGGCGGCGGATCGCTTTCGCCGTCGCTGGGGTTGAATCATTACCGAGCCGCGCTCAACCGGGTGACGGATGCGATGAAGCTGGTGGGCGCGACACTGGTCGATCTGACGGATCGGAAGGCGCGTTTGACGGCGGACAAAGCGGAGTGGGCGGCACAGGAAAAGGCTGCCGGAGACACTCTGGCGTCGCTGCGAGGCGAAGGCGCTGCGGCACTGGAACGGCTGATCGCGCTGGATGCACAGGCGTCGGAGTATGAGGCGACAGCGATCAGCTTGTTCAAGAGATCCGCGCAATCATTCAAGACGGCATTTGATGGGGCGGAGGGGCGCCTGCGGGAGGCGGCGGAGAGGGCGAGAGAAGTCTCGCCGACGCAGGCGGAGTTCTCGGCGTACACGCTGATGAGCGAGGCTTCGGACGTGGTTTATCATCTCAGGACGGAGCAGGCTGAGGCGCTGGCGGGCGAGGCGTGGATCCTTCAGCAGGCGCACGCTTCCGCTCGAGACCAGCAGAACGTTGTGAATTCCGCGGCCGAACTGCTTCAGCTTCCGGGGGATGTGGTGACACGGCTCAGCGAAGCGGTCCAGACCCGGTTGGAACAGGGTCGACAGGCGGCTCAGGCCGCCTCCGAAGTGCTCCAGAGCGTCCACGGGCAGCTTTCCGGGCACTGGACGGTCACCGCCGGGTATGCGGGCACGAGCTACCTTTTCGTGCTTTTCGGGGATCTGGGGCTTCTGGCGGAGGTTCGGGAAAACTACCGGAGCGCCTTGGACGGTCGGGATGACGCCCCCCTGACGGCGCCGCTGAAGGAGCGGCTGGACGTGCTCGAACGTCGCTGAAAAGGGCTTGACCCCGGCGACGGGGTTGGCGATAATCAATACGGGAAGCATCGGTCTTATCTATCGTCTTTCTTCCCGAGCGGGGCAGTTTGACCAGCGAGACAGGTTTGGGGGAGCCGCAACCGCGCAACGTCAGGAATGAGCATGAATCCTGGGAAAGCAGGGAGGATCGCCGTCAAAGGCGAACTGGCGCCTGTTCCTCGGGTGGCGCATCCTGTGTTGTCGATCGGAAGCGGGGACTCCGACAGCCCGAAAAGGAAGACGACATGCCGGCTTTCCTTAACAGCGACATTGCGCGGTTTGCGCATCAGTTGACGCTGTCGCCGAAGCGCCTCCGCCCGCGCCAGATCGAAGGCATCGAGGCGGTGCTCGCCTTGGTTCGGCCTGACAAGTCATACCCCTTCGACTGGGTTTGCTTTCGCGTGACGGGGTATCACAAGCGGGGGACGGACCCTTCCGCTTCGATTCCGGGCGAGGCGTTGATCGCCGACCTGGTGGTGATGGCGGAGTTCATCACGCGGCGGGAGCAGTTGCCGGTTTCGGCGCTCGTCGATCAAGGCGGAACGCAGGAGGACGTCGCGAAGCAACTTTCGGTTTCGACCAAGACGATCCGGCGTTGGCGTCGGCGCGGGTTGCTGGGCGTCCGGGTGATGTGCGAAGACGGGGTCTGCCGTCTGATCTTCCCGCAAAAGGGCGTCGAGCGGTTCAAGGCGAACAACGCGGAACTGGTGGCGAAGGCGGCTTCGTTCCGCCAGCTCACCGACGACGAGCGCTGCCGGATCATTGAGCGGGCGAAAGAACTCGTCGGAGAGCGCAAGCTCAAGCTTCATGAGACCGCGCGGATGATCGCCGCCGAGACGGGCCGAGCGATCGAGACAATCCGGTATACGCTCCGTCGTTATGACCGCGCGAACAAGGCGACGGCGGTGTTCGCATCCGAGCATGAGCCGGTGCTCACGCCGCAGCAGCAGGCGATGTGGGATGCGCATCAGGCTGGGGACAGTGAGCAGGCGCTGGCCAAGGCGTTCAACCTGACGCCGCGGCAGGCGGCGGAGGCGTTGGCTGAGATTCAGGTGCGTCTCTGGAAGCGTGAGAAAGTCGAGTTTGTATACAACGCGCTTTTCGACGCCCCGAACGCGGACGCTCTGATCCTTGACGTTCCCGAACCGGCGTGCGCCGTTGCGGGGGGGCCGACGCCGGATGCGGACCTGCCCGCCTATCTTCGTTCGCTTTACCGGACGCCTCTGCTTTCTCCCGAGCAGGAGCAGGATATCTTCCGGCGGTACAACTACGTCAAGTACAAGATTCACCGCCGCCTGGCGTCGATCCGCGGGTTCAGCGCGTCGCCAGAGGAGGTGGGGGAGATCTCGGGGTGGTTCCGCCGCGCGAGGTTTTACCGAGATCGGATCGTGCAGGCGAACCTGAGGCTGGTGGTGAGCATCGCGAAACGGCACGTAGGGCGCAGCGATGCGTTCTTCGAGGTGGTCAGCGACGGGAACGTGTCGCTGATGCGGGCGGTCGAGAAGTTCGATTTCTCGCGGGGTTTCCGCTTCAGCACCTACGCTTCGTGGGCGGTGATGAAGAATTATGCGCGCACGATCCCGGAAGAGCGTTACCGGGCGATGACGCAGGTGACGGGCCAGGACGAACTTCTCGCCGCCGCGCCCGACGGGCAGACGGTCGAAGCCAGCGAGATGGACGTGGCACACGTGCGGGATGCGATCCGCCGGGGGCTGGAGCAGCTCAGTCCGCGGGAGCGTGAGGTCGTCACGGAGCATTTCGGTCTGGGTCGTCCCGACGGCCAAGGCGCGACGCTGGAAGACCTCGGCCGGCGTTACGGCGTGACGAAGGAGCGCGTGCGCCAGATCGAGAAACGCGCCGTCGCCAAGCTGCGTCAGCTTCTGCCGCCGACGCTCGGAGCGGTTTTCTCGGCCGCCTGACGTTCGTCAAGTCGTGTTCTCCGCGCGACCGATAACCCCAGGATGAACGTTCTGGGCATTATCCTCGCTCGCGCCGGCAGCAAAGGCCTTCCCGGAAAATGCGTCCTTCCCCTGTGCGGACGGGCGCTGATTGAGTACACGTTCGATCACGCACTGGCCGCACGCTCGCTGACGGCGGCGGTGCTGAGCACCGACAGCGAACCCGCCAAGGCGCTGGCCCACCGATATCGCATCGAGGTGATCGATCGTCCGGCGGTTCTGGCGACGGACGAGGCGCGGGTGGACGACGCCGCGCGGCATGCGGTGGAGGCGTGGGAGGCTCGCCACGGCCGGACAGTTCACGCGGTTGTGCTTCTTTACGGCAACATCCCCGTGCGTGCCCCCGGTCTGATCGACCGGGTCGTTGCGCACCTTCTGCACACCGGAGCGGACTCGGTGCGCTCCGTCGCGCGGGTGGGCAAGCACCACCCGGACTGGCTGCACCGGCTGGACGGCGACCGCATGACGCCGCTGCGCCCTAACGGCATTTACCGGCGTCAGGATCTGGAGCCGCTGTACTATCACGACGGGGCAGCGGCGGCGGTGACGCGGGCGTCGCTTTTTTCGGCGCTGCGGCGACCCGACGACGGGCAGGCGTTTCTGGGTGCGGATCGCCGGGCGGTGGTGCAGGACGCTTCGGATGCGGTGGACGTGGACGACGCGCTGGACCTGCACGTGGCGGAGGCGGCGTTGGAGGGCGGAACCGGCGAATCAGCGGCGGACGCCGTGCGGATCGGCGAGCGCCGCGTCGGCGCGGGTCACCGGGTGTACGTGATCGCGGAAGCGGGCGTCAATCACGACGGATCGGAGGCGGCGGCGCTGGAGTTGATCGACGCGGCGGCGGAGGCCGGCGCGGACGCGGTGAAGTTCCAGATGTTCCGCGCCGACGTGCTGACCGCGCGGGGCGCGGCGACGGCGCAGTATCAACGTGCGACGATCGCCGCGCGAGATCAGGTCGAGCTTCTTGAGAGCCTGGAGCTTCCGGATCGTGCGTGGGCGAACCTGCGAGATCGTTGTCGCCGTCGCGGCGTGCATTTTCTCGCCACGCCCTTCGGGATCGACGAAGTGCGCCGTGTCCGGGAGTTGGGCGCGCCCGCGATCAAAATCGCTTCAACCGATCTGACGTGCGCGCCGCTGATTGACGCGGCGTGCCGGACAGGATTGCTGGTGCTTCTTTCTACCGGAGCCGCGACGGCGGCGGAGATCGACGCGGCGGCGGCGCGGTGTCGTCGGGCCGGCGCCTTCGACCGCCTGATTCTCATGCACTGCGTCAGCAGCTACCCGACGACGTGCGCGTCAGCGAACCTGCGGCGGATCAGCGCGCTTCAGCGGCGATATCGCCGACCCGTCGGTTACTCGGATCACACCACGTCTGTGCAGACCGGGGCGTGGGCCGTGGCTGGAGGGGCGTGCGTCATCGAAAAGCATCTGACGCTGGATCGGGGGCTGGCCGGTCCGGATCATGCGGCGTCGCTGGATCCGGCGGGATTCCGCGCATACGTCGAGAATCTCCGGACTGCGGAGAGCGCCTTGGGACAGGGCGGTCTGGATTATCAGCTTTGCGAGGCGGATGTGCGACGGGTCGCCCGGCGCAGCGTCGTCGCGGCGCGGGAGATTCCGGCGGGCACGGTGCTGACGGCGGATATGCTGGCGTTCAAGCGCCCCGGCGGCGGAGTACAACCGAGCGACTTCGAGAAGTTGCTGGACCGACGCCTCGTTGCGACGGCGCTGCGTGACACGGTTCTGACATGGGACATGATCGAATGAGCGGGCGTGCCCGGCGGCGCCGCGTCGCGGTGGTGACGGGGACGCGCGCGGAATACGGGTTGCTGCGCTCCACGCTCCGCGCGATCCGTGAACATCCGAAGCTGGAGCTGCGCCTCATCGTGACCGGCGCACACCTGCTGCACAAGTTCGGCCGGACGATCCGGGACATCGACGCGGACGGGTTCATGATCGACGCGCGCATCCCGATGCAGCGCGGGCGCGACGACGCGCTGGACGCGGCGGAGGGCGTGGCGCGCGGGGTGTGCGGGATCGGGCGGTTTCTCGTCGGCGAGGCTTGCGACGTCGTGCTTGTGCTCGGCGATCGGATCGAGGCGTTCGCGGGCGCCGTCGCGGGCGTCACGACGGGGCGCTGCGTTGCGCACGTTCACGGGGGGGATCGGGCGCCGGGCGACATCGACGACGCGCTCCGTCATGCGATCACGAAGCTCGCCCACGTTCATTTTCCCGCGACGCGGCGATCCGCGCAGCGCATCCTCCGGCTCGGTGAAGCGCGGAACCGTGTGTTTCCTGTCGGGGCGCCGGGGCTGGATGAATTGCGCGACGCGGCGTGGATGCGGCGGCGGCGGCGAGGCCCGAGCGGCGAGGCGCTGATCGTTCAACATCCGAGTGGGCGCGGGGCGCTCGAGGAGCGGCGTGCGGCGGAGGCGGTGCTGGACGCGGTGCGGGCGTGCGGCCTGCGGCGGACGATCGTCTATCCCAACAGCGACCGCGGACACGACGGCGTGATCGACGCGATCCGCCGGCACGTCGCGCAAAGCCCGTCCGGCGAGGTCGTCGTGCATCGCTCGATGCCGCGCGACGATTTCGCGGCGGCACTGGCCCGAGCGGACGTCCTGATCGGCAACTCCTCCAGCGGCGTCATCGAGGCGCCCTACGTCGGCGTTCCGTCGGTGAACGTGGGACGTAGACAGCAGGGCCGGGAGCCTGGCGGTCGCTCGGTTCTGAACTGCGGGGAGGAGCGCGAAATCATCCAGCGCGCGATCCGCAGGGCGTTGCGCCTTGCCGTCCGACCCGGCACAAAGACGGCATACGGTGACGGGCGGACGGGCCTGCGCATCGCTGCGAGGCTCGCCGCCCTGAATCTCGGGCCGCGCTTCCGTCTTAACAAGCTGAACACATATTAGCCCTCGCGAGAATTTGTCTGAATCTGCGATTCTCATTCGTCAGGGAATTTGCAAATTCCGTTTGCGTCTCCAAGCCGAATCCGTTAGACTTCCCTTGAAACTGTACAACTGTACCGGTCGATTCATCGTGCCTGATGAACTTTCCGGGAATCCGTTGTGTCCGGACAGAATCACCGCGAATACGCCTTGTGAGAGGCCCATCTTACTAACGAAAAAAGAAGGCGATCACGGAGGTGCGTTGCAGATGCGGGAATCCTGAAAGAGGTCCGTGCATCGCGGGCGCGCGGGTTCGTCGGCTTGATCGGCAGGTCGTGTAACCGGAGCGTTCCGGTTCCAAGTGACGGTCCTGGAGAGTAGGACAGTTCGAGAGGAGGAAGGGTATGCGAGAGTTGAAGGCCATGTTGATGCTGGCGGCGCTGACGGGCGTCGCGTCGGGGCAGATGATCGGGACGGGTCCGATCCAGCCGCAGGAGGGGAAGCCGGCGCCGGTGATCGAGTTTCTCGGCGATTCGGACCAGAATCCGGCCGGGGCGGCGGTGCTGGTCTGGTCGACGGGCAATCCGAACAATCAGACGCAGAACATCGCGGCGTGGATTCAGGCGTCCGGGCGCTTCGGGTCGGTCGTGGGTGAGAACGACGACGACGGGAAGTCGCTCGCCGAGCTTCAGGCGTATGACGCCGTGCTGTACTTCACGAACGGGTGCGGCGGCGACATGAACGCCAACGGCGACGTGCTGGCGGATTACGCGGACACGGGCGCGCGGCTGGTCGTCGCGGTGTTCGCGTGGGCGAACCAGGGCTGCAACACGCTGGGCGGGCGTTTCATCAACGATGAAATCAGCCCCTACGTGTTCGAGGGCGGCTCCCTGTACACGAACGCGAACCTGGATGCGAACGACGGGTCGTGCTACTTCGACGACGTCAATTCGCTCACCGGGTTGTTCCGCGACAACGTGCGGCTCACGAGCGGCGCGGTGGAGCGCGGGCGCTGGAGCGACGGCGAACCGCTGGTGGCCGTCAAGGGCAACGTCGTCGGCGTCAACCTTTTCCCGGATGACGCCTACGGCAACGTCAGTGGCGACATCCGTCCGCTGTTCATCAACGCGCTGTCGTGCGAGACCGGTCCGCCGACGCCGCGGTGCATTTACCAGGTGAGCAAGGTGAAGAACAAGGCCAACGCCTGCGGTCGGGTCTGCGACACCTGCCCGTATGTCCGCGGCGACCTGGTCTGCACCCGCGAGTGCGGTAGCGCGAACGATTGTCCGGGCCGGCTGAAGGGCTTCAACGCCTGCGCCAACGGCGCCGCGTGCAAGGTTTCGGCCGATCTGATCGGCTGCGACATCCCGCCACGCAACTGTCGTCAGTGCCGGTAATCGCAAGGACTTGCCGCGGATCCGGCGGATCGGCGACGGTTCGCCGGTGACGCAGGGGCAAGGACAAGAGGATCAAGGGCCGCGGCGGATTTATCCGTCGCGGCCCTCGTCATGCGCCCTTGCCCCCGATAGCGCCATCGAGCTTTCGGCGTTCATGCGGACCTGGCGGCGGATCTCGCGGGAGACCGCCCGGCGGACTACGATAGGGCTGCGGATGAGGACAGAGCCGACAGGCGCTCGCTGACGGTAACGGTCGGCAGTTCGTTCTCCCGAGTAACCTTTGAGAGGAATCATGAACCGATTCGAGCCGATGCACTTCGCCACCCGCGCGATTCACGTGGGACAGGAGCCCGACCCGACGACCGGCGCGACCGTTCCGCCGATTTACGCCACGAGCACGTACACCCAAAGCTCCCCCGGGGAGCACAAGGGGTACGACTACTCCCGGACGCGCAACCCGACGCGGGTGATGCTCGAGGATGCGTTGTGCTCGCTGGAGGGCGGGGCGGCGTGCGCGTGCTTCTCCTCCGGGTGTGCGGCGACGACGGCGCTGCTGGCGACGCTGTCGCCTGGGGACAAGGTTCTGGCCTACGCGGACGTCTACGGCGGGACGTTCCGCCTGATGAAGCGCGTGTTTGAGACGTTCGGGGTCGCGCCCGTGTTCACCGAGGACACGTCGCCGCAGGCTTTCGCAAAACTGATGGACCCGCGGACGAAGCTGGTCTGGCTGGAGTCGCCGACGAACCCGTTGTTGCGCGTGCTGGACATCGAGGCGGTGGCGAAGGTCGCGCACGCCGGCGGAGCGAAGGTCTGCGTGGACAACACGTTCGCCACGCCGGTTCTTCAGCTCCCGATCAGGCTCGGGGCGGATTACGTGCTGCACTCGACGACGAAATACGTCGGCGGGCACAGCGACGTGGTCGGCGGAGCAATCGTCATGCGCGACAAGGCGCTGCAGGAGAAGATCGCGTTCCTTCAGAATTCGCTCGGAGGCGTGCCCGGGCCGTTCGACTGCTTCCTTCAGCAGCGCGGGCTTAAGACGCTGGCCGTCCGGATGGAGCGCCACTGCGCCAACGCGATGCGCCTGGCGGAGCACTTCCGCGACCATCGGAAGCTGTCGCGCGTGCTCTACCCCTTCCTCGACAGTCATCCGGACGTTGCGGTGGCGAAGAAGCAGATGCGCGGCGGCGACGGGTTCAGCGGCGGCGGCGGGATGGTGACGATCGTGCTCAAGGACGGGTGGGAGGCGACGAAGCGCTTCTGCTCGTCGCTGCGCGTGTTCTCGCTGGCGGAGTCGCTCGGCGGCGTCGAGTCGCTCTGCTGCCACCCGGCGTCGATGACGCACGGCTCGATCCCGAAGGAAATCCGCGAGGGTCGCGGCATCACCGACGGTCTGGTGCGTCTGTCCGTCGGGATCGAACACGTGGACGACCTGATCGCGGACGTGGAGCAGGCGCTGAGGAACGCGTAGCGCCAGGGCCTCGGTCCACGTCGTTCAAAGACATGATTCACGAATGTGAAGCGTTCCCTGAGCCGCCGGCTGAAGCTTGCGCGATCCGTCGCGCGGGTTGAGCCGTCCGGTTCAGGAAAGGGCCTTCATGCCGCGGTTCGGTCTGGAATCCGGTGCGGGCGCCGGGCGATCACGCCGTCAGCGCTTCTTCCGGGCGACGGCGGCGGCGGCGCTTCCGGGACGCGCCTGCGAGGCGGTCGTCCGGATCGCGCGGCGGCGCGGTCTCGATCAGGTCCAGCGTGGCGCGAATGTCGGGGGCGAAGTAATCCGCGTTCACCTCGTTCCACAACCCTTCCGCCCGGTTGAACACGCCGCCGGAGACGAGGATGTTCATCGTCGGCTGCACCCCCACGTCGCGGATCAGGTCCACCAGCCGCCGCACCTCCGGGACGCCCGACGGCTGCGTGCCGTAAAGCATGAGCACGTCGGGACGCATTGTGCCGACCAACCCGAGGATCTCGTCGCTCGGAACGCCGCCGCCGAGAAACGCGACCTTCCATCCGCGCGACTCGAGCAGGTCCGCAGCCATCTGCGCCCCGAGTTCCTCCGTCTCGCCCGCGGGACACGCGATGATGACCTGCCGTCCGGTCGGCGTGGCGGGCGTCAGCAGGGTCTGCACCTGGTCCACCAGCGAGCGCAGGATGCGCGTCGCGAGGGCGTGCGCGGCGGCATTAATGCGATCGTCGACATACAGGGCCTCAAGCTGCGCCATCGCCGGCCACAGCAGCGCCTCGTAGGCGTCGGACGGGGCGGAAAGCTGGGCGATTTCTTCGCGGAGCACCTGCCGCGAG
>BOJX01000077.1 GCA_016860685.1 Planctomycetota bacterium
GGCTTTAACGGCGCGTGGAGCACGTTCCCGTTTTTCCCCAGCGGAACCGTCATTGTCAGCGACATGCAGTACGGATTGTTCATGCTGGACGCGCGGCGGGCGCGGTCGGGGCTGAACTTCTCCTACCCGCAGGGGCGCCCTCAGACCGTCTCGACCGCCGGCGGGACCGTCGTTCGCGTCGAAGTCGCCCCCCGCCACGCCGAACCGGAACCGGCGACGGGAAAGCTGCACGTTGACTACGGCGCCGGATTTCAGGTCGTGGCGATGACGCCGGTCTCCGAGCACGTGTATGACGCGCATTTCCCTGCGACCACCTGCGGCCAGACCGTCCGCTACGCTTTCTCGGTGGAATCCACCGACGGCATCGAAGTGCAGGATCCCTTCAGCACGTCCGCATCCTCTTATGAAGCGTTCGCCGGCGACGCGCCGACCCTCCTCTTTGCCGACGACTTCGAGGCCGACGCCGGGTGGACCGTCACGCATGACGCAGACTGGACCGACGGCGACTGGGCCCGCGCCACGCCGCCGACCTCGGATCGCGGAAACCCCGCCGCGGATTTCGACGGTTCGGGCCGCTGCTTCCTCACCGGCGGGTCGGACGTGCAGCGCGATGTGGACGGCGGAGCGACTATCCTGACCTCGCCGAAGCTGGACCTCGCCGCAACGCTGCCCGTCGTTCGCTACGCACGCTGGTTCTACAACGATGATGATGACGAGGACCGTCTGATCGTCGAGGTCTCCGGCGATGACGGCGAAACCTGGGTTGAGGCGGAGACCACCCGTCAGGCGGGCGGGTGGCGCACGCACCAGTTCCGTCTCGCCGATTACGTCGTGCCCAGCGCCGAAGTGCGCGTGCGCTTCGCCGTGGCCGATCGCAGCCCGGGATCGACGACCGAAGCCGCCGTCGATGCGTTTCAGGTTCTGGATCCGGGGTGCGACTTCCCGTGTGATGCGGTTTTGCGGCTTGCCGCGTCGTGCTCCTCTCGCGGAAAAGTGAAAGCGACGGTGAAGTCGGGATTGCCCGCCGGCGCCGTGATGCATGCGACGATCGACGGATCGGAACCGCGCCTCGTGACGATCAACGCCCGCGGCAAGGGCAAGACCGCGTGGAACGGACGTTCCGGTCCCGCGCAGGTCTGCCTGCTGGAGTGCCCCGGTCTTTGCGACACGACGGAGTGTCCCTGATGCTGGCGATCCGCAATATCGGCGCCCTGCCGCTGGTGCCCCCGGGTCCGGTTCCGGGGCGCCGGATGCGCGAGGTCGAAATCCTCCGCGACGCGGCATTGTTGACGCGGGACGGACGGATGACGTGGATCGGTTCGGACCGCGACCTGGTCTTGCCGCCAGCCTGTCCGGTGCTCGATGCCGCCGGGGGTTGCGTCATTCCGGGGCTGATTGATTGTCACACGCACGTCGTCTTCGCGGGGACGCGCGAGCACGAGTTCGTCATGCGCATCGAAGGCCGCTCCTACGCCCAGATCGCGGAGTCCGGCGGCGGCATCCGCGTGACGGTCGACGCGGTGCGCCAGGCGACGGAGGATCAACTCGTCGAACTCGCCCGACCGCGCCTTCGCCGAATGCTCAGCCACGGTGTGACGACGGTCGAGATCAAGAGCGGTTACGGACTGACCGTCGAAGATGAGCTGAAGATGCTCCGCGCCGGGCGCCGCCTCGGTCTTGAACTTCCGACGGAGATCGTCACGACCTACCTCGCCGCGCATACGACCCCGCGAGAGTTCGCCGACCGTCCTGACGCCTACCTCGACGCGGTGCTGGCCGACGACGTGCTGGCGACGATCCGGGACGAACGCCTCGCCGAATTCTGCGACGTCTTCTGCGAGCGGACCGCCTTCGACCTCCCGCGAAGCCGGCGCGTGCTGGAGACCGGGAAGCGCTACGGACTTCGACCGAAGCTGCACGCGGACCAGATTACCCAGATGGGCGCGACGCGCCTTGCCGCCGAGGTCGGGGCGATCTCCGCCGATCACCTTGAACATGTCGATGACGAAGCCCTCGCGCTGATGTACCGCGCGGGCGTCATCGCCGTGCTCCTGCCGGCCTGCTCCTTCTTCCTCGGCGTGCCGCAGGCGCCTGCCCGCAGGATTCTCGATGCGGATGTCCCCGTCGCGCTGGCGACCGACTGCAACCCCGGCTCGTCGATGGTCGAGTCCCTCCCGTTGACGCTGACCATCGCCTGCACGCAGATGCGCATGACGCCCGTCGAAGCTCTGGTCGCCACCACCGCCAACGCCGCCGCCGCCCTCGGGCGACAGGATCGCCTCGGCGCGATGCGGGTCGGAATGCAGGCCGATCTGGTTCTCCTCGACGTTCCCAGCGTCGAACGCTGGCTGTATGAACCGGGGCGCAGCGCCGTCCGCGCGGTCATCAAGTCGGGCGAGATCGTCGCCGGCGCTTGATCGACGCCCTGTCGCCCGACCCTACGACGCATGACGACGTCTTTTGAACTCGATGCGGCTTCTTTCGCTCCGTTTCCGGGAGGCGCCTGAGGAGGACGGGCTGACAGCCGAGGTATTCCTTTCCGGAAGAGCCCGGATAGGATACCCGGTTCGCGGTCGGTCTCCTCTGACGGCCAGGTCCCATGCAGTGGGTTGCGTGGGCAACGGGTCAGGCTGGAAACAGAGCAGCCCATCCATTCGGCTCAGGTGCCGTGGTCAACCTGGTCGTCAGAGGGGATCGACCGCAGCCGGGACGAGAGGAACCGGCGCCCGCATGAGGGGCGGGGCGCCAAGGCGGGAAAAGCGCCCGGTCGCGGTTGTCAGGCCGACGGCGACGGGCGAGAGAAACCGCGCTCCCTCACGGTCACGGTCCGGTTGAGCCATCACGAACAAGGGTCGGGGCACGGCGATGTCATACCAGGTGCTCGCACGCAAATACCGCAGCGCGACCTTCGAGCAGCTCGTCGGTCAGGAGGCGATCGCCGCGACGCTGGTCAACGCGATCCGCACGGGGCGCGTGCATCACGGCTACCTCTTCACGGGCACGCGCGGGGTGGGGAAGACCTCGGCGGCCCGGATTCTCGCCAAGGCGCTGAACTGTCTGTCGTCCGACGGGCCGACCGCAACGCCCTGCTGCGCCTGCGATGCCTGCTCGCTGATCACGGAGGGCGAGGACATCGACGTGGTCGAGATCGACGCCGCGAGCAACACGGGGGTGGACAACATCCGCGAGCTGCGCAACAACACGGCGTTCCGTCCGACGCGGTCGCGATTCAAGATCTACATCATTGACGAAGTGCATATGCTCAGCACCGGGGCGTTCAACGCCCTGCTCAAGACGCTGGAGGAGCCGCCCGAGCACGTCAAGTTCATCCTCGCCACGACGGAGCTTCAGAAAGTCCCGGCGACGATCCAGAGCCGTTGTCAGCGCTTTGACTTCCGTCCGATCCCGCAGGCGCGGATCGGCGAGCAGTTGCGGCGCATTCTGGACGCGGAGAAGGTCGCAGCGGAGGACGACGTGATCCGCCGGGTCTCACGGCTGGCGGCGGGTTCGATGCGCGACGCGCTGTCGCTGCTGGACAAGGTCTTGTCGTTTTCGACGGGCGACCTGACGTCGGCGGCGCTGGACGAACTGCTGCCTCCGGCGCTGGACGAGTTCTCGTATGCGCTGGTCGCGGAGCTGGCGGCGGGGAATGCGGGGGCGGCGCTGCGGCGGCTGGACGGCGCTCTGGCCGGCGGCGAGACGCTGGAGCGGACGTGCGAGCTGCTGCTGGATCACGTGCGGAAGCTGATGCTGGTGCGGGTGTGCGGGGCGGATACGGACCTGCTGGACGTGTCCGAGGCGCTGAGGCCGCGGTTCGTCGAGCAGGCGGCGGCGTATGAGCCTCCGGTGTATGTCTACATGCTGACGCTGCTGGAGGATCTGCGGAGGGCGGTGCGGTCGAGCGGGTCGGGTCGGGCGCTGGCGGAGGCGGCGCTGGTTCGCCTGGCGATGGCGGCGCAGTTCACGGACATTCGAGCGCTGCTTTCCGGGCAGCCCCGGGTCGAGAGCGCGGCGGAGAGCGCATCCGCATCCGGGCGCGTGCTGGCGTCCGCGGAAAAAAAAAATCCCGCTGACGTGCGTGTTTCGGGCGGCGGCGCCTCGGCGCCCGTCCGATCGAACGCGGGTGCGGCGTCGGCGAGTCGGGTCGCCGTCCCTCAGCCGGCGCGGACGCCGTCCCCGGCGCCGGTTGCGAATCCTCCGGCAGGATCCGGCGTGACGGCGGGAGCCTCCGGTCGCGCCTCCGACATCACCCCGCGTGCGACGACGCGTCCGCCGGCGGTACATCCCGGCGGGACCGTCAGGCGAACCCCGGTGCCGGGTGCTGTTCCGGCGGCGCCCCCGACAGCGCAGGAGCATTGGCGCGACCGCGTGTTGAAAGACGATCTCGTCCGCGAAACGATGGTCCGGTTCGAGGCGCACGTCAGTGACATCATTCTGGCATCCGAAAGCGGCGCCGCCGGAACCGTCGAACCTCCGCCGAAGACCGTTTCGCCGACGGAGGAGGGCGCTCCGCTGTTTGATCTGAGTCACGATGTCGAGGAGCAGGATTAAATGTTCGGGAATCTCGGAAATCTGACGGGTCTGCTGAAGTCGGCCAGGGAGCTTCAGGGGAACATGGCGCGGATGCAGGAGGCGCTGTTGGCGCAGCGGCATACCGGAGAGTCCGGAGGTGGTCAGGTGCGGGCGACGGTCGACGGGCGGGGGCGCCTCGTGGACATTAAGATCGAGCCTGCCGCGACGGCGGACGTGGAGCTTCTGGAAGACCTGGTGAAAAGCGCCGTGGGTGTGGCGTCCCGCAATGCGGATGAAGCCGCGAAGCAGGAGATGTCGCGGCTGACCGGGGGGATGAATCTTCCGCCGGGTCTGATGGACGCGCTCGGGGGGGGCGGACGGGCGTGAGCGGTCGCGGACACATCGAGTCGCTCGAGCGCCTGAAGGAGCTGCTGAAGCGTCTCCCCGGGATCGGGGCACGCAGCGCGGAGCGGATCGCCTTTCACATCCTGCGGTCCTCGCGCGAAGACGCCGAAGCGCTCGCCTCCAGCATTGTTGACGTGAAAACAAGAGTCCTGCACTGCTCGCGCTGCTTCAACCTGACGGAGACGGATCCCTGCGCGATCTGCGCGGACCCGCGGCGCGACGCTTCGGAAATCTGGGTCGTCGAGCAGCCTCACGACGTGCTCGCGCTGGAAAGCACCGGGCTGGTGCGCGGCGTCTACCACGTACTGCTGGGTCACATCTCGGCGATGGACCGCATCGAACCGGGCGACCTGACGCTGGAGGCGCTGGTGCGCCGCGTCAAGGGCGGGGGCGTCCGCGAAGTCGTCCTCGCGCTGAACCCGACGCTCGAAGGCGACGGAACGGCGCTGTATATCCAGAGCCTGCTCTCCTCGTCGCCGGTGACGCTCTCGCGACCCGCGCGGGGACTCGCCGTCGGATCGCAGATCGAGTACGCCACCGGGGGCATGCTCGAGGCGGCGATCAAAGGGCGGACGCGCTGCTGAACCTCGTTCGCGATCCGAGGCGGTGACACGCTCGCTTGTGCGGCGGAAGGCGCCCGCCCCCGGAGAAGCCCGCGGGGGACGATGCGCGGCGCGTCAGGAGAACAACGCGTCGATCGGGTGCAGGTTGATGTCCTGAACGATGCGGATCGGCCGGCCGTCGGGGGCGGTGTTCTGCGCCGTCGGGTCGATGCCGAGCGCTTTGCAGACGGTCGCGTGCAATTGTCCGATCTGCACCGGATCCTTCGCGACCTCGTGACCGCCCGGCGTGCTTTCGCCGTGGACGCGGCCTCCGACGATTCCGCCGCCAGCGAGCATCGTGCTCCAGACCCGAGGCCAGTGATCACGTCCCTCATTGCCGTTGATCTCGGGGGTGCGTCCGAACTCGCTGGCGAGCACGACGAGCGTGCGCTCCAGCAGCGATTTCGCCCGCAGGTCGGCGATCAGGGCGCTGACGGATTGATCGAGCGTGGCGGAAAGTTCGGCGACGCGGTCGAAGTTCTGCTGATGCGTGTCCCAGCCTCCGAAGCTGACTTCGATGAAGCGTACGCCGGCCTGCACGAGGCGTCGGGCGAGCAGGCAGCCCTGTCCGAAGTAGGTCTCGCCGTAGCGCTGGCGGATCGGCGCGGGTTCGCCGGACAGGTCGAACGCGGCGACGCTGCGGCTCTTCATCAATTTGTACGCAGCCTTGTAATGATTCGCGTAGGCCTCGATGACCTCCGCTCCGCGATGCTCGGCGGCGAACTTCCGGTCGAACTCGTTGAGCAGCTTGAGACGGGCCTGAAAGTGTTTGTCGTCGACGGAGCCGTGATATTCGAGGTTCTGCGCCGGGCGGTCGGGGTTTTCGATCTGGAAGGCGGCGTAGTTGGACCCGAGGAACCCCGCGGGCCAGGTCTCGCGCCCAATGCTGATGTAGGCGGGCAGGTCCGGGTTCTTCTGCCCGAGCATCTTCCACGTCACGGAACCGAGGGTGCTGTGCTGAAAACTGGAGATCGGCATGTACCCGGTGTGCATCATGTAGGTGGCGCGTTCGTGCGACCCTTCTTTCGAGGTCAGCGACCGGATCAGCGAAAGATCCTTGAACTCCTTCGCCAGCCGCGGGAGCTTCTCGCTGATGCGGATGTCCTTGACCGCGGTGGAGATCGCCGCGAAGGGACCGCCGGTCGACGTGCCGGGCTTCGGATCGAGCGTGTCGAGGTGGCTCATTCCGCCGCCCATCCAGAGCAGAATGACGCTGTCGGCCTTGCGGTTCTTCGAGGGCTGAGCGAAAAGGACTTCCGGTCGAAGCAGTCCGAGGAACGACCCCGCGCCCGCGCCGATCGCCCCGTTCAGGAACCTGCGCCGCGTGAAGCGGATGTGCTCATTGCATCCGAAGCAATTCATGCCCGCCCCTCCGAGAGATCGCCGCCTCGCCGCAACGGTCGGCCGCATCCCTCCGCTGCACCCGCCCATCAACTCGTTGGTGGAACCGGGCAAACCGGAACTCGTTGCGCTTCGTGTCAATTATATCGGCCAGGCGGGCCTCGGACGAGTCTGATTGCGTAGGGTTGGACCGGAAATCGGTTTTCAAATCGGCAGGTCGGGGCGAGGGAGTGCGACGCGGCGGACGACGCTGACGACACGGGTTGATTGAACCCCTGAGCGAGGCGCAGGGCACCCAGAACGAGGCGCGCTGGAAGGCCAGAAAGAGGGTTGAACGGGCATAGGGTGGGCGATAGACTGCGGGTCCGCCGACGGTGCGCATCATCAGCGGGGGGGCCTTACGCGTTCGCGCGTTTGCCGCTGTGATCTGCCGTCGGCCTTTTTCATGCGCGAAACGCAAAAGGGATTGAACCGCACAGGACGCAGAGGGCGAGCGGGAGAGGCTCACCCCGGTGCGCCAACCACCGATCCAGAGCCTTCACGCCGGCTTGCCGGCGATCTCCTCGTGAAGAATCTCGCGGACCGTCAGGGCGACGATGACTTTGCCGCTCCTGCCGAAGAACGCGTCGATTTTTCGGGGGGCGTCGGTGCTGAAATCGAAGGTGACGAAGAAGCCCTGCTGCGGTCCTCGCGGATCATGACCCCCTCGAAGCTGCCGATGTCCGGGCGGTTCACCCTGTCCTTCTGATTGATCTGGATCGGGTACAGCGGGTAGCTGAGCGCGGTTAGCGCATCCACTGTAGGTCTCGACCTGGTAAAAGCTCTGTCATACGAGCGTGGGGAGTGTTCTTCATTGCCACGCATTTAAGCTCGAAAGAGTGTCGCGCGGCTAATTCCCGAACGCCAGGCGCATCGTCGTAGGTCAAGAGCACGTCGCCCGCGACTTACCCCAAATCAAGCGTGAATGAGCGGCCTTTTTCTGCGTCGCGGCCGCCGCGTTTGCGGCGCGCGGCGAGAGGGGGCGGCCGGGCGGTCGCTTAAGCGGCGGCAAGTTGTGGTTTGCGACATGCACACCTCGTTTGTGTTTTCAAAAAGACCGATCCGAACCGAGGCATCCGGACCCCGGCATCCCTTTCCGAATTCAACAGCGCAACGGACAGCAGCGGGCCTCCGCGGTCGGCAGCGGGCGGCACAACGCCTCCGCCGCGCGCAGCAGCACGCTCTGCCACAGGTTCCACGACAGCAGTCTGAACACCACCCGCCGCCCCCCGCGGACCCCCAGCGCCGGCACGCACCCCGTGTTTGAGCTGATCGATGAGGTTCTCCTGGTCGCACCGGCCGTGCGCCGTCTCGACGACCGTGCTGCAAACGTGCGCTCGATCATTGGTGATGGTGAAGACGTACCGGTAGTCCGTAAACAGCCGCTCCTGCCCCTTTTCCACCGCGATCCGCTTGCGCACCACGATCATGCGGTAGGAGCGGCGACACGCCTGCGGCGCGTGCTCGAACTCCGTCACCTCCTCGCCCAGCCCGCGGGCCTTGTCCGTCAGCTCGTAGCGGATGTTCCGCGCCTTCAGCATCGGTCGCGGCTGATCCCCCCACGCCCGCTCCCGCAACCGCCACGCCATCCGCCGCTTGCGTTCCGCCAGTCTTTTCGCTCTACTCTTGCTCACTCGAAAGGCCTCCTTGCAGTACAGCGCGGCCGACGCCGCGCGGGTGTTGTTTCCCTGCAAAACACGGCATTTCGAGTGTTTTATTGCACAAGAAGGTCAAGAATTCACGCTTGATCAGGGTCGAGTCTGGACAGCGGGGCGATAAGCCGCACGACCCGCTGGATCCGTCCACGCGCGGCGTTGACCCCGAGGCGACAAGAGGGAATGTGATGACGGCACGATCGACACCTGCGCCAGCCGACCCCATCTCGGAACTGGGGCGGAAGTTGCTGCGGTTGCACCTGACGAAAGACGTCGGGCCGATCCGGACGCAGCGGTTGATCGAGCATTTCGGGTCGGTGGACGGTGTGCTGGCGGCGTCGCCGGCGGAGCTTGAGCGGGTGGAGGGCGTGGGGCGCCGGGTCGCCGCTGCGGTGCGCGCTGCGCGGGAGGATGCGTCCGTCGAGCAGGAGATCGCGGAGGCGGCTCGGGGCGGGGCGCGGATTCTCTGTCGGTACGACCCGGAGTATCCTTGGCTTCTGCGCCGCATCAGCGACCCGCCGACGTGCGTTTACGTGCGCGGGACCGTCCAGGTTGAGGACGCGCTGGGCGTGGCGATCGTCGGAGCGCGGAAGTGTTCGCATTACGGTGTCGAGCAGGCGCGGCGCTTCGCGGAGGGACTTGCCCGCGCGGGACTGACGATCGTTTCGGGGATGGCGCGGGGGATCGACGGGGCGGCGCATCTGGGGGCGCTGGCGGCGGGCGGGCGGACGCTGGCTGTCCTGGGGAACGGACTGAAGCACGTGTACCCGCCCGAGCACAAGGATCTGGCGGAGCGGATCGTCGCGCAGGGGGCGCTGATCAGCGAGCTTCCGATGGACACCGCCCCCGATGCGCATCTTTTCCCGCCGCGTAATCGGATCATCGTCGGGCTGACACTGGGGGTGCTGATCATCGAGGCGAGCGAGCGAAGCGGCGCGTTGATCACCGCCCGCCTCGCCGCGGACTACAACCGGGAGGTCTTCGCGGTCCCCGGGCGCGTGGATCAGGCGGAGTACAGCGCGGGGGTGAACCGCCTGATCCGCGACGGATCGGCGCAACTGGTGACCAGCGTCGAGGACGTGCTGGACGGTCTGGAGGAAGTCGGACGGGTGCTCAAGAAGGAGCTTGATCTGGAGGGTCCGAAGGTGAACGCACCGATGCCGGCGCCTTCGGCGGGGCTGCCGTGGTCACGTCTGTCCGAGGATGAAGCGCGGATTCTCGCAGCTGTGACGCGGGAAGGCGCAAGCGTGGAGGCGATCCACGCCCAAGCCGGACTGGAGGCCGGCCGGACGCTCGCCTTGTTAACGTCGCTGCAACTGAAGGGAGCGGTCCAGCCGTTGCCCGGAAATCGTTTTGCCTCGCGGGAATGATTCACTCAAGAAACGTGAATTTTTTTTCATTTCCCGAAGCCTTTCCGGTGTGGAGGCGTGCGGCTCACGGCGTCATGTGATGCGGTCGGAAGTTTCGCGACCCGTCAATACGAAGTCTGACAGTTTTCAGTTGGATTTTCGTTGACAGTGGTGTTGGGGTTTTCGTACCTTCTGAAGCATGCGGTTGGATTTGGGGATTTCCTGCCGCACGAATACGCATCGGCGATGACGCGATGTGCGCGTGGGGTCCGCGGAACGCGGATCCCGGCTTCGGATTGCGCGGGCACACACTCATATCTACATCGTGTGCAGGCGTTGAAGTCCGTGATGGTTTCGGTGCGAGTGAGTCCGAACGCGGAATTCCGGAACAGGTCTTGCCGGGTTGTCAGGGTTGTCCGGTCGGGGGGCTGAGGGTCCGGTCTGACGAACGAGGCGGCTGTGCGTGGGCAGCGTAGTCATCGGGGAGCGTGTCGAGCGGTGCCCGAACAATCGTCTCCCTCGCGATCGCTGATGACGGTGAATGTCGCTTCGGCAACGGGATTCGCTCCGGTTTTGTAATGAGTTCCCGCGGGTCGCCGCCGCGTGGCGGCGCCCGTTCATGTCAGGGTGAAAAGGAGGATGTCGTATGAAGAAGTTTGGTCTTGCTGCGCTGGCGTGCGCGCTGCTGGGGGTGACGGCGGCGGCGCAGGAGCTGGATCTGGCGTATACGGAGCCGGTGTGGCCGGTGAAGATCGCCAAGGTCTACGCGGACGGAACGCGCGGTCCGTGGATCGAATACACGATTCCGAACCTCCAGCAGGTGGCGGGATTCTCGCCGATCTGGGACAGTTACGAGGCGGATCCCGCGCTGTGGAACAATGTCGACAACGTGGCGTGCGAGGTCTACGACCTTCCGCCGGGCAGCGGGGCGTTCTGCCTCGGGCCGTGCGACGGTCGCCGGTATCGCTGGTGTCACCAGAATAACGGCTGCGGCTTCCGCGCGACGCCGGCGTGCATCAGCGGAAACGGCGGAGACATGGCGGCCAACGCCCCCGGACTGGCGACGGTGCATACGTTCCTGTGGGGAACCGATGCGGCGTATCCGAACGGACAGGCGCTGGAGATCGAGTTCCGCTTCTTCGGAACGTACCGCATGACGACGTGTCCTGGTGAGGATACGGGGAGCGGTCAGCTTGACGGTGTGGTTTACAGTTTCAACCCGCCGGCGGCGAATTCGTTCTTCCGGACCACGGTGGATCTGTCCGTCCTTCCGGACGGCGGCGTGGTGATGCCCAACGCCGGCCGGATGGCGTTCCACCAGGTTCACTGGATCGAGTTCGACACGCAGACGCCGAACCCGAACGTGTACCACGGTCTGTGGCCGACGAAGACGGGTTGGGAAGCCGTGATGGGCAAGGATGAGGCCCGGGGAGTGAGCGATCACCACGGCAACCGGGACTGCGTTGCGGATCCTGCCGACTGCGTGTTCGGCGGCGCCGTCTGCCCGAGCGGCGACGGCAACACGGGTCCGGCGGGTCTGCTGCTGGGTCCGGCCGACTCGTGCCCGAGCGACGCCTGCAACGGCAACGAGTCGCTCAACGCCAAGACGAAACTCAAAGGCGGCGACTGCCAGGCGAAACTGATCATGAAGCGAGGAACGCCGGGGTCGGTTTACGGCGTCGTTTCGTCGACCGGACAGTGCACGACCAAGGCCGCCAACGCCCGCGGCAAGGTCGTGGTCAAGGAGCGTCCGTCGCAGGACGGTACGGCGTCGGTCCCGTCGTGCGGGCTGACGGCGAACGTGGACTGCCCGTGACGTGGGCGTCCGAGCCGCGAGAGAACGCTCCGGGCAGTCGGGGCGCTCTCGCAGGGTCGGTCTGAAGAAAACCGGAGCCTCCCGCCTGGCGGGAGGCTCCTTCTGTTTTCACGCGAATCCGGAACGCCGGATCGGAAACGGGGACGTCTCTCCTCCAAGCCCCCGCCCCTGACGTTTCTGCGCACGTTCGGACCTCGGGATCAACCCCCGCTGTGACGGGTTCCTTCGTGTCCGTCCGTCACGGACACGTCGGTCGGGACTCGAGCGTGTATCCGCAGGGCGAGGACGCGAAGACGAATTGCAGCCCGCTGTCCACGTCGGTCCACTTGAACTTCGCCTTGCCTCGGTTGTTGAAGACCTCCTTGCTGCTTCGGGAATCGCCGGCAAGCGAGAACTGAATCGTTTCGCCGGGCAGTCCCTTGGTGACCTTGGCGGTGACGGTGTTGCTCCCGTTGCGCTCCCTGCACTTGGCGTTGAGCTTCTCGACGCCGGTGGCCGCGCCGCAGCTCTCGCAGACCCAGATGACCATCGCCGCGCCGTCGGCGCGGGCGGTTCCGCGCTGGACGACCGCCGTGCCGTGATCAATTCGCCACATGCGTCCGATGTCGCCGTTGGCGCGCTCGAAAGCATCACAAACGTTGGTGTCCACGAACTGGAATTCGTCCAGCGCGATCTTGTTGGTGTCGCCGCCGAATCCGACGTCCGACCCGCCCGGGGTGTTGACCCAACCGCCGCGGATGAACTCGAGACGCCGATTCGAATCCCCGTCCAGGTTGAGCAGCCGGAGGGCGACCCTGCCGGTATTCGTGTCCCACTCGAAGATCATATGTGCGGAACGGAATCGCTCTGAAAACCCGAAGACCGAGGGTCCGCCGGTCATCCCCGGCCAACCGGCCTGGTCGTTGCCGTGCCCCATCCGCGCGCCCGCGAATTCACCGGTGTTGGGATCCACGACGACCTTGGCGTAAAGGTTGTCATTGCCGTCGTAGTCGATGATCGGCGCAATCCCCCCATCGGCGCCATCCAACGCGGTGATGTCCGCTTCCACGCCGACCACGGCCGCCCGCGCCGCGCCCGAAAGCCACGGAACGATCGCCGTCACCGCCGCCAACTCCCAACCGCCCGAACCTGTTGCTTGCTTCCCATCGCCGTCGTCCCCGCGTTTACGAGATGATCTGCCCGACTGCGCGGACCGCCGCACGGGTGGACGTAACATTGAGAAGGCATTATAATCACTAACCGATCATGCGTCTCAATGTCATCTTCATCTCGCCGCCGATGTCCATGTGACGGGTCCGCCGTCCCGTGCGGGCCGAGACGGACCCCCCTTCTGACCGATAATCAGTAGACTCTCCACCCCGGGCGTGGTCCCGGGCGGTTTCTTAAGCACAAGGAAAGTTTGATGGAGTCCAGGATTCTTGCCGCGGCGCGCGAGCGCGTCCTCGTTCTTGACGGAGCGATGGGCACGTCGATCCACGCCCGGGAGCTGACGCTGGCGGATTATGACGGGCATGAGAACTGCGTCGACGTCGTGTCGCTGACCCGGCCCGACGTGATCGCCGACATCCACCGCTCGTTTCTCTCCGTCGGATGCGACGGCGTGATGACGAATACGTTTGGCGCAAGCAAACTGACCCTCGGCGAATTCGGCATCGCCGACAAGACCTACGCGATGAACCGGGCGTCGGCGGAAATCGCCCGGCGCACCGCCGACGAGTTCAGCAAACCCGCGCAGCCGCGGTTCGTCGTCGGCTCGATGGGACCTGGCACGAAGCTCATCACGCTGGGACAGACGCACTGGGACGAGATGCTCGACAGCTACACGGAGCAGGCGCGCGGACTGCTCGATGGCGGGGTGGACGCGCTGCTGGTCGAGACGTGCCAGGACATTCTTGAGGCGAAGTGCGCGATCGTGGCATGCCTCGACGCGATGCGCGGGACGGGGCGCCCCGTCCCGATCTTCTGCACCGTCACGATCGAAACCACGGGGACGATGCTGCTGGGGACCGAGATCGCCGCCGCGGTGACGATGCTCAACACGTATGACGAGGTCGCCGCGATCGGGCTGAACTGCGCCACCGGTCCGCAGGAGATGAGCGAGTATGTGCGTTACCTGAGCCGCAGCACGGACAAGCTGCTGATCGTGCAGCCCAACGCGGGTCTGCCGCAGCTCGTCGACGGCAAGCCGCATTACGCGCTGACACCCGCGGAACTCGCCCGCTGGCTGAGGGAATTCGTCGAGACGGACGGCGTGAACATTGTCGGCGGATGCTGCGGGACAACGCCGCAGCATCTCGCGGCTGTGGTCGACGCCGTCACGGGTCGCCCCCCGAGGAAGCGATCCTTCACCCTCGAACCGTCGGTGTCGAGTTTGTACCAGTCCGTTACGCTGCGTCAGGAAAATGACATTCTCGCGATCGGGGAGCGCACCAACGCCAACGGGTCGAAGAAGTTCCGCGAGTTGCTCGCAGCGGGTGATCTGGACGGGATGGTCCGGATGGGGCGCGACCAAGTGAAGCACGGCAGTCACTGCCTCGACGTTTGCACCGCGTACGTCGGGCGCGACGAGGTCGCCGACATGACGGCGCTGCTGAAGCGCTTCGTGACCGACGTGACCGTTCCGCTGGTGATCGACAGCACCGAGACGAACGTTCTGGAGGCGGCGCTGAAGCTCGCGGGGGGCAAGTGCATCATTAACTCGATCAACCTCGAAGACGGCGAAGGCAAGGCGGACACGCTCTGTCGCTTTGCGAAGCGTTACGGCGCGGCGCTCATCGCGCTGACGATCGACGAAGAGGGGATGGCCAAGACGGCGGACCGCAAGGTCGAAGTCGCCCGGCGCATCCACGATATCGCGGTGAGGCGTCACGGGATCAAGCCGTCGGACCTGATCTTCGATCCGCTGACGTTCACCGTCTGCACGGGAAACGAGGATGACCGCAAGCTGGCCCTGGAGACGCTGGAGGGTCTGAGGCGGATCAAGGCGGAATTGCCCGGCGTGCATACCGTACTCGGCGTCTCGAACGTCAGCTTCGGCGTCGCGGCGCCGATTCGCAAGGTCATCAACAGCGTGATGCTCCACCACGCGCGCGAGCACGGTCTCGACGCGGCCATCCTCCACGTCGCCGGCATCGAACCGCTGTTCAAGATCCCCGAGACTCAGCGCCGCACCGCGGAAGACCTCATCTTCGACCACCGCCGCGACGATTACGACCCGCTCACCGTGCTGCTGAACATGTTCGCCGAGCAAAGCCGCGACCGTGAGGGAGCGGCTCGTTCAAACCCGCTTGCTGACGCGCGCGGCTCTGACCAGAAACCCCGCGACATCCGCGAACGCCTCAAACGCCGCATCATCGACGGCGACCGCGTCGGGCTCGAAGACGACCTCGACGAGGCGATGACCACCTACCGCCCGCTCGACATCATCAACGACATCCTGCTCGACGGCATGAAAACCGTCGGCGACCTCTTCGGCGCGGGACAGATGCAGCTTCCCTTCGTGCTTCAATCGGCGGAGACGATGAAGGCGTCGGTCAAGCACCTCGAGCCGCACATGGACCGCGTGCAGGGCGAGGAGAAGGGCAGCATCGTGCTCGCCACCGTGCGCGGCGACGTGCATGACATCGGCAAGAACCTCGTGGACATCATCCTTACCAACAACGGCTACAAGGTGGTCAACCTCGGGATCAAGCAGCCGATCTCCGCCATCATCGACGCCTACGAGCAACACCAGGCGGACGCGATCGGCATGAGCGGGCTGCTCGTGAAATCGACGGTGGTGATGAAAGAGAATCTCGAGGTTCTGAATGAGCGAGGGCTGGCGCCGAACGTCATCCTCGGCGGGGCGGCGCTGACGCGGAAGTACGTCGAGGATGATCTGCGTAGCGTCTACGACGGCGCCGTCGCCTATGCGAAAGACGCCTTCGAGGGCCTGCACCTGATGGAGCAGATCGTCGAAGGGCGGTTCGAGGAGACGACGCGCCGTACGGGCAAGGCCTCTCTCCGAGAGGCCCCCGGCGAAGCCGCATTAGGCATGGCGTCGCTGCAAGACGCCAACCCAACCTCGCAGCGCCTGGATCGCCCGCGAACACGCGATCGGTCTTCATGCGGAACGCCGTTTTCGAGCGAGGTTCAGCCGCCGGAGGATGTCCTTTCGGAAAGAGGATATCCCCAGGAGCGTGCCCCGCTTCCTCCCGTCTCTGACATCTCGCGCGTCGAACCGGTCCCGGTCCCGCCTTTCTGGGGTTCTCGCGTCGTCGAGCACATCCCGGTGAAGACTGTGCTCGGCTGGATCAACGAGAACATGCTCTTCCAGGTGCAGTGGGGATACAGGAAGAACCGCCGCACGGCTGAGGAGTTCGCCCGTTACGTCAATGACGTGGTGCGCCCCGTGTACCGCGACCTTGTGGAACGCTGTGAGCGCGAGGACATTCTCAAACCCCAGGCGATTTACGGCTTCTGGCCCTGCCAGGCCGAGGGCGACGAGCTGGTGATCTACGATCCCGCAGGCTTCGCGCCACCCGGCAAG
>BOJX01000078.1 GCA_016860685.1 Planctomycetota bacterium
CCTCCACGACGTCAACCTCGCCCTCCGTCACTGCACGCACGCTCTGCTGCTCGTCGACGGGCAGGTCGCGGCGAGCGACGCCCCCGCCGACGCGCTGAATCCCGAGAGGCTTCGCCACGTATTCGGCGTCGGGTTCGACCCGGTCAGACGCGGCGACGGAAAAGTGACGGCGGTGGTCGTGCAGGCTGACGAAGCACAGACATGCGCAAACCCGGTTCAATCCGACTGAGGCTGGCGATCGGCCTGCTGGCGATCGGCGCGCTTCTGGGGCTGAGTCCCGGCGTCGGCAGCGACCGCGCCTACGTCGGCTGGCGCGACGCCTGGCGCGCCGCCTTCGACGTCGCCCCGGACCCGCAGCATCTGCTCACGAAACCGCGCACCGACCTCAACGCCGACGGCCGCGTCGACGACGCCGAGATCGCTCGCTACGTCCTGAACGCCCGCGCCATCGGTTTCGACCACCGGCTGGCGCGCAGCCTCCTGGCGCTCGTCGTTGGGGCGACGCTGGCGTCCTGCGGCGCGACCTTTCAGGTGCTCTTCCGCAATCCGCTGGCGACGCCTTACACGCTCGGGGTCGCCTCCGGCGGAGCCCTCGGCGCGATGCTCGCCCTGCGGTTCGGCATGTTCGAGCGCGTCGCGGGTGTCCCGCTGATGACGCTCTGCGCGTTCTTCGGCGGACTCGCCGTCGTCGCGCTGGTGTTTGTCTTCGCCCGCGGGTCGCGACGACTCACGTCCAATGAGTTACTCCTGGCCGGCGTGACGCTGGGCATGTTCTGCTCCGCGATGATGCTCCTCGTCCAGTTCATGTCCAACGAGCGACTCACCTTTGCGCTGGTGCGGTGGATGATGGGCTCGCTCGACACCGTCACCAGCGCCCGGGCGGTCGAACTCCTGCCTTTTGTCGCGCCCGCGTGGCTGGTGCTGATTGCGTCGGCCCCCGCGTTAAACCAGTACCGACTCGGGGACGAACTCGCCTTGTCGCGCGGCGTACGCGTCATCCGGCTTCAGGTCATCTGCATCGTGGCATGCACTCTGGCGACGGCGGCGGTGGTGGCGCATTGCGGTCCGATCGGATTCGTCGGGCTGGTCGTGCCTCAACTCGCCGGGCGGGTCTTCCGCTGGGACTGCCGCATCCTCCTGCCGGCGTCGCTGCTGGTCGGCGGAGGCTTTCTCATCGTGTGCGACTTTCTCGCTCAAAGCGCGATGAGCGCCGCCGCCGCCGTCACCGGGCGGCGCTTGTCCGGCACGATCCTCCCGATCGGCGTCGTCACGGCGCTGGTCGGCGTCCCGATGTTTCTGATCGTCCTCGCCCGACGGACCGGAAGGGACGCGGACCCGGATCGGTAACGCTTAAGGTCCGAAGGCTTCAGCCCGCGCGAACATTCGTCTCGTGGCGCGCCGAGGAAGCAAGAATGACGATCCAGCGCCTCACGGACCACGCCTGTCCCCGGTTGCCGAAAGCGGCACGGCGTCGATCGCCACGCAGGTGAAATTGAGCGGATCATCGCACAGGACGGTGGAAGCCGTCCCCGCCGCGCTGCGATCGGACAATGACGTGATGACCAGCGCGTCGCGGAAACCGGCGCGGGCGAGGCGGTCACACAAATCCCGCTCCTCCTCCGGAGAGTCCACCAGGTAAATCCGCCGAGCGCCGAACACCGAGTGCAGATCCTGCGGCACGTGCCAGTCCCGACAGAGGATCGCCTCCTGCGGGCGCGAGAGAATCTCAGCGTTCAGCGCGGCGTTGAAGCGGCACCGGTGCCGCAGCAGGTTGAGAGCGTAGACCTGAAGCCCCACCGACGTGACGATCGCGACGCCGACCGCCGTCGCCGCCGCAACGGTCGCGCCCGACCTCGACCGCGCCCTGCGACTGAACGCCTCCCACGCTTGAGCGACCGCCGAACCCCCCGCCGCCGCCAGCAGCGGAATGACCGGCAGCATGAACCGGCATCCCCAGTGTACCCCGATCGTATTCTGTGGGGGTGACAGCAGGACGTACCCGGCAACCCAAAGCGCTGCGACCACAAGAATCATCCGCCGCATCCTGCTGCTGCGGTCATCCGCCGCCGCAGAACTCGTCGCTGAGAGAGGACGCACCGCCGCGAACGCCATCAACAGAATCGGCGAAGCCGAAAACAACCCGTTGGACGCGAGCAGGTCGTGCAGCGGACGCTCCCGCCAGAACGATAACGCCGTCAATAACACCCCCTGCGCCGCAGTGAACCCTGCAACAACTTTCGGCACGGTTCCGACGTGCCCGATCAACACCCGCCCCCACATCCACAGCGCCGGACCGCTTACCAGCAGGGACGTCATCAAATCCGGATCCGCGTTGATCAGCAGTCGCCGCGCGACCGTCACGCGATCCAGCACATAAGCCGTCCACCCTCCCGCGAGAGGCCCGCCGCTGTCAAAGTGAAACCCCAGCGGCCGGTCCAGCGCCCACGCCTGAAACAAAAGCAACGGCGCTGTCGTCGCCGCGAACACAACCGCGAAAACCCCCGACGGCAGCAGTCCGCTCCCGAGGCGTCCGAGGCGCCCGCCGATCCGCGAGACGCCTGCCCTGCCTTCGGGACTTTCGCACCGCGCCGCATCGGCGGCTTGACCTCCGACCGGCATCGTCGCCACCCCCTGCGCGAACCCTTTGTTGAAGAGGATCAACACCGCAACCAGAGCGAACAAGACCGTCTCATCGCGGAAGTACGTCGCGCCGGCCGCCGCCAGCGCCGCCACGAGCAAACACCGCGACGACCCGCCCGTAACGTACGACGCAATCCCCAGCATCGACCACGTCGTCAGGCATACCGCCGGCGTCATCTCCCAGAACGTCACCGAGTAAAACCACATCGGCGTCGCCAGCGCCGTAATGACCCACGCCGCGGCCCGCGCCCGCTCGCGCCGATGTGCATCGCTCCCCGCGCACAGGTGCGCCAGCCGCCCGACCGCCGGCAACGCCAGCACCCCGCCAAGCATCGGCCAGAAGAGCAGCCCGCGATCGCCGAACGCCCGGTACGGAAGGGTTGAAAGCAACGCAAACACAGGCGAATACTGGGCATAAAGACGCCCTTCCACGACATACCCGAAAGGCGGCTGCACCGGCACAAACCGACCGTCCGGGTCCAGATCACGTCCCGTCCAGGGCAGGTCATAACGGGCATACCCGGTTGCAACGACGCTCTGCACCTGAATCCGCTTCAGCCCGTTGTCGTTGATCCACGTCCCACCGGGCGACAGGCACAGGGAGGTGACGACGTAAATGAGAACCACCGACCCCGTGAGCAACCGCCTTCGCAGGGGATTACCCGGGGCGTCGCCACTATCAACGGTGCGGCTCATTGCGGATCGTTACAATATGTCGCGAGGCGCCGTTCCGCCAGCGGAATCCCCGGTAGGAGCATCCTAATGCCGTCGCCGCTCCTCCTGCGGTAAGATGTCCCGGTCGAATCTCTTAAAGGCTGCGGTGGGCACATGAAGAAACTCGTCAATGAAAGAATCGTTGAACCCGACGCCGCAGACGCTCAGTTTCAGTTCGCCGCAGAACATGTGCCGCCGATGCGACGGACTGGGGAGATCGTTCGACTTCGACCTGGACCTGTTCGTGCCCGATCCGGACACGCCGTTTCTCGACGGGGCGATCGGACAAATGCGCAGTCCGAACCGGCGTTGGCGTAGGCACATCTTCCGCTGCGTCGCCGAGCATGTCGGTTTTGATCTGAAGGCGAGGTGGCGCGATCTCGTCGTTTGCGTGAAATCATGGCTCCCCGAGAACACGTCACTGACTCTGGTCGCCGATGACCACCGGCAGGCCTGCGTCGTAACGGACGCCTCCGGTCGTGGCAAAACCCTCCTTCGACGCGCCGCGGAAAGCGAACCCGTGTGCCTCTGCGATGATGATGAAGATTACTGCGTGGCGGTGTCCTGCCGGTAGCGCGAGATAAGCCGGCGCTGCAAACCGGACCGCGTCCGCAACACCGCGTTCAAGAAGAGCGGCGTGTCCCGAGAGGATGCGCCGTTTTTTCAACGGGTTATCAGAGGGATACGCAGGAGCGAATACGTAAAGAAAAAGACCACTGCGAACCGTGACCCTCTACCGGTAGGTAGCGTCATCCCCCAGAACACAAGGGGTGGTCCACCGATCAAGCTTCCCTTGACAATGCGTTGGAGACGAGGATATGATCCTGGTGTTGAAGGGGCCGGTCGGGCCGATCGCCGAAATTGGGCGGCGCGAGGTCTGGCGGGCGGTCGACCGAGCGACCGTGGAAGCTAGCCCAGGGTCGCGCGTGGGGCCTGCGATCGACGGGTCGCGGCAGGATCAGGCCGGCGGCGGGAGACGACCATCCACCGCTGACCGGGTGATCCCGCTTTAGAAAGGAGGTGATCCATGGTCGGAACGATAGGTGAGCTGCTTTAGGCAGCGGACGTCGCTGCCTGATGCAGCGCCATGTTCTTTGGCCCGGGCGGTTCCGACCGTTCCGGGCCGCTTTCTTTCACGCCGTCTTCAAATGACAGACGATATTCGCGCGGGAATTTCAGACGCGCGGTCACACGCCCCGGGTCTCGACCGAGCTTCGACGGGCGCGCGGTGTTGAAACGGAGAGGGGCGGACGGGTAGGCTCGTCGGCGTCGGGCATGCAGGCGCCCCGTTCGGCGTCGGGCATGCAGGCGCCCCGTCACGTCGAGGAGAAACATGAATCCGGATCGGTCCGCGATCGAGGTCCGCGGCGCGCGTGAGCACAATCTTCAGGACGTGTCCGTCACGCTGCCGTGGGGGCGGCTGATCTGCATGACGGGCGTCTCGGGCAGCGGCAAGAGTTCGCTGGCGTTCGACACCCTTTTCGCGGAGGGGCAGCGGCGCTACATCGAGTCGCTCAGCGCCTACGCGCGGCAGTTTCTGACCCAGTTGCCCAAGCCGGACGTGGACGGGATCACCGGTCTGAGTCCGTCGGTGGCGATCCAGCAGAAGACCAGCGGGTGGAACCCTCGCAGCACCGTCGGCACGATCACGCAGGCGCATGATTTTCTGCGGGTGCTTTTTGCGCGGATCGGGGAGTCGCGCTGTCCGAAGTGCGATCGTCCGATCCGGGCGCAATCGCGGGATCAGATGCTCGCCCGCCTGCTATCGTGGGGGGAGGGGGCGGCGGTCCTGGTGATGGCGCCGATCGCGCGGAAACGCAAGGGTGAATTCCGCGACGTGTTCGACGATCTGCGCCGACAGGGATTCGCGCGGGCGCGGGTGGACGGCGCGGGGGTGTCGCTGTCGGACCCGCCGAAGCTGGCGAAGAACCAGCGGCACGACGTGGACGTGGTGATCGACCGCCTGACGATCCGGGAGGACGCGCGGACGCGGCTTGCGGAGGCGATCGAGCATGCGCTGCGGATCGGGCAGGGAACGCTCGTCGTTCACCGCAGCGAGGAAGGACAGGGCGGCGCGGGCGAGGCGGAAAACGACCTGATTCTGTCGAGTGAGTACTCGTGTGCGACGTGCGGGATCAGCCTGGAGGCGCCGACGCCGCAAACGCTCAGTTTCAATTCACCTCAGGGCATGTGCCCCCGGTGCGACGGGCTGGGAAGGTCGTTCGACTTCGACCCGGACCTGCTCGTGCCCGATCCGGACAAGTCCTTTCTCGACGGAGCGATCAAACCGATGCGCGGTCCGATCGGACGTTGGCGTCGGCACATCTTCCGCAGCGTCGCGCAGCACGTCGGGTTCGACCTCAAGGCGAAGTGGCGAGATCTGTCCGCGGCGGCGCGGAACGCGCTGTTGTTCGGGACCGGAGACGCGCATCTGACCTTCGAGTGGCGGACGCGCGGCGGCGTGTTCCGTCACGGCGGGACGTTCGACGGCGTCGTGGCGGACCTGATGCGCTCGTACCGCAAGGCGACGTCAGCGATGGTGCGGTCGTATTACGAGAAGTACATGCGCGAGCAGGTGTGCCCGCAGTGCCGCGGGGCGCGGATCGGTCCGCAGGGCGCGGCGATCCGGCTCGGCGGACGGACCCTGCCGGAGCTTTGCGCGATGTCGGTGGATCAGCTCGCCGAATTCGTGGACGGGCTGACGCTGGGGGCGACGGAGCGGACGATCGCGGAGCAGGCGTTGCGGGAGCTGCGCCTTCGCCTCCGGTTTCTTCAGGACGTGGGGCTGAATTACCTCACGCTGGACCGCGCCGCGCCGACGCTGTCCGGGGGCGAGTCGCAGCGCATTCGCCTGGCGAGCCAGATCGGCGCGGGCCTCACCGGCGTCCTGTATATCCTCGACGAGCCTTCGATCGGCCTGCACCCGCGGGATAACCGCCGCCTGCTGGATTCCCTGAAGCGTCTGCGCGACCTGGGAAACACGGTGATCGTCGTCGAACACGACGAGGAGACGATGCGGGAGTCGGATTACCTGGTGGATTTCGGTCCGGGACCGGGAGTGCGCGGTGGGCGGGTCGTCGCCAGCGGCGGCGTTGACGCCGTATGCGCGTCGGCGGAGTCGGTGACCGGCGCGTACCTGTCGGGGCGGCGGCGGATCGAAGTTCCTAAGCGGCGCCGGCCGGTCGAGCGGACCGGAAAGACAAAGTCGCCGCGTCGTACGAAGACCTAAGCGGCGGCGGCGCAGGCGTCGCAGCGGGCGCGAGGCGTCGTCCGGAGGCCCGCGGAATCCTCACTTGCCGCGGCGCTGCTCGGCGCGCTCGGCCTTCTCTTTCTGCGCGTTCCGCTGTGGAAGCGTGAGGATCGAGGTCCGGCTTTCGATGCGCTGGTGATAGCGCTGCGCTTTTCCGGGTTCGGCGCCGGAAGTTTCCGCAGCGACATCCAACTCGATCTCGCCGATCTCCTGATCGGAGACGTAAAGGCCGACCTGAGGATCGTACATCGCCGTGCCTTTGAAGCGACCTTCCAGGTTGGCGGCGAAGACTTTGCTTTGCTCGCCGGAAGAAGCGGCGGGCTTCGGCTGGTGCAGGACGGCTTCATATTCAATGACGGCCAGGCGCCGCGCGTCCTGCTTCTCGATGCGGGCGAGGCGGCAGACGATCTCGACGTTAAGATCCCCGGTGGGGTAAGGCTGGCTCCACGCGCGCTTCCACTCCTGCCCGACTTTCACTTCGCAGAAGGGGTACATCGAGAATCGCGACTCGCCCCAGACCACGCGGCCCATCTCGTCGCTGAACGAGTGCCGCAGGCGGGCGATCTTGTCCTGGATCGAGGCGCCCTCGGGTTTGTTGGCCAGCTCGGCGGCGATGCGCTCCAGCGGACCGGAAAGTCCGCGGAACTCCTTCACCGACCCGTCCTTGTTTAAGACGAGCGTCATGCTCTGACCGATCAGCGGGCGGAAGACGACGGCCATCGGATGCTCGGCTTTGCCCGTCGAGGCGAGGTCGGAATCAAACGCCTGCGACAACGCACCGGACTCGAACTCGTGCGCGATGCGGTCCAGGGTCAGCGTCAGCTTCGTGCTGCCGTCGGGGGCTTGTTCTTCGGCCTTCTCGATGACGCCCCAGGTCTCGCGAAAGCGCTTCGCGGATTCGCGTTCGCCGCCGCCCCCAGTCAGACGCGACACGACGTTCCGCGACCACTCACAGTAGTGCGACTCTCCGGGCGTGAAGCGGGGGGCGATGAGGATCGTTTCTTCCTGAGCGTGGAGCGCCGAAGCGCAAGGGAGCGCCAGGAGAATTACGAAGCCTCGTCGCACCGGCATCACCGAACTTCCGAACATGACCTGCTCCTGACGCCCGAAAGCGCCCCCATCGGACCCGCCTGAAGAACCCAATCTATGATCTGATCCTCCGGCGGTCCCGACCTGCGCCCTCCTTATCGTAAGGGAAGTCGGGCGGCCGTGGATGTAAAATCTTGTTCGCGTGGCCGAGTCCGACCTTAACAACCTGGGAAAAGGTGGGTGTTCTCCCCCCAGCAACGGCCGACTGAAACCCGGAATGCTCTCCCGAGGATTCATCCTGGTTTTATCGGCGACCCTCCGGGCGGTGACTGTCGCGCATCTGAGAGACTGCGCGGATCCACCAGCATCGCCGCCGGAGGGACGCCCTCTGCGGCCAGCGCTGTGCTGACGCGCCGCATCACCGCCGAAGCCACTTGGCCTTCCGGTCGCAATTCGATCACCCGCCAGTTTGATTCCGTCTTATTTCCGAGCGGCGGCGTATTCCGGTCGTGCTGAGGCGAGGCGCCCGCGGGATTCGGCGGGTTCGAGGCGTCCGGCGTCAACGCCGGTTCTGCGGGGGGTTCGGAGCGGCCGGTCGGGGCGGATTCGGAGGTGCGCCGCCAACGCGCCGCCGCGTCCTGCGCCGTCACCGCCTTGTCCGCAATACGAAGCCCGCCATCGGGGAGGACATGCAACAACAAGGGGTCGTCAATCCGGGCGCTGACAAGAAGCCTGCACCGCGTGCCCTCCTTCGGAACGTAGCGCGGATCGGCCCCGAGCCAGAGCAACTCGTCGTCGGCGCTGTGCAGTTCCCCGATCGTGATGAGCGCGGTGCTGAAATCCACGACGCAGACGATCGTCCCGTCCTCGTCCGCCCCGAACGCTCCACCTTCGACGACGCGGGATCCGGCGAAGACCCACGGGATCGTCCGGATTTCACGCCCAGGCTCCTTCAAGCTCGTCATCCACGCCTCGACCGGCAAAGTGACGTCTCCGAACTCGAACGACCCGAGGACGCGCAACGTCAGCGGCTGACCCGTCGGCGCGATCCAGCGATCGTTGGCCGCGTCGTAATGAACCGGGGCGCCCGGTTGCAGACCGATCAATCCGCAGGCCTGGAAAATGTGCAGCGGGCGAGCGGGGATCTGAAGGATGCTCTCGTGCTCGCGGGTGCGCGGACTGCACGCCAGCAGCTCCAGCGGGCCGGCGCGAAGCACGACGCGCGCCTCCAGCTCGACCAGCGGGAACCGCCAGTCGATCGTCACTCCGTCGGCGAACGCGGCGACCCGAGGCTGCGACACCGGCTTCGCCGAGGTTGATGACGGCACGGCTTCCTGCCGCACGGCGACCGGATGCACCGCCGCCGTCGCCAGCCCCAGTGCAAGAAGGTGCTTCATGCGTATTCCTTTCTGACGGCTTTTTCGACGTGGCTGCGACGCTTACCCGATGATAGCCGCGGCGACTGAAGTCGGCGCGGGCGTCTGACGCCGATCGCCGTCCCGGGAGTCGAAGATGAGGCGACTCGGTGCCGCATCCTCCGCAATTCCGTCTGCCGAACACGACCGCCTCAGGAAATTCGAGAGCATGACCGGTCCGCTCGGGGTCATGAAACTCTCCGGGTGAAACTGCACCCCTTCCACGCCGAGGTCCGCGCACCGGATCCCCATCACTTCGCCGTCCTCAGCCCGCGCCGTCACGCTGAACCCCTGCCGGATCGTTGTCTCGTCGATCGCCAGCGAGTGATACCGCGCGACCGCAACCGGATTTTCAACTCCCGCGAAGACGCCCGCGCCGTCGTGCCGGATGATGCTCGTCTTCCCGTGAACGAGCCGCCGCGCGCGGATGACGTGCATGCCGAACGCCGCCGCGATGCACTGATGCCCGAGGCACACGCCGAGGATCGGAACAAGCCCCGCCGCACGCCGCACCAGCTCCACGCTGACGCCCGCCTCGCGCGGCGTACACGGACCGGGCGAAATCACGATCCAGCGCGGCCGCAGCCTCAGCACGTCGTCCGCGCACGCGGCGTCGTTGCGCACCACCCGGATCGGAGCGACGCCCAGCGCGCCGAACGCCTGCACGAGGTTGTGCGTGAACGAGTCGTAATTGTCGATCAGCAGCAGCACGCCAGGCCTCCGACTTCATGCGCGATCCGTCTACGTCTCGAGCCGCAACCGGTCCGCATCCGCCTGCCCTTTATGTCGCGCAGCGAGGCCAAGGTTATTAAGGAAGCGACCCGCTTCGGGTGGTGTGCAGACCTTGCATCAACGTCGCCGCCGCGTCGTGAGAGCGCCGTCGTGTCGTCGTCGAACCCGTCAATCCACCGGTTGCAGCGTCACCGAGGTCTTCCTCATCTCCTCGCCGCGCCGGTAGGATACCTCCACCTTGTCGCCGATTTCGTACCGTTCCAGCGCGCTGAGCAGGTCGTTCCCGTCTTTGATCACGCGATCGCCGACCTGAACGATGATGTCGCCCGGCTGGGTGACGCGGCGACCGTCACGGGCGAACACGATGCCCTTCAACCCCGCCTTCGCTGCGGAACTGCCGTCGGGGACGACGTTCAGCATGACGCCTTCATATCCCCAGCGCTGGCGGTAGGCGTCAGGTACGATCGTCGCTCCCAGCCCCGGGCGGATCACCTTGCCGTAGCGGATGATCTGAGGGACGACCCGGCTGACGATGTCCACCGGGACGGCGAAACCGATGCCCGCGCTCGCGCCCGAGGGGCTGGCGATCTGCGTGTTGACCCCGATGAGGCGCCCGGCGCTGTCCAGCAGCGGCCCCCCGGAGTTGCCGGGGTTGATCGCCGCGTCCGTCTGAATCACGCCCTCAATCATCCGACCTTCGATCAGCGACTCAATCTGGCGATCCAGCGCGCTGACCACGCCCGTGGTCAGCGTGTGATCGAGTCCGAAGGGGTTGCCGATCGCAAACACCTTCTGTCCGACCTGAAGGTCCGACGACGTGCCCAGCGGCAGCGGGCGCAGAAGATCCGGTGAAACCCCGGTCACTTTCAGCACCGCGAGATCCTTGTCCGGCGCGATGCCGACGACGTCGGCCTCGTGTTCCGACTGATCCGCCAGCGTCACCAGCACCACGTTGGCGCCGCGGATGACGTGCAGGTTGGTGACGATGTACCCGGCGGAGTCGTAGACGAACCCGGATCCGGCGCCTTGCGGAATCTTGAAGATGTCGCGCGTGAAGATGTCCCGCCGCAGCCCGATGTTGCTGATGAACGCGACACTGGGCGATGCGTTGCGGAACAGGTCGATCGTCGCTCGCTCATCCGCTCCCAGGTCGCCGCGCGGCGCCGCCACGCGCGGTTCAAACGACGGGTTTGTGACCTGAAAGTGCGGGCGGCTGCGCTCGAAGAACAACCACCCCAGCAGGATCACGATCATCAACATCATCCACCGGTTGGCGCGCGGTGACTCAAGGATCACCGGCGCCACCGTTTGACGCGCATATCCGTGAAGTTCAACTTCGTTCATCACCCACTCGCTCACCGGTCCGGCGCCGAGCCGCCCTCGAGAGCAGCCCCCGGCGGTCCGCCGCTCCGCTCAGGCGTCTCGACCCAGATCGGGCTGGACCACATCCACTCCCCGTCCTCCTGAACGACGCGCGCGTAATAATAATCACCGTGGCGCGGAGGTACATCATCCACCCAGTCCACCGACTCCACGAAACCGCCGCACGCGAACGTCACCGCCGGATCATTGTTCTTCACGATCGTGATCGAGCTGACCGGCGCCGTATCCCCTACCACGCTCACCGTAAAACGCCGCGCCGGATTGTAACCCGAAAGCGCCACCACGGATCCCATCGCGGCGCTGCGGCCGCCCGGAACCCCCTCCGGCGGCGCCATGAAGAACCTCAGGATCCCGCGACACCCCGTCGTCGCATAAACGCGCCGCGCCCGCAGCGCCTCCAGCACGGCTTCCCGCGTCAACCCCCTCGTCCAGATGCCCGCCAGCCCCGCTCGCTGTCCCGGTGAGCCCAGACCCGGGTGTCCGTCGTGCGTGTCGCCGGAGCCGATCAACCCCAGCCGATGTCCTCGCGCCAGCGCCGCCTGCGCCATCCCGGTTTCAACCGGAGAGTATATGCATCGTGGGTGCCCGATCATCTCCGAGACCCCGTGAACCGACGCCATCTCGACCACCGGTTCATAACGGGCGTTCCAGTATTTCCAGAACGTCGGGATCGGCCCGCCTCCGCAGTGATGCGAGATCGTCACGCAATCCCGCTCCCCCAATCTCTCCCACAACTCCAGCGGATGATCGCTTCCCGCATCCGCGACGCTGAAGATGACGGCCTCTTCCTCGCGGGAGAAAAGCACATGCCGGTGTCCGTGCGTCCAGTTTGTCCACTCATATCCCGGAAACGTCACAAAACGCCCCGGTCGATAAAGGCGGCGGTTCAGGTCGAGCTGCGCCTTCCAGACCGGCGCGTCGTCATCGAGCGGTTGATACCCCCAGTGATCGTGATCCGTCACCGCCGCGACATCCAGCCTCGCCACGTCCCGCGCGTAACGATAAACGTCCTCCGCCGACCCGCTCCCGTCGCTGGCGTTCGTGTGAATCTGAAGGTCGCCCCACGCCAGGTGGAAGGCGCGCTTCCCACCCGACTCGACCAGCACCGGGTTGCTCACCCCCGCGGCGATCGCTTCACGCGATCCGTCTTCGACGCGCAGGCGGATAATGCCCGGCGCCCGCACCGTCACCGGGATGCGAACCGCTCCGCGATCATCCGGACGGATCGTCGCCCGCGCCGGCGCGTCGATGTCGGCTCCGCCCGTCGCGACGAGGCGCAGATCATCGTTTTGATAACTTTCCACGAGGTTGAAGGTGCGATCCACCGCCGCGATCGTGACCTCGAACGCCTCACCGACGAACGCCTGTGATGGCGCGAAGAGGATCAGTTGCCGCGCCTGTGTCGCCCGCACCTCAAACACCGCCTGCTTCGCCAGCGGTGTGAAGAACCCGTCGCCGTCCCCGTCCACCTTGATGAAGAAACGCTCGCCGCGCTCGGCGTACCGGTCGCTGAAGCCCGCCGCCTGAGGGTTGCGCCCGCCTTCGGTGTCGCCGTAAATGAATGTCAGACGGTCACCGGGGCTTAGCGCTTCCGACCCCTTCACGACCGCGAACACGAATCCGTCCCGCGGCAGGTCGCGCACCTCCAGCTCGACCCTCCCTTTCGAGCAGGTCACGGTCGTGTACCCGGGCGCCGTCGCGTCGCTCGTCTGCGGAGGCGCCCAGCCCCAGAACTTCGATACCGACAGCCGCACCCCGCCGCCGACCGCGATCCCCGCCTCCCCCACCGTGTACGTGCAGCGCATCGTCACCCGGCTGGACACGTCCACCACCGACGGCTCGATCGTCGCCGAACCCCCGCCGTCCGCGGGCGAAGCCTTGAACCGGGACTCGTCCGGAAGCACCAGCCGCGGCGCCGGATCCGGCTCGTCCGACGGCGGAGGCTCACGCGTCGCCTGCTGCGCGCAGGCCGACGCCGCGAAGGCGAGACTGACGATCAGAAAGTGCCACGCTCCGTCAGACATCACGCCAGCAGATCACGAACGACCTTCCCGAATACGTCAGTCAGGCGGTAGTCGCGCCCCTCGTGACGGTAGGTCAGGCGCTCATGATGGAACCCGAGCAGATGCAGCATCGTGGCGTGAAGGTCATGCACCTCCACCGGCTTGTCCACGATGTTGTAGCTGTAGTCGTCCGTCGATCCGTAGGTGATGCCGGGCTTGACGCCGCCGCCGGCCAGCCAGACCGTGAAGCATCTCGGATGATGATCGCGCCCGTAATTCTCGTGCGTCAGCGTCCCCTGGCTGTAAACCGTCCGGCCGAACTCGCCCGCCCACAATACAAGCGTCTCGTCCAGCATCCCGCGACGACGCAGATCCTTGATGAGCGCCGCCTGAGGCTGATCGACCGCCTTGCACTGCGCCCGCATCTCCCCGGGCAGATTGTTGTGCGCATCCCACCCGCGCATGTAAAGCTGGATGAAGCGCACGCCGCGCTCCGCCAGCCGCCGCGCCAGCAGGCAGTTCGCCGCGAAGCTCCCCGGCGTCTTCACGTCCGGTCCGTACATCGCCAGCGTATCTTCATCTTCATCGGAGAAATCCGTCAGCTCCGGGACGGACATCTGCATCCGGTAGGCCATCTCGTACTGCGCGATGCGCGTCTGCACCTCGGGGTCGAGCGTCCGACGTGACTCGCGTTCGTTCAACGTCCCCACCAGGTCCAGCATGCGCCGCCGGTCTTCGCGCGTAACGCCGGGCGGATCCTTCAGGTAAAGCACTTCCCCGCCCGCCCGAAGCTTACACCCCTGATGCGCGCTGGGCAGAAAGCCGCTCCCCCAGAACCGCGCCGACAGCGCCTGCATGTTCCCGAAACCCTGCGCGATCAGCACGACGAACGACGGCAGATTCGCGTTCGCGCTCCCCAGTCCGTAGCTGATCCACGAACCGAACGAAGGCCTCCCCGGCTGCTGATTCCCGGTCTGGAAGAACGTGATGCCCGGTTCGTGGTTGATCGCCTCGGTGTGCATCGAGTGAACGAAGCACAGTTCGTGCGCGACGGACGCAGTGTGCGGGATCAACTCGCTCAGCCAGACCCCGTCCTGGTGATTGCGGTAGCGCGTGAACTTAAAGATCGACGGAGCGACCGGGAAGCGCGCCTGCCCGCTGGTCATCCCGGTAAGGCGCTGGCCCATCCGGATCGAGTCCGGCAGATCCTGGTCGAACCGTCGGCGAAGCAGCGGCTTGTAATCATACAGATCGAGCTGGCTGGGCGCCCCCTCCATGTGAAGGTAGATGACGCGCTTCGCCTTCGGCGCGAAGTGCGGACCTGGCGGCGACGCCGATCCCGACCGGCCGACGGCGTCCGCGCTCGCGGACTTCGGCGACAACAACGACGCCAGCGCCGCCGTCCCCAGCCCGGCGCCGATCGACCGCGCCGCTGTTCCGAAGAACCGCCGACGGGTCATGTCCAGATACGTCGTCTCGAGCGGATGCATCAACACGCTCCCCGGAGAGCCCCCACGCATTCGCCCGCAGTTGCGCCGCGCGCGATAACGAAGCCGCGATCGCCGCTCACAGCAACCTCCGGCCGCGGAAGCCTCACCGGCCCCCAGTATACGCTCTCCGCGTTAAAAAAACCCCCCTCCCAAGCCTCCCCCCCGCCCCCGGCTGCACTCACTGGGCGTCGAGCTTCCCAAGGAGCTTATGATTATGCGGAGACCACCCCGCGAAGCGCCGGTTGCTTTTCAAGGATAATCAACAATGGGACTATGTCGAGGGCGCGCCTTCGCTGGCGTTGCGGGACGCGGGAGCGATGATCCCCCGGTACTCTGAGCAAACAGACTTGCGCACGGTGGGATTCATTCCCCGGCCCCGATCCCATACGACTCCGGAGAGCTGGACACCGGTTCGATTTATTGAGTGTGTCTTTGCGGAACCCTCTGGCGGGTTTCGAGTGCGCTCAACTTCGGACAGCCTTGTCGAGGTCAGTGGTTATTATGACGAAGCCGTTTTGACATGGCGACTCGACCCTGAGTTGGAGTATCAGCCGATATTAACGGCGTATGTTGCACCCGATTCGAACGGCAATATGCGCGTCGAGCAGGCGCACACCTCGTATGCTCGCGTTGGAGATAAGATTTTTCCGAAGCGAGTTGATTTCATTCTCCCCGATGGGTCTCGCGAAATACTCCAAGTGAACGATGCTGTTTTTGATGGCGCCGAACTGCCGATGGATCTTCTTCCCGCGGATTGTCTTGGATTGATGCAGGGTCACAACATCAGGCATGAAGATGCGGGCGGTGGTTCGAGTTTGCTTATCTTTGATGGTGAGAAGGCCGCCACTCCGCAGGATGTTGAGAAACTGCGACAGCAGGGGCTATTCAACAACATCCCATGTATGGATTCCATCCGGCAAGCCCGTGCGAATGGCGCAAAACCGAACAGTCGTTCGACAAGCGATTCAACGGGGTTCTTCATCGCACCCACACTCTCAAGGAATCCCTCGCTATGGGAGAAATGCGTCCGGCGCTTCATCATCGTCGCCTACATGGATTCCGATCAGACGCGGAAGGCGTGGGGGCTGCTTCGGGAGTGTCAGAAGCCCGCGTATGAGCACCTGGAGAAAACCAGGGCCGAACGGGCGGAGGCGGAGAACGAGTTGGCGGCGCTGAAGGTCAAGGCGGCGAAGGCGTCGCCTGAGGGGGCGAGTCCGGCGCACAAGGCGGCGCAGAGGAAGACCGAGGGGTCGCCAGCGGCCCCGTCGAGTGCAAATTCGACCGCCGGCGG
>BOJX01000079.1 GCA_016860685.1 Planctomycetota bacterium
GGGGGCGCAGCATCGCAGGCTACGTGTTCGTCGCCCCGGCGACTTTGTACCTGATCGTGTTCGCTTTCCTTCCGATGGGAGTCGCCGCCTGGTCGAGCCTGCACCGTCATCATCTCGTCCGGGCGGAGGGGCGCTATGTCGGTCTCGACAATTACAGGGAACTTGCCGAAGACCCTTTCTTCCGCAATGCCGCGTGGAACTCGCTGATGTTCGTGGGGATGGCGGTTCCGCTGGGGATGATCCTGGCGTTGGTCGCGGCGATGCTCGTCAATGAGAAAGTGCGCGGCGCCGCGTGGTTCCGCACGATCTTCTTCATCCCGGCAGTGAGTTCGCTGGTGGCGCTGTCGATGGTGTGGACGTGGGTGTACCTGCCGGACCGGGGGTTGATCAACGCGGGGCTTAAGCTGCTCGGCTTTTCGGGGGACACGGATTTCCTCCGGGACACGCGGTGGGCGCTGCCGGCGCTGGTGTTCATGAGTGCGTGGATCGGGCTGGGACCGAGGATGATCATCTTCCTCGCCGGGTTGCAGAGCGTTCCGCGATCGCTGCACGAAGCGGCGGAGTTGGACGGGTGCGGCGCGTGGGGGCGGTTTCGAAACGTCACGTTGCCGATGCTTCTGCCGACGACGTTCTTTGTCTTCATCACCTCCACGATCGCCTGCTTCAAGCTCTTCACCGAGGTCTACGTCATGACCCAGGGCGGTCCGCGGCGCACGACCGACGTCCTCGCGTATCACATCTTCAAGACGGCGTGGACCGAGTTCGAGGTGGGCAAGGCCTCCGCGCAGTCGTACGTGCTCTTCGGGGTCATCTTGCTGGCGGTCCTGGCGCAGTTTGGGTGGATGCGCCGGCGAGTCCGGCAGGCGGAGGAAGGAGCGGCGGGGTGATCCGAAAAGGGTTGACCTACCTGATGCTCGCGACGTTCGCGGCGTTCACCCTTGTGCCGCTGCTGTGGATGGTGCTGGTGTCGCTTCGTCCGGCGGGTTCGGAGCTGCCGACGTTCCCGGCGCTGGTCGAGGGCGTCCGCTCCGGCGCGTTTTACTGGGAGAATTACGCCTACGTCCTGGGCTTCCGCGAGCTCCCCGTCGCGCGGTTCGCGTGGAACAGCGTCGTCGTGACCTGCGGCGTCGTGGGGTTTCAGCTTGTCTTGTGCTCCACGGCCGCCTACGCCTTCGCCCGGATCCCGTTTCCGGGGCGAGGTCCGCTTTTCGCCGTGTTTCTTCTGACGATGATGATTCCGTCGCAGGCGATGATTGTCCCGCTTTTTCTGGTCGTGAAGGAGCTGGGCTGGCTGAACACCTACGCCGGATTGATTATCCCCTACCCTTATCTTTCCACCGCGTTCGGGACGTTCCTGCTGCGGCAGTTCTTCGCCGCCGTCCCGAAAGCGCTGGATGACGCCGCGCGCATCGACGGATGCGGACACTTCGGCGTCTTCCGCCACGTGATCCTGCCCTCATCGAAACCGGCGCTGGCGACGATCGCCGCCTTCGCCTTCATCTGGACGTGGACCGACTTTTACTGGCCGCTGCTTTCCACCAGTTCCGTCCGGATGCGCACACTCGAGGTCGGATTGTCGGTCTTCAAGCACGCTTACGGCATGACCAACTGGCCGCTCCAGATGACCGCCGCGGTGATCGTCACGACGCCGGTGCTGGTGATGTTCCTCCTGCTCCAGCGATTCTTCGTCCGCGGCGTAGTCATGTCCGGCATCAAGGGCTGATCCGCGTCACTCCGCGGCGACGACGACGCTTCTGTCCGGTCAGGCCGGCGAAGAGGCCGCTGCTGCGTCAGGTTGTTGCGGATCGCACCAAGGCGGGCGCTGCGGCGCGTCAGCGATTGACGCCCCACAGATCGTTGGTGAACTGCGTCACCACGATGTTGAGCATCCCGTTGATCGCGGTGCGCATGCCGCCGGCAAGCTGCGTCTGAAGATCGTTGGTCGTGCAAGGGCCCAGGGCGGCGAGCGCCGAGCCGCTCATTACACTGACCACGGTGAATTTTCTCAAAACCTTTGTGCTGCGCATATCACACCCTCCAGAAAATCAACCAGAAATCCTCCGCTCCCAAGCGGCAAGCTCATCGCACCAACAAAAACCGCGAACCTTCCGTCCGCACGGACCCGGCGGTCTCTCGTACGTCGATTCCAGCGCGAGAAACCCGCAACTCGCCCTCGTTCAGAACTTGAACGCGTACTGCACGTAAAACAAATCCGCATCTTCGCTGGGGCGCGTTCGAATAATGAACGTACTGTCCCAGAAGTGAGACCACCCGAACAGCATGGACGAATGAGCGTCGATCTGCCAGGCGAACGTCACGTCAAGCTCGTGACCGATCTCGGAACCGCTGTGACCCGTGGGATCCCGACGGACGACCGCTCCGCCCGCGTCATACATGGCGTCGCGTTCGGCGTTCAGCCAGAACGTGTGATACCACATCCCCGTCTTGAGCTTGTCCGGAATCGGCGACGCGGTCAGATTGACATTGACGGCGTGGACGTTCTGACGACCGATCAAATCGAGATAACCGAAGTAGGCGTGCCCGAGAGGAAAGAGCTGATCAAACGTTCCCACTTTGCCGTCGCGCGGGTGTTCGTCGCCGCTGGCCCAGTCGAAGCCGGCGCCGATCCGCGGCTTCCAGCCGCAATCGGCAAACGTGTAGCCCGTATCCACGAGCCAGCTCCACGCCTGGATTGTGTCTCCCGCCCATCGTCCCCACTGCCCCGACAGCTCAGCTTCGTAGTCCCAGTTGCCGGTCTTGCCCCAGAAGCGGCTCCCCAGGGTCAGACGCGTGACGTCTCCACCTTTGCCGTTGGGGTTCAGCCGGATCGGACCGCGAGGAGCCACCCGATCCCGCGTGTCATCCACGCCGAAGAAATACACATCCACGCCGTGGCGGGGAATCCCCTTGTAGGTCATGTACAGCCCGTAGAGATCGTAATCCTCCTCATAGTGATCCATCCGGGCGCCGTGGGCGAATACTGGCTTGGCATAGAACACGTCCGCGTCCCACTGCTCGCCCTTCCAGAAGATCTTCACGGCGTCAAACCGCCTGCGGACATTGGCCCAGTCCAGAGGCGAGATCAATCGCTCCTTTCCGTAAAGCATTTCCTGGCGTCCGATCCGCACCGTCAGCTTGGAGCCGCCGCCGAAGGGTTTGATGTCGAAGAACAACTGATGAATGTCATTGCGGTTTTCGTCGATCGGACGGTCGGGGAGGTTCCGGTCTTCCTCATGCGCGACGATGAACTGCGCGAAAACACGCGCCCAGTCCTCATACTTCAGGTCGAAGTGCAGCAGGTAGCGGTAGAGCTGAAAGGTATCCTGAGTGATGTAGGCCCGGTTGAAGTTCTTGTTGGTCTCGGCCTCAAGCCGGAAACGAAACTCCCCGCCAATGCTCAACCTCAGATCCTCGCCGAGATGAATGTTCTTGATCGGGTTGAAGAAATCCGCCTGATACGAATCCGGCGGACCGTCGAGGTACGAAAAATCATCGTCGTACCTCAGGTTCATGTATTTGGGCTTCCGAAGCTCGGGCTTGGCTGGTTCGACCGGGGGCGGCGCTTCGGCGGGCTTGGCCGCCTCGGACGCAGCGGGCGGCGACTCCTGTTCCTGTGGCCGATGTCCGCTCGCCGGAGCAACCCAGCCGGCGGACACTCCCGGAATCAGACCGCAGGCTACGCCCCCCACCCACGCCATCCCGAGCCGTCGCCGCTGATGCTTCACGGTTGACCTCCGCTTTCCCTTGCTCAAACACAAACATCCCTGCACGGGGTGATCGACACGAACCGGGCATGTCAGAGCATCGCAACAGATGCGGCCAAGCCTCCCCCTCTCAACGGCGACATCACGTTCCGTCGAACACACGTAAAAGGCTGCGGCTCTCAGGGCTGGATCAATGAACCGGCGCGCCTTCGGACTCCTCGACGGAAGACCGCTTCCTGCCGACGGCGCCCCGCCCGCTCTACGCTTCGCAGGACAGATTTCTTAAACGGCGGTTCAGGGCAATTCGCATGCCGCCTTCGAGGGCGCGGATTCCGCAAACGACACATGCTCAATTCGCACGCAAGACGGTCGATCTTCGCTTGACATCCCGCTGCTCAAAGAACCGACTGCGCGATTTAGCTACGCCGGTGGAAAAATCCATCAACGACAACCTGCGCCGTTTCATAGGGGCCGGGCGGGTCGATGCGGTCGCGGGAGAACCGCGAAGCCGCCGCCGACCGCACGAGGCGTCGATCCCCGGTGCGACGGTTTGACGATGAGGCTTACCTCCCGGACCCGGTCTGACGGGCCTGTCCTGTCCGCAGCACGTTCTGTTGCACCCCGTTACAACGGTTGCCGACTTTCTGATGAACGCGCCCTTTCTGAAATGCGACACCGAGACCCCTTCGCGTTGTGAACAGGCCGACGATGCAATTCGGGCGCCGGTGGAGTGTCGCCGGAGGGGGTTGCGGTGAAGACGGCGCTCGGTTTTGTCCGATAAGCGCGTGACGGTTTCACAGGAGCGAGGCGGAAGGATGAGGCGCGGGAGCGGCGATGTCGGAAGTGCTGGATCAGAGTGAAATCGACGCCCTGCTGGCGGCGGCGGGAACCTCGGGCGTCGAGGAAGCTCCCGTGGCGACGGAACGCGCCCCTTGGGCGGCGACCGCGGGGGCGACGGTCAAACCGTATGACTTCAAGCGTCCGGAGCGCGTCAGCAAAGAGCAGATGCGCGCGCTGGAGGCGATTCATGAGACGTTCGCCCGGAACCTCGGCGCGTCGCTGTCCGGGTTCCTGCGTACGATCGTCGAAGTCCGCGTCGCCACGGCCGAGCAGCTCACTTACAGTGAATTCATCCACGCCCTCCCGAACCCGACGAACTTCAATCTCCTCTCCGCCGAGCCGCTGCAGGGGCAGCTCTGCCTCGAGCTAAGTCCGATCATCATCTACCCGATCATCGACCGCCTGCTGGGCGGATCCAGTTCGGAAGTGTTCATTCCCCAGCGTCCGCTGACGCTGATCGAGCTTCGGCTCGTGCGGTGCATCACGGACCGCGCGGTGGCGTCGCTCACCGAGGTCTGGAGCGAACTGGTGGACGTCAAGTTCGAACTGCGCGAAGTAGAGAGCAACCCGCACCTGGTGCAGATCGTCGCGCCCAACGAAGTCGTGATTGTGCTGGGGATGGAGATCCGTCTCGGCAGCCGCGCGGGCACGATGAGCCTGTGCATCCCCTACAAGGTGATCGAGCCGGTGATGGAGAAGTTGGCGTCCCAGGGATGGGTGGCGTATCAGCGGCAGGCGGTATCCGAGAAACGGGAGACGGAGATCGCCCGGAACATCGCGGCGACCTGGGTGGATCTGCGAGCGTTCCTGGCGCAGACGACGATCACGGTCCGCGAACTGAAGACGCTGGCTGCGGGCGACATCATCCAGACCGCCAAGCCGCGCACGGCGGACCTTATCCTTCAGGTCAACGGACTGAATACGTTCGCCGGAGCGCTGGGGCGCCACAAGGATCACTTCGCGCTGCGCATCACGCGCCGCGCGGAGGTCGAAGAACCGCTTTGATACGCCCGACGGAGGCCGGCGTCGCCCCGGTCGTCCGCGCCGCCACCGAACCGAGGGGACTTAGCCGATGAATCTGATGTTCTTCGCTTCGGGCGTCAGGCCGGCGACGTGTGCCTGACGCAGGAGTTCGCGGACGGCCTCCCGCCCGGCGTCTCCGTAATCCACCGTCCAGTGATTGACGTACATGCCGACGAAGCGGTCCGCCTGATCGCGGAGGAGGTCGCGCCCGTATTTCAAGGCGTGTTCGACCGCCTCCGCGCGATGGGCCAGACCGTATTCGATGCTGGATTTCAGGACTGCGGCGATTTCTTCAAGGTTGGCGGCGCCGAGATCCTTGCGGATTGCGTTGCCCCCCAGCGGCAGGGGCAGCCCCGTCCGCTCCTTCCACCACGCACCGAGGTCGATGATGCAATGCAGCCCGTGACGGCGGTAGGTCAACTGCCCCTCGTGGATAATCAGCCCCGCGTCAGCCTCGCCCGCCGCGACGGCGTCGAGAATCTGATCGAACATGATAACGCGGTGGCGGAACGACCCGCGACCAAGGGCGAGGTTCAGAGCGAGAAACGCCGTCGTCATTTCTCCCGGGACGGCGATCAAGGCGCCGCGAAGACGGTCGGGGGCGAGCGGTTCGCGGGCGACGATCATCGGACCGTATCCGTCGCCCATGCTGGAGCCGCAGTTGGTGAGGGCGTAGCGGTCCGCAATGAAAGGGAAGGCGTGAATGCTGACTGCGGTGATGTCCAGCTCGGCGCGCAAAGCCCGCTCGTTGAGGGTTTGAATATCCTGGAGGACGTGCTCGAACGTCCAGCCGCGGGCGTCCACCTTGTTTGCGGCGAGGCCGTAGAACATGAAGGCGTCGTCCGGGTCGGGACTGTGTCCGAGGGTCAGATGTCGGTTCATACTTCGATGCCAGCGTCGGCGGTCCGGCGGCCTACGCTGGTCCGGCCTGGCGACGACGGGTATATTCCGCGCGCATTACATCCGCCGGGGGTCCGGCGGGCAAGCATTCCGCGGTCGACGCCGCGACCGCATGCAGGGAGGTCGGGCTTATGCGCATCATCCTGACGGATCCGCGGGAGACGCAGCCGCGCAGCCTGGAATTCTCACACGCCGCCGTGTCGGTCGGGTCTGACAGTTCGAACATTCTGCAATTGCCCTCGACCGGCGTTCCGGGCTTCCTGGCGATGCTCATGCCCCATCATGATTCGGACCACGAGAAGTGGAGCTACATCCCGATCGACCAGTCCGTGCCCGCAATGCTCGACGGCGAGCCGATCCGTCAGCAGACCGTCCTGTCCGACGGAGACGAGATCCGCATCGACCGCTTTCAGATGAGGTTCGAACTGACCCGCCCCGCCGCCGCCGGTTCGTCCGAGCCTGGCGCGCTGAAGATTCTCCAGCGCGTGCGCGAACACCCGCTGCCGCCGGGGTCCGAGACGCACCGTCCGGTGGAGGAGATCGTCCTGAAACCGGAGGCGGCGCGAGTGCTGGCGCGTGCATCGCTGGCGCTGTCGCGCTGCGAGAACATCCCCGCGTTGGTCGAAGCGGCGTCGGATGCTTTGCTGGAGATGCTCGGGGCGCGGCGAGTCTGGGTGGGTTTGCGTCGCGGGCCGGCCGGCGACCTGGAATTCACGGGCGGAAAGATGCGCGACGGCAGCCTCGCGCCGGAACCGTCGCTGAGAGCAACGTTCGAATACCGCTGCATGCAGCGCGGACAGCAGATTCGGATCATCCGGTGCGAGGAGGAAGGTGTGCAGAACTGCCTCGCGGCGCCTCTTCCGGGATCGGGTGGGGCGCTAGGCATCGCTTATGTGGACGTGGGAACGAACGATCGCCCGCTCGGTCCGGTCGAGATGGATGTGCTGGCGGCGACGGCTGAAATGATAGGAGCTTGCGCCGAACGCCTCGCAGAAGAGCACGGGGCGTTCCGGCGCCGGCTGGCCAGCGCCGAACTGGCGTTGCTGCGGGAAACGCAGACGCGCGTCGACCCGTCGCACCTGCCGACCTGGCCGGGTTTGCAGGTCGCCGCGTTCGCCCGGTGCGGCGACGAGCGCGGGGGCGACGTGTACGACGTCACGCGGCTGCCTAACGGACTGGCCGCGGTGACACTGGCACACGTCCGGGGAGACGTGATCGGTGCGGCGATCGGAATCTGCGAAGTGCGCAGCGCGTTCCGGGTCGCGTCGTTTCATGCGGACCCGCCGCACATTCTGATGCGCGAGTTCGGCGTCCTGATGCGCTCCGCGCAACCCCCGCGTCAACTGGATGCCGCGGCGATGATCATCAACCCGCGGTCCGGAGCGGCCGAGGTCTGCACCGCCGGGAACATCGGCGTCCTCGCCATCGACGAGCGGGGCGAGCCGCATTTGTGGACGACGCTGGACGCCCCGCCCGCGGGTGCGCAGGAGCACTACGAATACGCGCGCCGGTCGGTGCGCATTCCCGAAGGGCACAGTGTCGCGTTGTTCTCGCCCGGCGCCGCCGCCGCGATGGATCCCGAGGGCAGCCCCCTCGGGCGCAATCGGCTGATTGAAGCTCTTTGCGACGGATTCGGACAGCCCGCGTCGGCCGCCGTGGAGGAGCTGATCGCCGATCTGGCGAGTTTCTTCAGGGAAGGCCGGGCAAAAGACGATATCACGGTATTAATGCTGCACCGACCCGTCACGGCGGTGTAACAATTCGTAACGCCCTGCAACCGATGGCGTTAACGCCCTTGGCCGGGAACCGTCCTTCCGGTATACTTGCACCGGCAAAGAGAGTTGTGTTCAGGTACAGGATGCGCCTGAGAACGGCAGGAGGATGACGGCATGATGCTCACAGGCAAGTTGGCGCGGGTTTTCGGACTGGCGGTGTTATTCGCCGCGGGGTGCTCCGCCACCGGTACCGACGGCGACGGCGCGCCGAAGGAAATCAGCGGCGACGCCGAAACCTGCCTCACGCCGGAAGACCTGGACCGGATGTCCGGCCAGCTTGTGCAGCTTACCAACCTGGAACGGGCCTCGGCGGGACTGCCTCCGGTGACGCGTGTCGAGCCGCTGGACCGCCTCGCGGCGGACTACGCCTGTCGGATGATCGAGGAAGGCTTCTTCGCCCATCATGATCCGGCGACGGGCGAAGGTCCGGGGGCTCGCGCCGCCCGCGTCAACTATCGCTACTACTTCGTCGGGGAGAACCTCGCCGCAGGACAGACCAGCGCGGCGGAGGTCATGCGGGAGTGGCTGGCCAGCCCTGAGCACCGGGAGATCATCCTCTCCTCAAAGTGGACCGAGATCGGCGTCGGCGTCCGTGCGGGCGGGATTTACGGATTGTACTGGGTGGTCGAGTTCGCGCAGCCGGCGCGGCGCCCGGCGACTCCGACCGAAACTGCTCCGGCGGCCGTCAGCGCGGTCGCAGACGCCGAAGCCGTCAATTCCGTGTCGATCGCCGAAACCCCCTGACCTCGGCCCCGGCGCGACGAGCACAGGGTCATCCTCGCACGATATTCAGCGCCTCGCGCACCACATCGTCCACCTGCGGGATGACCAGGTTCGCCGCCGCCGCCAGAGGGATATACGTATCCAGTGCATTGAGGCGTCGTGCGCGGACCTCACCACCAAGACGCTCACAAATGACCGCGAGGATCGCTTCCGCCACGCCGCCTGTCCGGCGTCCTTCATCCACGACGAGGACGTGGCCCGTCGCCTTCGCCTGATCGAGAATGAACGTCTCGTTCAGCGGGTTCAGCCAGCGCAGATCGACGACGCGCGCCCGGACGCCGTGGCGCTCGACCAGCGTCCGCGCCGCCCGCAGCGACATGTGCAGTCCGTTGGCGAAGGTCAGGATCGTCAGGTCTTGCGCATCTTCGTCGTACACGCGCCCCTCGCCGAGCGGGATGTGTTCGCCGGGCGGCGGATAGGCGAACTGCCACCTCCCGTCCTTCTCCTCGTGAAGATCCTTCGTCATGTACAGCGCGATCGGCTCGAGGAAGGCGATCACGCGCCCGTCGACCTTCGCCAGCGCCAGGCAGGTTCGCATCATGCGCACGGCGTCGTCGCCGCGGGCGGGCGTGGCGATCACCAGCCCCGGAACGTCGCGCAGCGCCGCGATGCTGTTGTCGTTGTGAAAGTGTCCGCCGAACCCCTTCTGATAGCCCCACGCATTGATGCGCAGGACCATCGGATTGCGGTATTGCGCGTTGGAGAAGAACTGAAGCGAGCAGGCCTCTCCGCGAATCTGGTCCTCCGCGTTGTGATAGTACGCGAGATACTGAATCTCCGGGATCGGCAGCAGCCCGAGGTGCGCCGCCCCGATGCCCATCCCGAGGATCGTCGTCTCATCCAGCAGCGTGTTGAACACCCGCGCCGGACCGAACTTCGCGTGCAACCCCGCCGTGACGTAATACACCCCGCCTTTTTTCGCCACGTCCTCCCCGAAGATCATCGCCTCGGGGTACTTGATCAGCAGGTCCGCCAGCCCCGCATTGATGAGCGCCGCCATGTGTTTCGGCGCCGCCCGCTCCGGCAGGCGGGATTCGTCTCCGAAAACCCGGAGGCGTTCCTCCTGGGGCGCAAGGCGGGAAGCCTCGGCACGAACCGCGTCCGGATGATAGGGCGCGAGAGGTTCGATAACCTGTGCGGCGGACGTCAGTTTCGGCGCCGCTTCGGCGAAGGCGACGGCCTCCTGGACACGGCGGCGCACCGTCTCGTAAAGATCGAGGAGGTCCGTCGGCGTCATCAACCCGAGTTCAAGGACGCGCCGCGCGGACGTCAGCAGTGGATCCTTCGCTTCGGCGGCCTCGATCTGCTCCCACGTGTGATACTCCGTCTCGGGGTCGCTGCCCGCGTGCCCGAGCAGGCGGACCACCTTCAAATGCAGAAAAACCGGCCGGCGACGATGCCGACACGTCTCAATCGCCTCTCGCACGACCGGCGCGCCGGCAACCAGATCCAGACCGTCCGTGGCGAAATACAGGATCCCCGGACGGTGGCGCATCGACGCCTCCACCCACCCGGGCGGGGTATGAACGCTGATTCCGATCCCGTTGTCCTCGCACACGAAAAGCAGGGGGACCGGAATCTGCTGATGCGTCGCCCAGCCCGCGGCGTTGAACGCCGTCTGTGCCACCGCGTGATTGACTGATGCGTCGCCGAAGCTGCACACCACGATCCCGTCCTCGGGGATGGTCGCCGCAAGCCCCAACCGCTTCGCGCGCCTCAGCGCCAGCGCCGCGCCGACCGCCTTCGGAAGGTGGCTGGCGATCGTGCTGGTCTGCGGAGGCACGTGCATCGGCACGCTCCCCCAGACCTTGTGACGACCGCCCGAGATCGGGTCGTCGGCGCTGGCGGCGAACGACAGCATCGTGTCGCGGATGAAATCCTGCCCGGGAACCTGCCTCGCCCGCTCCGCAAGAAACGCCCCCGACCGGTAATGAAGAAACGCCAGGTCCGTCGGCCGCGTGAACCGCCCGATCAGCGCGTTTCCCTCGTGCCCGGTGCTGCCGATCGTGTAAAACCCCGTTCCTCTCACCCGCATCTGACGCGACGCCAGATCCTGATGCCGCGCGATCATCTGGGACTCGAGCAACTCGACGAGATCCCGTCCCGAAAGCCCCCCTGCTTCGCCCAGCGCCTCATCTGGATCGCGCCGCGCACGCAGCGTCTCCCGCCAGCTTTCAAGCAGAGCCACGAAGTTGCGGTCCACGATGGCCGCCCGGTTGAAACGGTTCACCGCAGTTTCAGGTGACGACATGCTCTGGAAGGTAGAGCGCCGCGCCGACGGGAGCAATGCGGATCTCGCCGCGGCAGCCGATCCACGTCCGGGGATTCCTTCGCGCCCGGCCCTGCCGATGATCGGACGTTCGCCTGGGACGACGAAAAAGGCCCCGTGCTCTCTTGGGGAAAGAACACGGGGCCTGTCGAAAGGGGACACGACAGCTTCCAGTTACGACATAAGATGCAGATTCCGCGCAGGCAAAATCTGCGCCCGACACGGACCTCCCGCACGTCCCAGAACCCGCGCGCCGTCGCGGCTTCCGAAAATGCCCCGCCTCACGCGCTCAGTGCAGCCGGCCGCTGCGGAAGATCGCCCAGACCAGCCCGACCCCCAGCACGCCCGCGAAGACGTAACCCAGAACGCCGAAGAACCGCAGCGGAACGTTGCCGAACAACATCAAGTCCTCGCGGGTCGTCACCACGACGCTGCTTCCGATAATGATCGCCGCAATCAGAATTGAGAACGCCAGCCGGTTGCTGGATCGATCCAGCTCCCGGACGAGGTGATCGAGGTTCTCGTGACGCAGGCGGAACTGCCACGTTCCCGCCGTCAGGTGACGGAGAAAGTGCCTCAACTGGCGCGGGGCCCGTCGCGCCATCGACAGTACGTGCCAGCTCGTCAGCGTCGCCGCCCGACGCACCTGACGCGCCGAGAACCGCTCGCGCATCAACGCCTTCAGCCGCGGCCCCAGCGACGCCAGCAGGTTGTAATCCGGGTCGATCTTGAGCGTGACCCCGGCGACCGTCGCCAGCGCCTTGATCATCAGCACCAGCTCACGCGGCAGCAGAAGGTCGTTGCCGCGCATCAGCTCCGAGATCTCCTCAAACAGCTTCGCCAGGTCGATCCGCTTCAGTGGCAATCCGTAATATTTGTCGATCAGCGCCCGCAGCCCCGCTTCAAGCCGTCCCGTGTCGGTGGCGGGACCGAAGGCGTTCAGGTCGGCCAGCGTGTCCGCGACCACTTCGATCTCCCGGTTCACCGCCGCGTAGACCATCGTCACCAGGTGCGTCATCAGATCGTGGGTGATCAGCCCGACCTGCCCGAAGTCGATGATCCCCACGTCGGCCGGAGGCTCCACAAGGATGTTCCCAGGGTGCGGATCGGCCTGAAACATCCCCAGCTCGAAGATCATCCGGAAGTAGGCGTTGGCAAGGCGATCGGCGAGGACGACGCGATCGACCCCGCTTAAGGGCTGATCCAGCAGCGCCGAAACGTTCGACCCGGGCAACTCCTCCAACGTCAGCACGCGCGGACTGCACTTGTCCCAGTACACTTCGGGACACCGCACATGCGGCACGTCGCGGAACGCGGCGACGAACCGCGCCGTCGCTGAGGCCTCATTGATGTAATCCAGCTCCCGCGTCAGCGCCTGCTCGAACTCATCCGCCAGAAGCACCGGGCGGTACACGCGAAGTTCGGGCACGTAACTCTCGATCGAGCCGGCCAGCCCCTTCAGCAGATGCATGTCGAGGCGGATCGTATCTTCAATCCCCGGACGCCGGACTTTGACGATCACGCCGCGACCTTCCGAATCCACCGCCCGGTACACCTGTCCGATCGAACCGCTGGCCAGCGGCGCCTCGCCGAACGTCGGGAAGCACGCCTGCATCGGGCATCCGAGATCCTCCTCGATGATGCGCCGCGCTTCCTCCGTCGAGAACGGCGGCACGCGGTCCTGAAGCGTCGACAATTCCGCGATCACGTCCGCCGGAACGATGTCCGGACGCGTCGTCAGCATCTGTCCGAACTTCACGAAGGTGGGGCCAAGGTCCACGCAGACCCGCACCAGCCGGCGCCCGACGAGCGTCCCCGCCGCCACCGGCCGGTCGACACGCGACGCACGCGGGCGCATCCAGACCGGCAGATATCGCGAAAGCTCGATCTGGTCCACGACGTGCCCGAACCCCTGCTGCGTCAGGACCGTGGCGATCTGACGCAGGCGGTTCAGGCTTCGGACGCCTCGCGTGACCTGAAACGGAGTCATCCTCCGTAGCGTCGGCGCTGACGTGAAGCGCGTCAATCATCCGCGCCGTTGCGGACGCGCCCGGACGAAATTCCGGCGGGTCGATGATCTCCCCCCAAGGATGGGAGCCTCATCCCGAGTTCTTCCAGAAGGAAGTGACAACGGGAACCGGCTGGCTGGGAAACCGGACCCCCAGCAATCACAGCGAAGACGCCATTTTACTATCTACGGAGCGGGGGGCAGGAGCGCATCCAACTCCGGCAACATCCGCAGCGCCCTTGTCATGCTTCTGAAATAACATGCCTGAAGCGATCGCGCGAGGCGCCGATCTTACATTCAGCAAGGCCTTGATATGCGGGCGGCTGAAAAGTAACGATGATGTATCTCTGCCGCCTGTAACCGCATTCGTCGTCTGCCCGGGTTTTCGGTCACGCCTCCTCGAACCGTGCCGTGAAGTGTCGCAGGACCGGAGGTTCATAGGTAAAGCGAAGTCCGCGCAACGCCTGGCGGCGCTGGTGGACTTCGGTGACGGCCTCGATGACGTAGTCCACGTGGCTTTGCGTGTACACGCGCCGCGGCATCGCCAGGCGCACCAGTTCGAGTCGCGAGGGAGCGGCGTCGGGCGGGGTCTGCGTGGGATGAGGTGCCGACGCCTTGGCGCTCGCTCCGAACATCACGGAGCCGATCTCGACGGCGCGGATGCCGGCGTGGCGGTACAAAGCGCAGACGACGGCCTGCCCGGGGAACTGCGCGGGCGGGATATGCGGGCAGAAGGCGGCGGCGTCGAGGTAGACCGCGTGCCCGCCGGGCGGTTCAAGGATGGGAACGCCCGCGGACAGCAGTCGCTCGCCGAGATACTCCACGCTGCGGATGCGGTAGGTGAGGTAGTCCTCGTGGATGACCTCCTCGAAGCCCTGGGCCATCGCCTCCAGATCCCGCCCGGCCAGGCCGCCGTAGGTGACGAAACCCTCGGTGAGGATGAGCAGGCTGCTCGCCCGCTGAAAGAGCGACTCGTCGCGCAGGAGGAGAAGCCCGCCGATGTTGACCAGCCCGTCCTTCTTGGCGGAGATCGTCGCGCCGTCCGCCAGATCGAACATCTCGTGAACGATGTCGGCGACGGGCTTGTGATCGCAGCCGGGCTCACGGCGCTTGATGAAGAAGGCGTTCTCGGCGAAGCGGCAGGCGTCCAGGAAGAGCGGCAGTCCGTGCCGATCGCACACGGCGCGGACGGCGCGGAGGTTCTCCAGGCTGACGGGCTGACCGCCGCCGCTGTTGTTCGTGATCGTGACCATCACGAGCGGGAGGCGTTCCGGGCCGACGCGCTGAATGAGGCGCTCCAGTTCGGCGACGTTCATGTTGCCCTTGAAAGGATGCCGGTTGCGCGGGTCGCGGGCCTCGGGAATCGGCAGATCGACGGCTTCGGCGCCGGAGTGTTCGACGTTGGCGCGGGTGGTGTCGAAGTGGGCGTTGTTGGGGACGACCTTGCCGGGACCGCCGACGAGTTCAAAAAGAATACGCTCGCTCGCCCGACCCTGGTGCGTGGGCAGGACATGCTCGAAGCCGGTGAGTTCACGGATGCGGTCCTGAAAGCGGTAGAAACTCTTCGCGCCGGCGTAGGACTCGTCGCCGCGCATGATGCCCGCCCACTGCTCGGATGACATCGCCCCGGTTCCGCTGTCGGTGAGCAGGTCGATGAGCACGTCCTCGGCCTTGAGCAGGAAGACGTTGAAACCGGCCTCGCGCAGGAGGCGCTCGCGCTGCGGCGCGGTGGTCATGCGGATCGGTTCAACGACCTTGATGCGGAAAGGTTCGATGATGGTCTTCATGCCGGGTCTCCGTGTTGTGGGAAAGAGTGGCCAGCAAGTACCGTGCCGTAAAATGCAGACGAGCGCGGCTCGGTCAGGTGACGGGCGTCATAGGGCGCGGGTGGGGGGCTAGGAAGTCTTGATGATGCGGACTTTCGGGGCGCGGAGGAGGCGCGTTGCCCCGGTGCGACCGCGGACTTCAACGATGACGTCCACCTCCTCGCCCGGTTCCCAGAGCGGACCGTCGCGGAAGATTTTCTCCTTCATGCCCGGTTCGTCGGGACGTTCCTCGACGAGGAACGTCCCGGTCCAGACCTCCTCGCCTCTGACCAGCCAGACCCGCTCGGCGTCCACGCCGTCGGGGAACGATTTCGCCCCCGCGTCGGCGACGAGCAGCTTGATCGACGCCATCAAAGGCTTGCCGCCCGGCGGGCTGATCGGCATGTAATCGCGCCACAGGAACGCCTCGAGTCGAAGCGTCACGCCTTCAACAACGACAGACAGCGGTGCAGCGAGCAACGCCTCGCGCGTCGGCTTTAGCGCGGGCGGCGCGGATCCGTCAGGCTTCGGCTCGGCGCCGGAATCAGCGGGTGCGGAGTTCGGCGAAGACGCGGGGATGGGCGGGGACGGAGCGTCGGGGTTGGCGGAGGCTTCGTCTGTCCTGGCGCCGGGAGCGATATCAGCGGGCGGCAACACGTGCGGGGCATCTGAGGGTGCGGAGTCGGAGGTCTTTCGACACGAGGCCGACAACGCGGCAATCGTCAGGACCGCGAGGAGAATCCCTCGAGCGTGGATCGCATATTGCATCATCTTCAGAACCC
>BOJX01000080.1 GCA_016860685.1 Planctomycetota bacterium
CCGACTCCACCAGCTTCAACCACTCCTCCTCCACCGTACTCGTATTGCCGCTCCCGATCAGTTGTATCAGCGAGTCCACCTGCATGAGCATCATGTCCCGTATCCGTCCCGTTGGCCCTGACCGCGGCTCCGGATCACCCCAACACGCGTTTCCACGGTCGAATCCGACAGCATAATCGCACCCCGCCCATCAAACAAGGAACCGCCGCAGCCGGTCCAAACCTCCCAGCTCCGTCCAAGCCGCGTCCAAGCCCCGTGGCCTTAGCGGCCCGTTGAAAAAGGGTAGCGCCTCCCTCCGGGAGGCGAATTTCATCGGTAATATTACTCCGGTCATCAAATAGTTTACATCGCGTATGGCGAACCGTAGAGATTTCAGCATGACTCGACGATTCGAGGAGTTCCGAGTGTAAACTATTTGATGACCCCATTAATAACAGTATGGTGGGGGGAGATGAACCGCCTGCCGTGGCGAGGCCAGATTTGGCCTTCACGTTCGCTGGCGACTGCCGGAATCTTCATGGACACGCGTTCAGACAAGCCGCCGCCCAACGACAGCCGCGCGTCCGGCACCGAACTTTTCGAGCAAATTTACACCCAACTTCGCGCGGTGGCGCAAGAACGCCTGCGCAGCGAGCGGCGCGGGCACACGCTCCAGGCGACCGCGTTGGTGCATGAGGTCTGGCTGCGACTGGCCGCGGACCGCGTCGTCCCCTGGCAAAACCGGGCACATTTCTTCGCCGCCGCGGTCGAGGCCATGCGGCGGATTCTACTGGACCACGCCAAGGCTCGTGGGCGCGTCAAGCGTGGCGGCGGGCGCTGTCGTCTGCCGCTGAGCGTGGCGGACCTAGCCGCGGCCGAAGATTCTGACCAGATCGTGAGCCTCGATGAGGCCCTTCGTCGCTTGAGGGCGGAGTACGCGGAGATTGGCCAGGTCGTCGAACTGCGCTTCTACGCGGGCCTGAGCGTCGCCGAAACGGCCGAGATCCTGGGCGTGTCGCCTGCGACCGTAAAACGCCGCTGGGAGTTCGGGCGCACTTGGCTGTTCCGCGAACTGGGCGACACGGCACTAGGAGCTGACGATGGAAGGCCCGTCTAATTCGTCCGATCGAGCGGCGCTCATCTTCGAGCATGCCCGGCAACTGGCCGAAACAGCTCGCGAGGCCTACCTGCGCGAGGCGTGCAAGGGCGACAGCGAGCTGCGGAGGCTGATCGGCGACCTGCTCGCGGCCCATGCGAAGCAGGGTGTATTCCTGGCAGAACCGACACACGCAGGTCCGCTGGATGCGATCGAGGAACTCGTCGCGGCCGACCACGCCGGGGACGCCACGACCGAGTTGCCGGCATCGGCACTGACCGCAACCGAGTCGCGGCAGATTGGGCGCTACAAGCTGCTTCAGCGGATTGGCGAAGGTGGTTTCGGCGAGGTCTGGATGGCCGAGCAGCGCGAGCCGATCAGGCGGCGGGTGGCGCTGAAGATCATCAAGCCGGGGATGGACAGCCGGCAGGTGATCGCCCGCTTCGAAGCCGAGCGCCAGGCCCTGGCGATGATGGACCATCCGAACATCGCCCGCGTGCTGGACGCCGGCGTGACGGATGCCGGCCGGCCGTATTTCGTCATGGAGCTGGTCCGCGGCGTGCCGATCACCGAGTACGCCGATACGGAGAACCTGGACCCGCACGCCCGCCTCGAGCTGTTCACCAACGTCTGCAACGCTGTCCAGCACGCTCACCAGAAGGGAATCATCCACCGCGACCTCAAGCCGTCAAACGTGCTGGTTACCGTTACCGATGGAAAGCCCGTGCCGAAGGTGATCGATTTCGGTATCGCGAAGGCGACCGGCGGCGAGCTTACGGAGAAAACGCTGTTCACCGAGTTCCGGCAATTCATCGGCACGCCGCAGTACATGTCGCCGGAGCAGGCAGGAATGAGCGGCGTGGACATCGACACGCGCAGCGACATCTACTCGCTGGGCGTGCTGCTCTATGAGCTGCTGACGGGCGCGACGCCTTTCGATGCAGCCCGGTTGCGTTCGGCGGCGCTGGAGGAGATGCGGCGGATCATTCGCGAGGAGGACCCGCCTCGGCCAAGCACCCGCGTCAGCACGTTGGGCGATGCGCTCTCGGTCGTGGCCCGACACCGGCGCGTCGAGCCGGCCCGCCTGGGCGCCCTGATCCGGGGCGACCTGGACTGGATCACGATGAAATGCCTGGAGAAAGATCGCAGCCGGCGGTACGGGACGGCCAGCGACCTGACGGCGGATGTGCAGCGGCACTTGGTTGGCGAGGCGGTCCTGGCGGCGCCGCCGAGCAGAGCTTACCGACTGCGGAAGTTGGTGCGCAAGCACCGTGGACCGGTCGTCGCGGCGGGGCTTGTAACGGGGGCGCTAGTCCTGGGAGTGATCGGTACGTCGTCTGGACTGATTTTCGCCCGTGTTGCCGAGAAGCGCGCTACCACTGAGGCCGAACGGGCTTCGCGCATCGCCAGATTCATGCAATCCACGCTGTTTGGAGCTGGCAGCACGGATCTTATCTCTGATGTTGCGGCACTCCCCGTCACGGCAGACCTTCGGCGTGAGGACGAGACGATGCGAATTGGTATGCTCGGCGCGGGTGGCGAGCCTTGCCACGGCCGCATGGGGGAGTTGATAGGCTTCCATTACATCGAAGTTCCTGTCCAGGAGAACAGCGACGAGGTAGTCGAAGCCACGTTTGTCGAGGTTGCGAATGGCGCTGAGTTGTCGGGAGTCACGTTCGAGCGGCAGCCACCGCGTCTTCACTTGGAGGCGAATCCCATCGGGCGTCACAACATCGACGCTCTTGTTCGAGTTTCCCAGTCGTTTCCCGCCGAAAGCGCGGGCCACGAGCCATTCGCCGTAGCCCCCGACCGGGCTGTCTTTCGTCATGCAAATCTCGCGCTCTTCCAGATGCCGCAGAATCTCCTTGTACAAGCGAAGCAGCTTCTTCACGCTCATCTGTTGGAGGCCGTCGACTCCGGTCGGACGATCCGTCATAGGTCCTTCTCCGCATCAAAGAGCGCAACCCACTTCTCCTCAAGCTCCGCGAAATCGAAGGGCGAGCCGTCGATGCCCATGAGCTTGCTCAACACGCCGCAGAGTTCCAGCATCCCCTTGTCGTCGGCCTTACGCTGGACTGTTCCTTTCCCGGCGAGGACCGCCAGGAGCGCCTGACCGACCCGGTTGGGTCGATTGCGGTCGTCGGCCAGGCCCAGCGTGCGCAGGTCATAGGTCCGCTCCACGGTGCCCTCGCGCTCGGCGGCCTCCCACCGATGCACATCCCCGCCGTCTTCCTCGTCCTCTGCGTAACTGGAGGCAGAGAACGTCTCGTTGGCGGTCACGGCGATGCGAACGCCGGTGTCGTCGTGCGGAGCGATGGACACGTCCGTCCACGACGCGCCCGACGGCGTGGGGAATTGCAGCGTCCGCTCGGATGAGATTCCGAAGGCCGTCCGGTAGGCCGACTCGTCCTTGGCGTATGAGATGCACTCGCCCTCGATGCCGGGCAGGAGCGCCGCGAGCCGCTGACGGAGGTCCGACACGTACTGCTTGAGGTTGGTCCGGGTCTTCTCGTCAACGGCCTTGAACGGAAGGATGCCCCCGTGCGTGCCGAACATCTTGAGCAGAGCCCAAAGGCGGTCCGGCGCGTCCTTCTTCCGCCGCTCCTCGAAGCCAGCCTCCTGGAAGGTGTAGTCCTTGCGTTTGCCCCTGGCCTCGACGCGAAGCGCGGCATCCGTGACCACGAACCGTACTTCGGGCCACGTCGTCCCGGCAGGGGTGGGGAACGAAACCAGCGGGACAGGCGGGGTCTTCTTCCGGCCCGTGGTCAGCAGCGCTTCGAGGTGTCCACGGTCGACGGACAGCCCCATCTCGTTCCACGTGGCCACGGTCTTGAGCGCGACCATCGGCGGCGCGTCGCCATTCCAGATGTCCTCGGGCGGCACTTCACCGGCGACGAGCACGAGCGCCGACTTGGCGGCGTTGAGGCGTGTGCTCTTTCCCAGGACTTCGGCTGCGTCCTGCCACGTCAGCCCGCGCGCCAGGAACAACTCGCGGGATAGCGCGGCGACGGTGGCCTTGCCCAAGAACCAGACCCGGCCAGGCACGACTTCCTCGATGTCGCCTGCCAGTTCCAGGGCCCGAGCGGTGGCGCTTGCGATGCCGCCGAAGTCGACCTCCCACTGCCTGAGCCGGTCGAGGGGGACGCGCACGCGACCGTGTTCCGGGCAATGGATGTAGGCACGCACGGGCGAGCGGCGCGGACTCTCGATGAACGTCACGTCCTCGACATGCCCCTCGGCGCACGCGTTGCAGACGACCGACGTAGCGTTCTCGACTTGGTAGACAAGCCCGGCGTCGGCGAACCGCTCGACCAGGCCGTCGCTCCACGCCGCGACCTCGTCACCGCTGAAGCACGGCTCCCCGGCGTCCGCCCGCTCCCATATCACCGCCAGGGGATCACTCACGCTCGAGCCCCCAGAGTTTCAGGTACTTCTTCGCCACCAAGTGCTCCGGCTTGTCCTTGAGGTTGCAGGAGTCGGGCATGGATATCCTGAAGGAGACCGTCTTGTCCCGGCGGCCGTTGCCGCTGTTGAACCGCATCTGCATGACCGCCGACGTCACGTTGACCATCGAGAGCGGGAGACGTTGCTCGTGGAGCGCTTCCTGCATGAGGTCGTGGATGTCCGCGCGAGCGCCTTTCGGCGGCACCTCGAATGTGATGCGTTTGCGCTCGTTGCCGACGATGGAAAGCCGCATCTGCCGCGTTCTCACCTCGGTGATGCGGTCGGACGGGTCGGTCGGGAAAGCAAACGCGCGATCCTTGAGCCCGTTCAGTTCGTAGGGATGCGAGTTCCTGTTCTCCTCGCCGAGTTCCTCGTGAAGGATGGCACGGGCAAAGAGCTTCTGCAGGTCCTGCTTGAGGTTCTTGTCCCCCTGCGCGTACAGGTCCAGCGTCCCGTCAACCGGATCGTAAACGAATACAACCTCGAAGGCCGGATTCCGGCGACGGCGTTCCCGCTTGCCCTGGTCGTCCCATTCAACGGTGGTGTCAGTGTAGTCCTTCGGGTAGGCGAAGAAGTAGTGGTAGCGGTTCCCGCGCAGGTAGTGATCGGCCTCGCACCACTTTCCGCGCCCCTGGTTCTCGCGGTAGTACGCTCCGACCGCGTCGCCGAGTTCCTTGACAGCGGCGGCGGATATATCCGGCTGCTTCTTGGGCATGTCCTTGCGCTTCCGCCAGTAGCGGCCGTTCAGATGGTCGGCGTAGTTCAGGATGGCGCACAGGTCGAAAACGGCGGGGTGGCGGAGGAAGACCAGTAATGCCTTGTCCAGAAGGCCGTCGTGCGCGTCCATGTCCGCCGTGAGGTCGATGCCATGGAGCTTGGCTTCCTCGACAAGCGTCCGCACGCCTTCCACCGACGCCAGATCGAAGATGTCGCGGAACTGTTGTTCGACTTCCTCAATCTTCTCCTCGGGGAGCGCCTGCCATGCCGCGTAGACGACATCGATGTCGGTCTCCTCGATGTTGTCCCAATCGATGTCGCCCAGTTCGCCTCGGGCCGTGAAATACTCCCTGAGCAGCGCGTTCTCCGCCTGCCGCAAGAACAACTTGGGTGCATAGTCGTTCGCCATCGGCCGCTCCTTACCACCTCATCTGTTGTGGGAAGCGGTCGATGTGACGCTGGACGCCGACCACCTTTCCCTGGATTCTGAACTCGCCCGTCCGCACGTGGATGGGCTGCATCCGGCTGTTCGCCGGTTCGAGCCTGACGCCCTCGCCCTCGCGGTAGAAACGTTTGAGCGTGGCCTCATCCTCGATAAGCGCCACGACGACATCGCCGTCCTCGGCGGTCTCCTGCTTGCGGATGATGACGTAGTCGCCGTCGAGAATGCCCGCCTCGACCATGCTGTCGCCGACAATCTTGAGCGCGAAGCCGCCGCGCCCCCGAAGCATTTCCTTGTTCACGTGGAGCGTCCCGGCATCGTGCTCAATGGCCTCGGCGGGACAACCCGCCGCGATACGGCCGACGACGGGGACCTCCTCGCAACCGCAGGGCACGCGCTTCCGCCCCTTGACGATGAGCGACCGCGCGCCGAGTTCGCCGCGCTCCAGGTATCCCTTCCGCTCCAGTTCCTTCAGCAGGTGAAAGACGCTGGAACTCTTGATGCCGAAGGCGTCGCCGATCTCGCGCACCGTCGGCGGCATGCCGTGGTCGCGGATGAACGCCTTGACCCAGACCAGTATCTCCCGCTGTCGCGGGGTCGGTTCCTTTGACGCCGGTCGTGCCATCGCCAGTGCTCCTTTCAACCAGACCCCGCCATTATATCTAACGGCCGTTAGCAGTCAAATGCTTTTCACCGTCCCGCATGTCCTTCCGCCAGGGGCCTTTTGAGAAGTGGAAGAACCGGGCAGGAATCCCCTTGGCTTTTCCGCCCGGATGAGCAAGGGTGTGATCGTGATTACAGACGCAAGTGGCTGCCGCACAGTATGTTAGGAGAACGTGGCCCGATGCCGAGAATAGCGTTCTACACGCGGATCAGCACCGACGAGGACCACCAAAAGTACTCGCTCGATGCCCAGAAGGACCGGCTGGAAGCCTACTGCAAGAGCCAGTACGGCGACGACTGGGCGCTCCACAAGGTCTACCGCGATACCGAGAGCGGCACGCACATGAACCGGCCCGGCCTGGAGGAGATGCTTTACGACGCCTCGGTCAAGGCGTTCGACGTGCTGCTGGTCTTCCGCGTGGACCGGCTTTCCCGCAAGGTCCGCGAGCTAGCCCAGATGGTGGACGAGCTGACCAAGCAGAGCATCGTCCTCAAGAGCATCACCGAGCCGTTCGACACTGCCAACGCCGCCGGGAAGATGATGCTCCAAATGCTCGGCGTCTTTGCCGAGTTCGAGCACGCGACCATCGTCGAGCGGACCAAGGTCGGGATGGAGAAAAAGGCCAAGGGCGGGGACTTCGTGGGCGGCATGGTGCCCTACGGTTACCGGCTCGAACCGGAACAGGGCCTGGTCGCCCGCGAGGAAGAGGCGCTCGTCGTCAAGAAGATGTTCCAGATGTACGCCCTCGGCCGGGAAGGCACGCAGACCATCTGCAAGAAGCTCAACGGCTCCGGCTGCCGCAGGCGCAGCGGCAAGAAGTGGGACAAGCGGGTCATCATCAACATCCTGCGGAACCCCGTTTACGTCGGCAAGCTCCGCTGGCGCGAAGTCGTCTACGAGGGCAACCACGACGGCATCGTGTCCGAGGTGCTCTTTAGCCAGGCCCAGGAGATTCTGGACCAGCGGCGGGAGGACGTGAGCGGCAGGCGGTGGAACAACGGCTCACGGCTCTTGTCCGGCCTGATGAAGTGCAAGCGGTGCGGCCGTCCGATGGTCGGCATCAGTTGCCACCGGAAGAAGGACGCGGGCAGCATCCCGTACTACGTGTGCACCAAGCGGCTCTCCACCCACGACTGCGACCAGGACTACGTGCGGGCGGACCTCCTGGAGGCGGGCATCGTCCAAGACATCAAGGCCATGTTCCAGGACGAGGACCTCATGGCCCGCATCTGGGCGGAGGCCAACCGGCGGCTGGACTCCGAGAAGCCGGACCTCACGAAGGACATCCGGCGAGTGGAGGCGCAGATGGCCGACGTGCGGGCCCGCGTGGACCGCTACCTGGAGGCCTTCGAGACGGGCAAGCTCGACGCCGACACCTGCAACGGAAAGGTCCGCGACCTCAAGGCCCGGCTGGCGGAGCTGGAGGCCGAGCGGACGGACCTGGAGGAACGGCGGGAACGGTTGAGTCTGCCGGAGATGGACCGCGAGTTCCTGCGGAAGACGCTGGCGGACTTCGAGGAGGTCCTGGCCTCGGCGGAGAACGCAAAAAAGAAGCACCTTCTCCGCCAGTTGGTGAAGAAGGTGCTCGTTCATAGTCGCGATACGGTTGAGGTCTGGTACGGGTTACCCGGACCCGACCCCGCTCGTATCGCGGGAATAATGGCTCCCCGAACGCAACCCTAGCAGCAACTCTCGCCCTGCGCGGCCCCGCCGTTCTCCGTTCCGTCGGCTCCTCGCTCCGCCTCTTCTCCTCGTAGCAGCCCGAGCAGGAGCACGACGTGGATCACCCAATCGCTTACCTGCCGCGTGAACTCGTGCGGGGTCATCAGGCCGTGAGCGAGTCGGTTTCGCAAGTTCCACCCGCGCGGATCGGTCAGGAGCATCCGCAGATACACGTGCCAGTCCTCAAGCTCGTTTTCCTTGAAGAACGCCGCTACCGCCGGCTCGTGCTCCAGAATGTCGGTTAACGTCTTCTCCTGCATGACGCCTTTCGGCGACCGCATACGCTTACTCGTGGGCTGTCCCAGGTAGCCGAGCAACCGACGGAGCATCGCCTCGATCTGCGGCAGAAGCACGTGGATCGCCTTGACATGGTCGTTCCTGAAGTACGCATCGAGCCCCTGGCGCAAGAGCGGCTCCCGGAGCGGGTCGAAGAGGGCACTTGGACGAACGAAGTCGAGAACCCCATCCGTGCCGACCGAGAACTTCGCATACGTCCGGTCCAGCGCTAGCGCGAGGAATCGCCAACGGACATCCATCTCCTGCGAAAGCTGGAGAATCACCCGCCCGTCAAGGTCATCAGCAAGGGAACCAACATCGGCGAGAATCTGCTGATCACCGAGGATGCGGACGCCGAAGTGGGCCATGATCGAACTGCCGCCATCGTGCAGCCTGTTCAGTAGCCCCTGAGCGCGACTAGCGCTCGGGAGGAAGGCTGTCGCGATGCTGGCCAGGGCGCTCTCGGCGTCGCGCGAAGTGAGTTCGTCGAGCGCCTTGTCGACCGCCTCCTTGTCCACGGGCACGTCCACGCGGATGCGAGCCATCTGCCCTTCAGCTTCCTCGCCCTTCTCCTTGTACAGGAGCAGCACCTGGTCTGCTTCCGCATGCATCCCGTACCGGCGGTACACGTCGTGGACCTGCTGTAGCCAGCCGATCGACACAATCCCCATCGCCTGTCGTGCGAGGTGGATAAACGCCTCTCCGTACGCCCGAACGACACGGCGCACGTCCTCAGGACGGTTTACTTTTGCATAGTGGACCGCAAGCCGCTGAGCAGCCGCCTCGGCGCTCCAAGGGCTGAAACTCTCGTTCTGCTCGGGATTCGTACAGCACTTCAGGACGTTCTCCAAGGAGTCGATTATGTGTCGCGGCTGCTCGTCAGTCAGCGGAACTTTGTCGTTGTCATACAGGTTGTCGAACAGCCAAGGCCACGAGCCGCCCTGCGCCGGATCGACGACTTTGTCGTAAAGCGTGAACATCGCATCGCGAACCTCGCCAACGCACTGGGTGTCGTTGATGCTCACTGCCAGCTCGAGTGCTCGCATGAGCCGATGGACGTTGTCGATCGTGTAATCGGGCGACGCACTCTGGCTCGCCTCGACGTAGCTTTCGATCGCCGTTCGAGCGTCATTCACCTCCCCCCGGTGACCGGTCACATGCTTGCGCAAGTCCCAAAGCAGGTCCGCGTACCGGGCCCGCATCACGGGATGCCGTACCTGGTTCTGACGTTGTTGCCAGTGCGCGATTGTGGCCGCATGAATCTGTTGCAGGTCAGGCTTGTAGACCGTGCTGCCGTCCTTCAGTTTCGCGATCATGACCGGACCGAAGTGCGTTCCCCAGACGCTCTTCTCACCCGGCTGCGAATGATCGAAGAAGAACGCCCACCCCTCGGCCGTGTATCCGCACCAATCGTCGTCGCTCAGAGGCTTTCGAGCCTTTGCCGCCAGGTCGATCGCGCCCGCCAGGTCGTACTCGTGAAAATCCTCCGCCTTGGCGTCGAACTCATCGAGAACTTGTTGGAGGAAGCTGGGAACCGTGATACGTGCGGGTGCAGTGCTCATTCTCTCACTTCCGGGTTACCGCCGGTGACAACTCGCAAGTTCGGTTCTACGGAAACAGCACATTGTGCTATGCGCCTCGCGCCGTGGTGGCTTCTCAGATCGAGACCAACGCGTGTATGTACGGGCCCATCACGCTCCCCACGCGGTCGATCTTCGCGTAGCGATGAATCTCGTCCATCGTCGCTTTGCGCTGCCGCCAGCAATCGCGGAGCGCCTCGATCGCGACGTCCGTGCCCACCTTGTTGCGATAGCGAAAGCAGTCGGCCACGGTCTTGGCCGGACACGTAACGCGAACGGTGGCACCCTCGATGGCGTGGACGTCGACGCCCTCGCGAAGCGCGGCGCCTGACGCGCGGAAGACCCTAATTGCGGGATGGTCGATCGTCGGACGCCGAGCCTTGCGGTCGATCATGATCCAGATGGCCCACGGAAGCTGCGTCGTGAGGTCGTGGAACCGCAGCGCAGAAAGGAGGCAGACGACCACGGCCGGGGCGCGCGTTGCGAGTGCGGCGAGGTCGGTGTGCTCGGTCGGTTCATGCTCCGCCGCGGTGTACACGCCTCGCGATCGGCGAACGAGCCCGCCTTGCTCGACGAGGCGCATGAGGACAGCACGTGAAATACGAAGCTGCTCCAAGTCCCGCGGACGTAGGATGCCGCGGGCCCGGGCGTAGCGGAGCAGTTGCTCTGTTTGAGTGGCGGGCATGGGCGCCGTTGTTACGAAGCGTCGACCTGTACGGATATTGACCGACGCTTCGTAACACTGTACGCTCGTCGCCTCAGGACCGCAAGTGAGATCATTGCTGGACAATGGCCCGGTTGACGCCACGGCGTCGGGCCGACGTCGGTTCGCTACCGGTCGCCCTGAGCCGGATTTACGATTCCGGCATTCTGAGGCGGCAGTCGTGTGACTCAGTCTCGTCCGACGTGGCGCGGGTGCGTGGCCTGCGTCGCAGGAGGCACGTACGTTGGGCGCTGCAGCGTGAGTGGAATCAAGATGGCGATCGGCAGCCAGCCGAAATCCGATGCTCTCAGTTCGCAGGCAGTAACACCCGGCGCTATCGTTCGTTGCCGAAACCGCGACTGGGTCCTTCTTCCGAGCGACGACTCTGCGGTGCTTCGGTTGCGACCCCTCACCGGGGCGACCGACGAAACCGTCTCCGTGCACCGCGGCCTGACCGATGTCGTCTCGTACTCGCTGGCCGAGGAGCGAATCCGATCTGCGACGTTCCCGTTGCCGACACAGGCCGACGTTGCCGACGCGGCGAGCGCGGCCCTGCTGTGGCAGGCCGCCCGCCTCATGTTGCGCGAGGGCGCCACTCCGTTCCGATCGCTCGGCCGAATCTCAATCCGGCCGCGCATCTATCAATTCGTTCCCCTCCTGATGGCGCTTCGTCACGATCCCGTGCGGCTGCTTGTCGCGGACGACGTCGGGGTGGGAAAGACCATCGAGGCACTGCTCGTCGCACGCGAGCTCATCGACCGGGGCGAGATTCGACGGTTTTGCGTGCTATGTCCGCCGTACCTGTGCGAGCAATGGCAGAAGGAACTATCGGACAAGTTCAACCTGGATGCGGTAGTCATCCGCTCGGGAACGATTAACCAGCTGGATCGTGATCCACGGAAGCCGCGGGATGTGTCGCTCTACGAGTACTACCCGGTGCAGATCGCCAGCATCGACTTCCTGAAGAGCGACCGCAACAAGCACCAATTCCTGTTGCACTGTCCGGAGCTCGTGATCATCGACGAGGCGCACGGGGCGGCGGTCGCCGATGGCAGCGAAAGCCAGCACCAACGTCACGCGTTCGTGCGTGAAGTCGCCGGCCTCGAAGGCCGACATCTCATTCTGCTCACGGCAACGCCGCACAGCGGAATCGAAACTGCGTTCCTCTCGCTCCTCGAGCTTCTGCAACCCGAATTCGGTTCGTGGGACACGAGCGCGCTTTCCGAGGATCACCGGATTCAACTCGCGCGGCATTTCGTGCAGCGAACGCGTCGTGACATTGAAAAAGATTGGGAAGGCGAGCATTGCTTCCCCCAGCGAGACCCAGCCGACGAGACGTATGCGTTGTCGCGCGAGTACAAGGAGCTGTTCTCAAAGACGTACAGCTTCTGTTCGGAGATGGTCCAAGCAGGTCAGGCACTCGACAGACGCCGGCAGCGTGTGCGGTACTGGGGCGCCCTCGCGTTGCTTCGTTGCGTGATGTCGAGCCCCGCCGCAGCCGTAGCGGCGCTGAGCACGCGCTACGAGGGCCTGCCGGCGGGTGAGGAGGACCTCGACCTCAGACCGTTCGTGTTTGAGCCCACCGATGACATCACGGACGACGAACACCCAACACCGCCGGTCGAGGCCGCGGCGGCCACGCTGGCAGATTCCGACCGCCGGCGCTTGCGCGAACTCGGCCGGCAGGCGTCGTTGCTGCTGCATTCACAGGGCGATACGAAACTGACTCGCTGCACCGAACTGGTCGACACACTCCTGCGCGACGGCTTCAGCCCGATCGTCTGGTGCCGCTACATCGCTACAGCTGAGTACGTGTCCGAGGGCCTGCAAAAGGCGCTCCAGCGCAAGCACCCGGGAATCCGCGTCGTCGCCATCACCGGTCGCATCGGCGACGAGGAGCGACGCGCCAAGGTTGAAGAGCTTGCACAGGAGCCGGTGCGCGTTCTCGTCGCGACGGATTGCCTGAGCGAAGGCATAAACCTCCAACATGCGTTTAACGCCGCGCTTCACTACGACCTGCCGTGGAATCCCAACCGCCTGGAACAACGCGAAGGTCGTGTGGATCGCTACGGCCAGACGGCGAAGGTCGTGAAGACGATCCGCTACTTCAGCCCGGACAGCGCCGTCGATGGCGTCGTTCTCGAAGTGCTGCTCAACAAGGCCCGCGAGATTCACAAGACGCTCGGCACGCACGTACCCGTGCCCGCGGAAAGCGAGTCCGTCACCGAGGCCGTGCTAAACGCGTTGTTCCTGCGCGGCGACAAGAGCGACAAGCACCAGATGCAGTTTGAGTTCGGCGGCGAGGAATCGCCCGTCACGAAGTTCCACCGTCGCTGGGAACGCGACGCCGAGCGTGAAAAGGTCAACCGCACACGTTTCGCGCAGCGCGCCCTGAAGCCGGCCGAGGTTCGCCAGGAACTGGAGGCGACCGATGCCGTCCTCGGTGATCCGGCTGCAGTCCGCGAGTTCGTCCTGAGCGCAGCCCAGCGCATCGGCTTGAGCGTCACGACGACCAAGCAGCGCGACGTGTTCCGCGTCGCGATCAGTGAAGGCGCCACGGCAACGGTGCCTGCGGCGGTAGGCTATGCCCTGCCGGCGAGAAAAGACGGACAATGGCTGATCAGCTTCACGTCGCCCACGCCCGAGGGCGCCGAGTACCTTGGCCGCAACCATCGCTTCGTCGCCGCCCTCGCGCGCTTCCTCTTCGAGGAGGCGCTTACAAAGGGCGGCGAGGCCAAGGCATCCCGCTGCGGCGTGATCCGCACGCGCGCCGTCAACCGGCTTACGACGATCCTGCTGTTGCGCGTTCGGTATCTGGTCGAACAGCCGGGCCAGAACGCTCCGCTGCTTTCGGAAGAGGTAATCGTCAGCGGCTACACCGACGGCGACGCGAAGAAGCCGAGCTGGCTCGACGGCGACGAGGCGCGGCGCCTGCTCACCGACGCTCAGCCCGACGCGAACGTGCCCATGCCGGAAAAGCGGCAGCTCGTCGCGTCCGCCCTCGAACAGTGGCCCCGGCTTGAATCGGCGCTGCGCGAGCAGATCGCCGCTCGCGCCGCGGAGCTCGAAAAGAGCCACAAGCGCGTTCGTCAGGCGGTTTCCCTTCGCGTGCGCGAGCTGTCGGTCAAGCCGCAGCTCCCGCCGGACTTGCTGGGCGTCCTTGTGCTGCAGCCGGTGGTTTGACGATGGCGGTATTCCCATCCATCAAGATTGAGGGCGGCCTGCTCGGGCCCGACCTGCTCGACCAGGTGGTCGGCGCTGACGTGCCCGGCCAGAAGCCAGCCGACTTCGGCCTCGACGGCAAGCGCAACCTCACCGACGAGATCGCCGCCACGTTCGCCGACGCTCGCGCCCTCTGGGGCGTCTTCCAGAACCGCCTGCAACGCCTTTCCGACGAAGACGTCGCGACGACCGTTACCCGCGACGCCTGGATGATCCCGTTCCTCGGTTTGCTCGGCTTCGCCCCAACGTTCAACCAGCGGGCGTACGAAATCGATGGTCTGTCGTTTGCGATCTCCCATCGGGCTGACGAAGGCCAGAAGGCGCCGCCGGTTCATGTCGTCGGCTATCGCCAGGAACTTGGTCGCGTGCCCGCCTCGGGCCGGCCGCGCCTGGCGCCGCACTCGCTCGTGCAGGAGTACCTGAACCGCACCGAGAACCTCTGGGGCCTCGTCACGAATGGCCGCATCCTGCGGCTGCTGCGCGATTGCTCGTACATCCGCCGGCAGGCCTACGTCGAGTTCGACCTGCAGACGATGCTGGAAGAGCAGCGTTTTCAGGACTTCGCTGCGCTCTATCGCCTGCTGCATCGCACGCGCCTGCCGCGCACGGACGAAAATGCGGCCGATTGCTTGCTCGAGAAGTACTACGTCCACTCGATCGAACAGGGCGGCCGCGTGCGCGACCACCTGCGCGACGGCGTCGAGCAGTGCATCCTGCGGCTGGCCAACGGCTTTCTGCGTCACCCAGCCAGCGACGACCTGCGCCGCCGCGTCGCGCCCGACTGCGCCGACAACGACCGCATCACGCCCGAGGACTTCTACCGCCAGCTTCTGCGGCTGGTTTACCGCTTCCTCTTCCTGCTGGTCTCCGAGGATCGCGGCCTACTTAGCACCGATCCGCTGTACCGGGAGCACTACGGCGTTGCCCGCCTGCGCCGCCTCCTCGATAACCGGGCCTCATTCACGGACCACGACGACCTCTGGCAGTCGCTGCGC
>BOJX01000081.1 GCA_016860685.1 Planctomycetota bacterium
CCGCATCCGGGCGGAAGCTCAGGCAGATCGGCCAGAGCACTCCCGACGCCAGGAACATCCCCGTCATCAGCGCAGTGAGACTCGCCGAGGCATGTCCCCAGCGCCGCATCAGACGCGCAAGAACCATGACGCCGACCCCCAGCGCCCCCAACGAAATCCCGCGACCGAGCATCACCAGATCGGTCCCGCCCCACTCCAGCGAGCGGTTGATCCATCCGGGAATGTAATACAGCAGCGGACCGTAAAGCGCGAGGTAATACGGCGGGGCGTCAAACGATCGGTACACCGGGCGATGCCGCGTCACTTCCTGCGCCAGGCAAGCCGGGACCGTGCTGATGTGAAGCAGCTCCGTCGGCTGACCGAAGTCCCGCACGGCGTGCAGACTCCGCACCCCCAGCAGAAACGCCAGAGGAATCCACGCCAGCCGCAGCGCAAATCCCAGCTCCACGCGCATGCCGCGCCGCTTCCTTCCCGGCGCCTTGAATCTGCGCCGTGCCCGTGCCGAGGCGCTGCTCCTTTTGTCACGCTGCGCTCAACCTTCGACGATATCGAGCGCCGGTCGCGTCTTCCACCGCCCGCGCGTAAAATCCGGAACGTCCGTCGTTCGGGCGCGACGCGCCACGCTCGTCTCCGACAGCGGCCCCAACGCGCTCCACGCCGCCGCGTCGTACACGTCCATGTCGAGCGGAACGCCCTGCCGCAAGCACTGGATCAGCCGGTAATCCTCGAGGAAATCCATCCCGCCGTGCCCCCCGCTGGCGCGCTTCACCGCCTCGCTCTTCCACAGCGGATGCTCGAACTCGGCGTAGTACCCGTCAAGCTTCTCCCACTCATGCCCCGGGCTTCGACCTTCGATGTGGACGCGCTCCGGCCACTTCTCAAACAAACCCCGCGTCCCCTGCACGATGTGGATCCGGCTGTAAGGCCGCGGCAGGTTCGTGTCGTGAACAAGGTAGATCGTCCGGCCCAGCGCCGTGCGGATCAGCGTCGCGTTCACGTCGCCCAAGGCGTATGTCTCCTGCCGCCGGGGATCATCCTTCGCCAGCCGCTCTTTCTGATAAAGCTGCAATCCGCGCGACGGACCGCTCATTGAAACCAGATACTCGAACCGGTCTCCGCGGTTCACGTTCATGCACTGCGCCACGGGACCGATTCCGTGCGTCGGATAGAGGTTCCCGTTGCGCGTCTGAGAATGCGCCCGCCGCCACAACCCCTCCCCGTCCGTGCTGAACTTCACGTCCCGCAGATCATGAAGGTAGCCGCATTCTCCGTGCAGCACCTCACCCAGCAGCCCTTTCCGCACCAGGTTCAGACAGAGCATCTCCGCCCGGTCATAACAGCAGTTCTCCATCATGACGCAGTGCCGTCGCGTCTTCTCCGCCGTCTCAACCAGCTCCCAGCATTCCTCGATCGTCACCGCCGCGGGAACCTCCGTCGCCGCGTGCTTGCCGTGCATCATCGCCGCCACGCACACCGGTACGTGCCACTCCCACGGTGTCGCCGTAAAAACCAGATCGAGTTCCTCCTCCGCGCAGAGACGCTCGAAGTCCCGCGGCCCGCGGTCATACCCTGCCGGACGCGGCTGCCCGCTCTTCTCCACCGCGTCCTGAATCCGTGCCACCCGCTCGGGCACAAGGTCGCAGACGGCCTTAATCTGGACGCCTTCGAGCTTCATGAAGCAGTTCAAGACGTGATGCGAACCCATCCCGCCTACACCGACGAAACCGATCCGCACCACCTCCAGGGGTGGCGCGGAAAACAACGGCGTCGTGGCTTCGCCGGTCGCCTGATGCGACGCCCGCCGGCCCGCTCCCGCGCATCCCGACAACGCGCCGCCCGCCAGCGCCGCCGCACTCGCTAACGCGCTGTGCTTCAGAAACTCACGACGACTGCTCTCGACTTGACAATCCTGATTCACAACCTTCTCCGAAAGGAACCCCACTTGTTGCAATCCAATTCGCACACACGCCCCCGCATGACCGAACCGCCCCCGCCAGAAAGCGGGCTTTTCCGGCTTTCCGACTTCCCGGTCATTCTTCCCGAACGTTCCTCTCGCCGTTTCGCTGGCGGCCTGAGTAACGCGCCTCTTCTGACGTGGCGGCGACCGTCACCGCGTCAGCCCCTTCCTTCGCAGCGCCAAAAGCCACGGGATGCTCACGATCGCGCACAACGCCTCCGTCATGCCCGTCACCACGAACGTCGTCCGGTATGCCGATTCCTCGGGCATCTGCGGTGAAAACCACGCCAGCAGCAACCCCCCCAGCACCGGTCCGCAAAGAAATCCCAGCGACCCGGCCATGTTGAACCCCGCGAACGCCGCCGCCCGATGTCCCGGCGGTGCAAGGTCCGAGCACATCGCCAGATTCGGGGCGAACATCATCGCGCTGAGCACCCCGGACAGCAGCATTAACACCAGCAGACCGCCCTGCGATACCATCCCGTATCCCGCGTACACCACCCCGAAAAGAAGGCTTCCTACGCACATCGGCAGCGCCCGCCCGAACCGGTCCGTCAACCGCCCCGCGGGGTAACAAAGCGCCGCAAACGGAAGAAGAAACGCGGCCATCAATCCCCCGATCCGCTCCGGCGTCATCGCCATCACGTTGCCGAGATAAAGGATGAACGTCGAAATCAGCACCCCCACGCAGAAGCGATCGATGAACGCATACACATAAGGAACCCACAACCGCGGGAAACTCCGCAACGTCAGCAGCGTTTCACGCATTGTTGTCGGCTGGCGGTGTCGCGGGGGTTCGCGCAGCCGAAGGCACATCGCCAGCGCCGCCGCGCACAACACCGCGCCGACCAGCAGCACCGCTTCCGCGTTCGTCTTCCCCAGTCTTCCCCCCAGCGGCGTTCCGATCGCCGTCCCGAACATCATCGAGGCGCCCACCGCCCCCATCACGCGCCCGCGCCGCAGGGGATCGGCCCAGTCCCCCGCCAGCGCCATCAGCGCCGATATCGCCGTAACGTGCGCCGCCCCCTCCACGAACCGCAGCGCCATCAGAACCCCCAGCGACGGCTGCCACCGCGCCGCCGCGTACATCAGCGCCAGCATGACCCCGTCCAGCGCCAGCGCCCCAGCCGCCACCGCGCGCCGCGCGTTGCACCGGTCCCCCAGCCACGCCCCCACCGGCGCCGCCAGCAACCCCCCGACCAGGTTGATCGACATGAAAGCGTGCGCCCACCCCGTTGATCCCCCGAACCGCTCCGCCACCAGCTCCCGAAGCACCGGAACCAGCATCGTCACCGGCAGCATCGACAGAAACACCGTCAACCCAAGCTGGACGATCAACCCCCTCGACGCCGCCGCGCACGTTTCCGAGGATGACGCCGTCAGCCCCAGCGACGCGCTTGCCGCCAGGGCAGCCTCTTTCCTCCCGCTCGTAAGTTCCGCCGCCTCGCTGCTGTTGTTCATTGAAGGAACGCGTTCTGCCCGAAAACCAGAGAATTCCCGACGAATCAGACCGATGATCCAGCGGAAATGCGCCTCGTCACACCTTACGTCCCCTCGATCGCCGCGCCAATGACGAAGGCGGCGGAGTCCTACCCCGCCGCCTTCCCTCAGCAAACCCTGCCTGCTGCATTCTCGATCACCGTTTTGGCGAAATCCGAACCCCCTGCTGGTTCAGCTTCGGTTGCTTCTGCACAGGAAGCCGCGCCATCCACAAATCACGGTGGCCCATCGGGTTGATCCCCCAGCCCACCACCACACGACCCTGGTTGCAGACTCCCGTCGCCTCAACAAGACGCCAGCCTTCCAGATCCGCATCGTAAGGACCCTCGAGCGATTCCTTCAGCGGCCTCATCCCGTTAACGCGGTCCCAGACAAACGCCTCATCCCCTTCCCAGCCCGACGCTACGCCGACGATCACGCTACCGTCCGCACACACGGCCAGCGCCCGGCTGCTGTGTACGCCGTCCGGCAGATCCCCCAGGCTCGTCATGCCCGCGTCCTCGTAGATGTTGTACCGGAACGCTTCCGGGCCGTTTTCCGTCCAGCTCACCCCGACCACCGTCGATCCGTCTGCGGAAACCGCATTCGCCACGCTGTAGAACATGCCGCCAGGCAGATCGCCCAGTCCCACGGCGCCGTAACGCTCGGTCCAGTAGAACGCCTCCGTCCCGCGCGCGCTTTTTGCAGCGCCCACGATCACCGATCCGTCCGCTGAAACGCCCAGCGCCCGCTCCGGCAGGAACAACCCCCCGCCGTCCTGAGGATTGCCGACCAGGAAATCAAAGCCCGTCTCCAGCGACCACCGGAACGCCCGTCCCTCCACGCCGCACCCGCAGTTGTACGCCTGACCGACAATCACACGGCCGTCCTGCGAGACGCCGTGCGCCGCCGAGCAGAACGTCGGCATGTGCGCGTCGGTCACGACCTCCATCCCGTATTTCGGCGTCCACATGAACGCCTGCAAACCCAGATCCGTCGAGGTCACGCCGACGATCAATTCACCGTCCTTCGTCGTCGCCCGCGCCTCCGCGAACACGTCTCCCCCGGGCAGCTCTCCGAGCGCCTCCGTCCCGCCCAACTCAGTCCAGCGGATCGCCCATGTGTTGTCTCCCGCACGCGTCCACCCGACCAGCGACTTCCCGTCCGGCGCCACGCCCAGCGCCGCGTTCTCAACCGGCAGCGGCAGATCCACGCGCACAAACGCACTGTCCTGCGCCGCAGCCAACGCGGCGATCCCCAGCACTCCCAGACCCGCCAGCAAACTCATTCGAGGCAAAGACATGACAGAGCCTCCCTTCCCGCCGCGCGTCACGGCGTCAGCGTTCGACATGTTTGATGTAAAGCACAGCCCCTTCAGGGCGATGCGATGTGACGCTTATGAGACCAGCAAACCGCGTGCCAGAACGATGCCGCAATGTCGTTTCCTGCGCACATCCCTGTGCCATGCTCCTCCACGCGCCCGGTTGTCCCCGGCGACCCATCTGCAGAGAATCTCCGGTCAGGTAAACCACCGAGGACGTCGCATGTCGCCGTTACGGGCATTTCGCGCAGGTTCGGTCGCCGGGATGTTGTGCTGCGCCTCTCCCGCGCGGGGTGACACCCCCCTGGCATGTCGACTCGTCGCGCACCGCTTCGACTACCCGATCTTCGTCACGTCCGACCCCTGCGACGCGGGGCGCCTTTTCGTCGTCGAGCGCGCCGGCCGCGTCCGCCTCCTCATGCGCAGACGCGCCCTCGACCCCCCCTTCCTCGACATCACCGACCGCGTCGTCTCCAACGGAGGCGAGCGAGGCCTCCTCTCGATCGCGCTGCATCCACGCTTTGAGGAAAACGGCTTCTTCTACGTCAACTACACCAACCCCGACACCGTCGTCAGCCGCTTCCGCGTGACGGAGAATCCCGACCGCGCCGACCCGGATTCAGAGTCGGTCCTCCTGGTCATTCCTCAGCCCCACGCCAACCACAACGGCGGATGTATTCAGTTCTCCCCGCGCGACGGCATGCTTTATATCGGGATGGGCGACGGCGGAGGCCCCGCCAACAGCGGCAATGCTCAGGATCCGGCGACCCTGCTCGGAAAGATGCTCCGCCTCGACGTGGACGCCCCGCCGCCCCACGTCCCGCCGGACAATCCCTTCGTCGGCGACGACGGTGTGCGCGACGAAATCTGGGCGTTCGGTTTGCGAAATCCCTGGCGCTTCAGTTTTGATCGAGACTCCGGCGATCTCTACATCGCCGACGTCGGTGAGCACCTGCGCGAGGAAGTCAGCGTTCGCTTGATATCCGATCCTCCCGGCGCCAACTTCGGCTGGGACTGTTACGAGGGTGACCACTGGACCGGTGAGTGCGGAACGCCCCCGCCGGAACACGCCGTGCCTGTCCTGACGTACCCCACGTCCGACGGGTGCGCCATCATCGGCGGATACGTCTACCGCGGCGCGGCGATCCCGGACCTCGCCGGAACGTACTTCTACGCCGATCTGTGCAACGACCGCGTGTTCTCCTTCCGCCTCATCGACGGCGAGGTCACCGGGTTTCGCGACCGCACCGAGGAACTCGCGGCGGACCGCGGCGAGCGCGACCGGATCGTTTCCTTCGGAGAAGACGCCGCGGGTGAGCTTTACATAATCAGCCTGACCGGAGGCGAGGTTTTCAAAATCACCCCGGATTTCTGCTTCACCCGCGGTGATGCGACGGACGACTGCCGGCTCGACCTCGCCGACGTCGCGCGGCTTCAGAACTGCTTCACGGCGGACGGTGAATCCCCGCCGCCCGAGTGCAACGCAGAGGCGTTTCCCTGCCTTGACCGCGACGGTGACGCCGATCTTGACCTCGCCGATTTCGCCGCGTGGATCGCCGCCCTGGCCGGACCTGCGATCTGCCTCGAAAACTGCATCAGCGCGACGTGCAACTGACTCGCCTCGAGCCTGCTTCGACCGCAGGAACCGATCCTCCGGAAGTCTCAGACCCGGAAGGGGCGTTGGAAAACAGCCCGGCACGCCAGCGCTGGGAAGCTGTCTCCCTGGGAAGCTGTCTCAGATGACCCGAAAGTCCCGGAGGGACGACAGCAGCTCGCCGAGAGGAAGAAGAACCCGTCGTCCGACCGATCGCCGTCCGTCCCGGACATCATCGCACGTCGCGCCACAACGACAGAGCATCCCGGACCCCGAACACCGGAATCCGTTGGAGACTCAGATCAAGGCTCATGAGCGGGATAAGCAGCAGTCTGTCAGAAACTTCTCCGCACAATAAACCCCGCCAGGGCATGCAGAGATTCTCGCGCCTCGCGGTCCGGAAGTCCTTCGAGGCAAGCCTGCGCATCCTCGACAAAGCGTCGCGCGACGCCGATCGCGTACGCGATGCTCCCCGAGGTTTCCAGCAACGTCCGCAGCCCCTCACGGTCCGCGCCCTCGGCGCAGCTCAATATCTTCGACAACTGCGAACGCTCCGCTTCCTCAAGCGTCGAAAGAGCGTGAATCACCGGCAGGGTCGGCTTCCCCAATTCCGCGTCGCGCCCCAGCGTCTTCCCGACTTTGTCCGTCTCACCGACCACGTCGAGCACGTCGTCCACGATCTGAAACGCCGTCCCCGCCCGGTCGCCGAACGTCCGCATCGCCCGCACGCAGCGATCGTCCGCCCCCGCGAACACGGCTCCCAGTTCGCACGCCACCGCCGTCAGCGCCGCCGTTTTCCTCCGGATGATATCGAAGTACACCGTCTCGCTCAGGTCGATCCGACCGCGAAGGCGGTTCTGCATCAGCTCCCCCTCGCACACCGTGTTCGTCGCCGCGCCGATCATCCGCGACGCCCGCGACGACGGCAGGCTGCTGCAAAGGTGAAACGCATGACTGATCAGGTAATCCCCCAGCAGCACCGCCGCGACGTTCCCCTCCGTCGCGTTGACCGTCGGACGCAGCCGCCGCTCCCCGGCTTCGTCCAGCACGTCGTCATGCACCAGCGTCGCCATGTGAACCATCTCGACCACCGCGCCCAGCACGACGTGCTCCGGCGTCAGCGCTCCGCACGCCTTGCCCGACAGGAGCAGCAACGCCGGGCGCAGCATCTTCCCCCGGTAGCTGCGCACCCGGTCGCACATTTCATTCACGAAATCCAGATCGCCTGCGATTTCACGATCGAACGCTTCCTCGACCTGGCGCAGCGGCTCGGCGATCGGCGCGTAGGCGTCAGCGAGTTGTACCGTCGTGGCGGTCATCGTTATCCGTCCGGGTCGCCGCGCATATCGGCGACGGATCGGGCGGATCATAACCGTCCGCGACGACCTCCCCAAGCGCGCCGTTCTTTTTGAAAGCTCCGCCCGCGCTCTTGATATTAGCGGGACGGGCGCCTTAAACTCCCGGGCGCTCGCGGCGGGTTTTCCTTCCGCCGGAGGTCAAGGAGAAAGTGAAATGCGGAAGGTGTTCTCAAGGCTCGCGGCGACGACCGCGATGGTCGCAGTCTTAATCCTCGTCAACCGTGCGGTCAGCGTGCCTCAGACCGAGCCGAGGCCGCAAGCCGCCCCGGCCTTCAAGCCCGTCAGCGACGTCCACCACCTGATGGAGGGCCAGGAACTGCACTTCAACGCGATTGCGGATCTGCTGAAGGACGCCGCCGCAAAAGGGCGCCACGGCAAGATCGCGATGCACGCCGACCTCCTCGCCGAACTCGCCAACGTCAACACGCTCAACAAGGACAAGGACGACTACCGCGCCTGGGCGTCTCAAGTTCGTGACCTGTCGCTCCAGCTCGTCGCCGAAGCCCGCAAGAAGGAGGCGGCCTCCGAGGACGCGATGAAGGGCCTCGTCACGAAAATCAGCGACACTTGCACCGCCTGCCACGACGTCTACGAGTAACGTCCGGCGGACCGCGAGGACTTTCCCAAGCCGCGATCGCAAGACGGCGTTCCGCCTCGCCAAGGCGGACGACCCTCGGGCATCCCGGACGATCATCTGCAAGTCGTTGTCGCAGACGGTGATCCGAGAGTCGTAGCCCCGTCAGAAAACGCTCGGCAGGCCAGGGCTGGGAAGGAAAGCCGTCGCAGAGGATTCGGGAGTCCCGGAGGGACGACAGAAGGTTCGAAAGGAAAAGGAACCCTCGCGCCGCCCTGTTGCACCGGCACGGTTCACCGCGGCGTCACGACGACCCTTCCTGCCAGGTGAACAAGCGCGCCCCGACCGCGAACCCCACCACGCCGATCCCCAGCAGCACCCCGCACGGCAGCGCCATGTCCGTCACCGTATACCCCCGGAACACCGCCCCCTCCAGCGACAACACCGTCCACTTGATCGGGCTGATGCTCGCCACCGACTGCATCCACTTCGGCATGAAAAACAGCGGCATCATGCCGCCCCCGATCATCGCCATCATCAGCAACACGCTCCACCCGATCCCCCCCGCCGAGTTCTCCGTCTTTCCGCAGACCGACAGGAGCATCATGATCCCGACGAAGCAGATCGCCGAGCACAGGATCGCTACCGCGAGCATTCCGTAGTTCTCCGGACGCACGCCGAACGCGACCATCGCGAACACCAGCATCACCCCGCTTACCGCCAGCAGCATCAGGAAGCACGCCGCCGCCTTCCCCGCGAGAATGTGCCACCGCGCGATCGGCGCCAGCCGCAGCCGGATCAGCGTGCCGCGCGTCCGCTCCACCACCAGCGAAATCCCGAACGCCGCGGAGCAACCCATCAAACCCCAGACGAGGCACTGCGGAAACGTGATGTCCATCGGGTTGTTCGGTTTCGAGGAAAGCCGGCGGTCCGCACGGACGTCGTTGACGGTGATCCGCACCGGCTCCCACCCTCCGATTCCGATCGACGCCCCCGCTTCCGCGCCTTCCTTGTTCCCGTCCGACGCCGCGCCGCCGTCCGTCGCCGCAACCCCCGGCGTGAGCGTCAGGCTCATGAACGAATCCAGCGCCCCGAAAAAAGCGGTCATGATCCCCTTCTGAACTGGCGTCAGATCCTCCGCCTTCGACACCTCTTCGATCGCCGTCGCGGTCTGCTTGCGCAGCGCGTCCGGGTCGGAAAAAACCTTCATCACGTCGCGCACCGCGTACTGCGTGATGACCCCCTGAATCATCCCCGCCTCGGCTTTGCGCGCCGGATCCACCCCCAGTTCGAACGCCGGCGGCGTCCCCCAGAACGGACGCCGAGCGGACTCCCCGTATCCCTTCGGAATGCGCACATACGCGACGCGCTCCCCCTTGCGCACCTGATCCACCGCGGCGTCATACGTCGCAACGATCGGCTTCACCTCCGCCGCCGACGTCAGCTTCCCGATCAGCGCCTTCGACGCCTCGGACTGGTCATCATCCACGACAAGGATCGTGATCGCGCCTTGCGAACTTCCCGCACCCTTGAAGATGACGCCGAAGAAAAGTCCGAAAAGCAGCGGAAACCCGAACACGAAGAAAAAACCCACCTTGTCCCGCACCAGCAGGCGAAGGTCTTTGCAGGCGAGTGCGAAGATCGGTCCCATCAGTCGCGCAACTGCCTCCCCGTCAGGTTCAGAAACACACGCTCAAGGTTCGGCTGCTCCAGCCGGAAGTCGCGCAGCGGACCGCTCTGCTTCAACCGCACCAGCTCGCTGATCGGGTCGTCCGACTCGATCCGCGCTTCGCGCCCGTCCAACGCCGCCACCACCACGCTCTTTCCCCCGTGCGCCCGCACCAGACCGTCCACGGTGTCCAGCGCGAGAATGCGGCCCTGGTCCATGATGGCCACCCGGTCGCAAAGACGTTGCGCCTCCTCCATGTAATGCGTCGTGTACATCACCGTCAGCCCGCGCTCGCGCAAGGCCAGAATGTTCTCGAAGATCGCGTTCCGCGACTGCGGATCCACCCCCACCGTCGGCTCGTCCAGAAAGAGGAACTGCGGGTCGTGAACGATCGCCGCCGCCAGGTTCAGCCGACGCTTCATCCCGCCCGAGTACGTCCGCGCCAGATCACGCCGCCGATCGTGCAACTCGACGAATTGCAGCGCCGCCGCCGTCCGGTTCCGCAACTCGCTGCCGCGCAGGCCTTGAAGCTGAGCAAAGAACCGGACGTTCTCCTCGCCGGTGAGTTCCTCGTAGATCGCCAGCGCCTGAGGCGCTACCCCGACGCGCGACCGCACCGCAGGATCCGTCGGCGGTCCGGACGATCCCCCCGGGGCGCCGATGCGGACCTCCCCGCCGTCCGGCACAAGCAACCCCACCACCACGTGGATCGTCGTCGACTTCCCCGCGCCGTTCGGCCCGAGAAGCCCGAAGATCTCGCGAACCTTGACGTCGAACGTCACGCCGTCCACCGCACGGCGAACGCCGTCGTAACTCTTAATCAGCCCGGATACGGTAAGCACGGGGGGCATCCTAAAGCCGCCCCGCTTCCCCGCAATCGTACGAAACCGTCAACGCCCGCCTGCGGCCGCCGCCACGTAACGTGTAAGCTGGTCGATGTGCGAAAGATCGTGACCGGCGATCACCCGGCGCATCAGCCCCAGCGACTCCTCGCCGCGCTCGTTGTGCAGGCCGACGCGCTCCAGGTCCGCCGGACGCATCCCGCGCCAAAGCTCCAGGTTCCGCCCCCGAAGCGCCCGGAACTCCTCGAGTTGGTCCGCCGGGTCACGCTCATTCCGCCGCTGCCCGATCACCCACTTCTCCTGGTCCATCCCCAGGATCGTCGGACGGTCTTCGCACAGGATCAGCCGGATGCGGAACCCGTAAACCCACTCCGTGTCCGCCAGATGTCCAAGGACTTCGTTCGGCGTCCACTTCCCCTCGAACGGACGCGATTGCAGCAGCCGCGCGGGTTTGCCCCGGAGGATTCCCTCGAGCGCGTCCGCTGTCGCCGCCAGCACCTCCAGCGGATCACGCGAGCCTAGCAGGTCCAGCAGTTTCCCGATGTACGTCGAGGGCTGGGTGATCTCGATGCGGTCCTTCGCCGGTGTTGCGCTCATGTCATGCTCTCCCGCCATCGCCCTCTTCAACCTCGCCGCGCGGCGCAAAACACGGCATCCCTCACCCCGACCGTCAGACGTTGAACTTGATGTTGAGGATGTCCCCGTCGCTCACCACGTACGTTTTGCCTTCCTGACGGACTTTCCCCGCCGCGCGGGCGCCTTTCAGGTCGTGATGCGCAACCAGATCGTCGTAAGCAACCGTCTCCGCCCGGATGAATCCGCGGGCCAGGTCGCTGTGAATGCGACCTGCGGCCTCGACCGCCGTCGCTCCCTTCGGAATCGGCCACGCGCGGACCTCGTCCGGCCCCATCGTCAGGAAGGAAATCAGTCCCGCCGACTCGTAACACGCCCGCAACAACCGGTCCTTCGCCGGAACTTCGATCCCCAGATCCGCCAGAAACGGACCACGCTCCGCCGGATCCAACGCCGCAATCTCCGCCTCCGCCGCCGCGCACACCGTCAGGTTATGCCTTGCATGAGGCGAAAGCGCCCGATCCGGTTCGGCGATGCGGTCATCCGAAACGTTGCGGACGGCGACCAGCGGCTTCTCCGTCAGGAACCCGAAGCTGGCCACGATCTTCCGGTCCTCGGCGGACTGAAGCACCGTCGACAAAGGCCGCTCGTTCTCCAGCGCCTCCTTGCACGGCAGCAGCACGTTCAACTCGCGCTGATCCTGATCGTGTGTCTTCGAGGGCTTCTGCAGGCTCTTCTGAAGACGTTCGACACGCGTCGTTACCGCGTCGAGATCGGCGAAGATCAGTTCGCCCCACAACTCCGCGAAATCGGCCTCGGGGTTCACACGGTCCTTGTACGCCGGGACGTCCTCACGGTGGAAATCGCGCAGCACCAGCATCAGCACGTCGCACGCCCGGATGTCCGGGAGCAGGCGGCGGAATTCTCCGACGCCCGCGGCGTCCGCCAGCGAAATGCCCGGCACGTCGTGAAACTCGATCGTCGCCTCGGTGTACTTCTTCGGGTTGTACAACTGCGCCAGCGTGTCCAGGCGCGGATCGGGAACCTTGACTACCGCACGATGCACGGCCGGCGCGGCGAAAGGATCCTGTCGCTGCCCCGTGGCGGCGGCGTAAAGCGTGGATTTCCCCGATTGCGGAAGCCCGACCAGCGCGACTTTCATTCGAGCCCGTTCTCGATCGCGGCAATCACGAAATCTCCACTCAAATCGGCGAGATCAAGCCGCACAGATTCGCCGAGGCGCTTGCCCATCAGCGACTGCGCGAAGGGCGCCAGATAGTTGTAGCGATGCGACGCAAGATCCGCGTCCCACGGTCCGACGAAGGTCAGCTCCACCTTCCGCCCGTCCGCGCTCTCGACGCGCACCCGGGAGCCGATTCCGATGAACGATGTCGGAACCTGCGCGGGATCGATCACCCGAGCCTTGTTCATCTCCTCGTTCATCCGCGCGAGCTGGGCACGCAGAAGATCTCGCTCCTCCAGGGCGAACTTGTACTCCGAGTTCTCCGAAAGGTCGCCGTGCTCCGCCGCCGCCCCGATCGCCCTGGCGTTTTCTTTCATCTTCACGTTGACGTGATGCTCCAGCTCCGACTGATGCTTCGACATCCCCTGCGCCGTCACGAAGATGACGTCCTCGCGCTTCCACGGCGGAACCTCCGGCGTCCGGTCCACCACCGGATAACGCCGGTTCAGTTCGTCCAGCAGATCGCCCTGTACGACGCGCCCGAGGCTGTCCAGCCGCTTAAGCTGCGTCCGAAGCGCCTGCGCCATCCCCGCGCCCAGATCCTGAATCGCTTTGTTGAACCGCTCATAACGCCGCAACGCGATCACCGAACGCGTGCGCGTGATGATCCGGTTGCTCTCGTCCTTGCCGATGACCCCGTCGCGGCGAAGATCGGATAGCACGCCCAGAACCCGCGTCAGCAGCGTCACCAGCGGAACGGCGTGAATCCGCGACTCCTTCGTCGGACCGTCGTATAACCACAGCAGCCCCTCGTGGTAGTCCGCCGATTCCGCGAGAATCTGCTCCACGTAGGGCTTGAACTGATCGACCCCCGCCCCGGTTTCCACCAGCGCCGTCGCCAGTTCATCGCACACCCCCGCCGGCACATGCAGCAACCGCGAGAAAAATACTTCTTTCCACCCTTCCGGCCGGGCGAGGCGTACGCATGAAAACGCCTCCCGAAGCAGCCGCTCATCGGAAATCCCCGCCAGCATCGCATTCAGATCCGCAGCGTCGCCCAACGCCTGGACCGCGATGTCGTCCTCCGGACTGTCCTTCAGTAGCGCCGCACAGCGCCGTGCCAGCAGCGCCTCTCGAAGCCCGACCCGGGCGCCAGACTCCAGGTGCTTGCAGGCCGACGCCCGAAATCGCGAGTAAAACTCTCCGAGCAGTTTCTGATCGGGTTCCTTGCCGCGTTGTTTGCAGTCCTTCAGGTATTGCTCGACCAGTTCCCACTGCGCCGTCGAGTCACGCTGCGACTCGAACTGCCGCAGCAGTCCCTGCTCCAGCGACGCCACCTTATCCTCGAAGCTGACGACGACGGGGGATCGCCCCTCGATTCGGAAACGCGGATCACTCCGCACCGCCCCGCGAGCCTTCGTCCACCACTTCTTATACGCCGCTGACGTCAGAACCCGCGGCACCAGCATCTCCTCAAGCCGCGTCGAATCCACCGATCCGCCTTCGCTGCGGCACAGATCCTCCAGCACCGCCTCCGGACGTTCATCCAGCCGCGCGACCAGATCCTGCCGCCGGAACTGCTCCAGCACCCGAAAATGTTCCGCATGCACCGGCTCGAAGTTGTCCGCAAACTCGACCGCACCGAGCGTCTTGACGCCCTGTCCGAAGGTGTAACTCACCGTCCACTCCGCCCGGTCCACCGACTCGACTCGCGCCGCACGAGGTTCGTGTCGATCCAGCACGAACCCTCCGGGTGAGATCGACAGACACACCTCCAGCGTGCGCAACGCCCGACGGACCGGCCTCCCCCCTTCCAGACCCGCGATCCCGATCAGCGCCTCAAGCCCTTCCGCCCCCGCAAACGCCTTCCGGTACCACTCCGCCGTCTTCTTACGCAGCGCCTCGCTGTCCTTCACCGCCTGAAGCATCGCCGACGCCACCGCCACCGTCTCATGCGGCGAATACCGCCCCGACAACTCGTCCAGCGCCGTCTCCGCCAGCGTCTCCGCCTGCCGCACGTCCCCCTTCTTCACCAACTCGCCCAGCACGGGCGCGTACCGGCAGAAATCCACGGCACACAGCCCG
>BOJX01000082.1 GCA_016860685.1 Planctomycetota bacterium
GGCTTCTCGTCCATCACGCGGATAAGATCGGGGTCGATGTAAGGTCCATCGGTGCCGCCGCCAATGGCGGGCGCGCATGATGCGGCAGCGCGAGGCGCGATCGGGATGAACATCAGGGCAAGCATGAGTGTCAGTGCCGCGGTGACGAGGCGCGAGAGGTCACGTCGGGCGCGTGCGTGTGGGCGCACCTTCGCGCGGGATGAATCCCGCGGCTCGCTGCTTGGACAGCGCGCACTGCTTGGACGGCGCGCCCAGAGAAAGAGAGAGAGAGAGAGAGAGAGAGAGAGAACCCGCTCCCGTTACGCCGGGGCATTCCCGGACTGCATCCATCCTCATTCGGACCTCCTTTGAGCCTCGGCAAGCCTCCACCAGCTCAGATAGGCTGGTATTCTACCTCGAAATGGGCCGTTCATTCAAGGTTTTGCAGCGTCCGCGGTCCCACGCTGTCCGGGGCGGCGCAGGTTGCCCGTGACCGCATGTGCCGCGCGGCGGGTTCCTTCTTCGCATCGTGGCTGTGTGCTATGCTTCGGTGGAACGAGATTCGCACGCTGCGCTGGGGCGACGTGGACTTAAACGGCGACCGTCCCTGTATCCGCGTGCGGGCGGAAGTGAGCAAGAACCGCAAGGCGGCGGAGATTCGCAAGCTCCCCCCGATCCCGAAGACGGAAGCGGCGCCTTTGAAGGCGACAGGCACACACGGCAAGGCGATCGACGGAACCCGGGCGGGTTGGGGCAACCCGCTGACCAATCCGGCTCTCGCCCGCGCGTGCGTGAGGGACGGGCAGAAAGGCGACACGGGGGGACACTTGCGCCCGGTTATGCGCCACAACGGCAGACATGGGGTAAACGAGGCATTTACCGGCATGATGGTGGAAAGTGCCACGAGCATGACACCTTCAGAAAACCCCGGAAAACAAGCGTTTTTCGCGGGAAAAACGACTGGGCGATGCAGGACTTGAACCTGCGACCTCCTGCGTGTCGAGCAGGCGCTCTAGCCAACTGAGCTAATCGCCCGGGGTTTCAGGATCGCGGGTATAACGTCGGCGGGCGGGGGGTGTCAACTCTTTCGGAAACCGAACCCCCGCTGCCGGGCACAGCCCGGACCGCGTTCGTCACGCTGAACGTCGACGGCTTGCCATCCTTCGGGGCGTTCGGCTTCTTATCGGAGTACGCCGGCGGGAGGCAGGCTTCGAGCGTTCTGCCCGACGATTACCCTGTCGGGCCTGGGTTTCCGAGGGAGTCGCACGGCCGGCGCCGGCTCTCGGTCGCGTGGACCGCGATCTCCTCGGGCGCGCCGAACGTTCGGACCAAGCCGTCCGGCAGGGAAGCCGTGTTCAGCGGGCACCAGGACGACGCCTTCATCGCCGAGGTGCGGGTCAGGCTGAACTCGGGGAAGGACGCTTCGCTGGCGTCCGCTTAGACGCGGTTTCAAAACCCGCGTGAAAGGCCCGAAAGGCACGCTTTCTTGGGGGGGGGGGCACGGTTCGGCTTTGAAACGACGTCCGGCGCCGCACGGAAGCGGTCTCACATCGGTTTGTGCGAGCGGTACTCGATCCGCGTGATCGGCGCTCGATCCGAGTGAGTCCGTCCCCGAAGTCGTTCCAACGACCCTTCACTTCACGGCCGCATCAGACGTCGCCGTCGTCAGGGTTGCGGTTGATTCGGATCCTGCCCTTCCGGCGGCGGGGGCGGCGTTCCTGCGAAGCGCTCGATCGGAGCGACGCGGAGCTTCGTCACTTCCAGCGAGGACGCCGTCATCAGCGCCAGCGGGTAGTCGATGTCTCGGCTGTCCTGCGACGGGATGAAGGCGTTGGTCCGGGCGACGAGCTGCCCGTCCATGTACAGCGCCAACTCGTCGGCGAGAAGGCAGTGTAACACGTGAGGGCTGCCGTCCGTGAAGCGGGCCATCACGTTGACCTGGGTGTCGAGCTTGTCCGCGTCAAACTGGTTGAAGCCGATCCAGCCCGACCCGTCCGCCGGGTCGCCGATCCACTTCACTTCGCATTCGACGACGACGGGGGCGACCTCCTTCATGCGGATGCCCAGGAAGCTTGTCTGCCCCTTCGGCACGTCGCATCGCAGCCGCCCGCCGGACGCCTGCCAGTCCTGCACCGAACCGCCGACGCCCGCGAATCCCTTGAGGGTGTTCAGGTCGACGTCGCGCCAGTTGGACAGCGATCGGAACGTGCCCATCTCGTCCACGCGCGGCTGCAACACCGCGTCCGTGCTCACCGCCAGGGTCTTCGGGGCGGGTTCGCTGGGGTCCGGCTCAAGATCCTTGACGTAGCGCCGCGTCATCCACTGCACCCAGCGTTTCTCGAACTCCTCGACGGCGCCTTCCACCGGGATGCCGAACACCGCGGCGCACGCATGATCGTGGCGCGTTTTGCGCGGATACTTTCCCAGTTCGCTCAGGAACGTGTACATCGCCTCGTCCCCGGCCTCGAAAAGGTAGAGGACGACGATCGCCGCCGTCTCGTAGAACAGGCTCACCCGCGCCGGATACCCTTCCTGATCGAAGAGGTCGCGCAGGCGGAAGTACTCGCCGGCGACGACCGCACGAGCGAGGCGCGCCGCTTCGAGATAATGATCGCGCGTCTGCTCCATCCGGCCCGCCACGGCCTCGTGCAGCCACTGCGGCGTCTCCAGCCCGAAGAACTCGTTCAGCATCGCGTGCGTCAGTTCGTGATAAAGGATGCTGTCGATCGCATACTTGTACATGACCGTCCGGCGGCTGCGGTCCGGGTTCTGCACCTCGACGAGCTGAAACAGCATGATGATGTTCGACCGTCCGAAGAACTGGGCGGAGGTGACGCCGTGCGACCCCTGAGGCGCGCCGCCGACGCCGATGTAGTCCGCCTCGTCTTTGTAGACCAGGATCGGAAGCCGGAACGACCACTCCCGGCCGCCGAACAGTCGCTTCGACATGAAGTCGAGGTAGATCTCCGCGTTCTCGGCGACGAGCTTCGCCAGTTCCTCGTTGCACGCGAACACCCGGAAATGCCGCGTCGTCCACTCAAACGGCGGGACGTTCATGCCCAGCTCGGCGTTGGGGATGTATTGCGAGTCCTCCACCACTTCGAGCCGCCGCCACTGCTCATCCGTGATCGTCGGAAACTTGATCCGAAGGTGGTCGTTCAGGTCCGTCTTTCCAAGGACGGCGTGCGTTCGCTCTTCGACGTCCCGGCGCGTCAGCCTCAGCAGCGTGATCCTCGCCTGGCGCAGCGTCTCCTCATTGCGCGAGACCTTCAGAAGCCGGCGGCACATCTCGACCGCCTGCTCCGTCTTCCCGGCGCGCTCGCAGGCCTCGATGAGCAGAAGGTACGCGGGCTCGTTGCCGGGGTTGTTCTCGATTTCCTTCTCGAGCGGCGCGATCGCCTCGGCGTAAAGCTCCTTCGCCATCAGTTCCCTGGCCCGCGCCAAGTCCGAGGGAGAGGCCGAACGCGCCACGGCGCTCGGCGCACATACGACCGGAAAAACCGCGCATCCCACCAGCGTCAGCAGCGTTCGCATTGTCATCTCCTTTGCCTCTCTCGCGCGTGCCCTCAGCGATTGCGCTGACGCATCACGGACTCCCGCATCTCCTGGAGACGGTCGTAGACGTCGCGCAGCAGGTGATACTCCTGGCGCATCTGCTCCGGATACCCCATCAGTTTGTTCAGCAGATATTCGCCGACGACCTCCGTCGGCTTCGTCCGCGCCAACCACTCGTCGCACACCCGCCGCCACTGCTCCCGCGTCGCCGCGTCCAGCGTCTGCGGCAGCGGCAGATTCAGCGGACTGGATATCAGCGCCTCCTCCAGCATGCCGCCCAGCACATAAAACAGCAGATGCTCCGCTTCAGCGCGGATGAGGTCGAGCTGAAAGGCGTCGGCGTAGCCGGGCAGCACCGCCTGCGCCTTGAGCACCGACGTCTCCGCCTGCTTCAGCTCCTCCAGGTAGGGCATGCGCTTCAGGACGTCATCCGCCCGGATTGCCGGGGGCAGCTCGCGCACCGCCTCGATCGTTTTCCGCGGGTTCATCCGCTCGCGCAGCGTCTCTACGCCGTATTTCTCATTGCGGACGAGTTGGCTGCAATACTCCTCCAGCGCCTTGCGCATCATCATCGGATCGGCCAGGGCGTTCGGATCCTGCGCGGCTGCGCGCATGTCCTGCGGGAGGAAGTTGCGCGACCACGCCTTGTCCACGCGGCGCAGGCTGTAATCCCACTCCGCGTTGTCCTCAAGGATCTCCCGGTGCGCCTTCGCCCGCAGCTTGTCCCGCGGCGTACCGTCCTTCTCCAGCGCCTCGAGCATCGATTTGACTTCGTCCCACTTCGCGAAGCGCTCCTTCGACTCGATGATCAACCAGGTCATCTCGGACTTGAGGACGGGGTTCTGCTCCTTCTGGAGGAAGGGCTCGATCCGCTCGATCACCCGGGCGTAGTTGCCGAGGCGGTAGTCGGCGCGGGCGTTGTAGACGGCTCGGACCGCCTCCGGAAGTTCCTCAAACTTCGCCAGCCCGGTCTGATCGATCGCCTCCTCGTCAAAGATCCGGTCGATGTCGCGTCGGTTGATCAGGCGCTCCTCGAAAGGCGTGCGGACGCGGATCGTCGTCGCCGTCGAAAGCGCCTCGATGATCCGCCCCTCGATCATCGACCCGTCCTTCAGGAGGATGATTGCCCCTTGAAGCGCGGGCGAGAACGCCAGCACCGCCGCCAGCACCGCAGGTCGGATCCCCCTCGCTCGCTTCATTCGCTTTTCTCCCGGTCCGCCTCCAGGGCGGTCAGTTCTGCTTGTCATGGAACATCGCCTGAAGCACGCAGTTCACCGCCAGTTGCCGCGCCGTCGGCGGCGTCAGCCCGCGACAGCCCGGAAACTGGTTGTACGTCAGCCCCGACGACAGATCGTAGTGGCTGAACACGCCGAAATCCCCGTCCTTCCCCTTCAGCACGCTGAATTCGCTCCGCCCGTTCTGCACCAGTTCGCTGGTCATCGACTTCCGCAGCGGTCCGCCTCGGGCGTCGAACCCCTGCGTCCCCGGAATCTTGCCCGTGTACGTCGGGTGCAGCGTGCGCATCTGCGACGTCGTCATGCCCGGAAGAGCCGTCCGCAGCGCGGCCAGCGCCGCCTCGCCCCAGGCCTCGCTGCCGGTCACGACGTCGACGATCAGGAACCCGCCGCCCTCCACGTGGTCGCGGATACGCTTCATCTGCGCCTCGGTCGGCGCCTTCGGACCGGTCACCATCACCCACAACAACGGCGCCTCGCCGTCCTTCGCGTCCACGATCCGCGTGCGGTAATTGCTGGTCATCACGAGATCGAGCGTCTTCAGCAGGTCAGGGTACACCGGCTGGTCCCCGCCGATCTCGAGCGTCGCCGCATGAAACTCGCGCGTCGGGGTCGATCGCTGCGGCAGCGGCGAGGGGTCGAAGGAGGACCGGAACGGCGAGGAATCGAGCGTGTACTCCAGCAGGTTGTTCATGAATGCGAAGCGATGCGGCGCGCCGTCCTTCCCCGTCCGGTAGGTGTGAAAGTCGCAGGACCAGTCCCGGCCGCCCTCGTTCACCGCGAGAAACACAAAGTCCCGCACGCCGTTGCCCAGCACCTTCGCGACCACCGGCTGCTCGATCTTCTCGCGCAGCGTCAGCACCGGGTGATCCTTCGGCAAGTCGCGCAGCTCATATTCCGGGAACGCGGTCCGCAGGGCGGAGGCGACCGCGTCGCGCTGCGATTCCTGCTCCGGAACCACGTTGATCAGGATGGTCCCGCCGTTGAACACGTAGGTGCGGAGCTTCTCGAGATGATCGGGTTCGAGGTTCAGCGGACCGGCGACGTTGAGGAACATCACCGGAACTTCCAGCAAATGCCTCGCCTCATCCTCCAGGCTGCTGCGCCGCCAGTTCAGCGGACGCTTCCGCTGGGCCATCACGTAGCGCGTCAGGTGCTGCACGTCCCAACTGTGTTCGTAATCCTTCGCGTTTCCGCCGCCGACCACGATGCGCTGATACACCGTCGGCGACGCGCCCAGGGCGAACGCCGACATGCAGGCCGCCGTCGTTCCGAACCCGCCGGCGAAAACCCCGGAGTTGAAATCGTAAAGCCCCTGAGCCGGGTCGAAGAGCTTCTCCGCTTCAAGGCGGAAATAATCCCGGTCGTTCAGGCGCGGAAGGCCCGAGACCGTCCGCAGGTACTGAAACACCTGCAATCGGACGAAAAAGGGCATGTTCTCGACGCGCCCCAACTGACCGAGCAGTTCCTCGGAGTACTCCGCCGCGTACCGCGTGTTCAGGAACGCCAGCGCCGCGTCGATCCCCTTCTGAAGCGTCTTGTACGCCAGCACCTGCCGGCAGTCTCGCGCCCCCGGACCGGACGCCATCTCCATCGAAATCATCATCCCGACCACGCCCAGCGCCGTGAACTCGTCGGACACGTTTTCGCTCAGCCCGCCGTACTGCTCCAGCTTCTGCCGGAACCCGCCGGACTTGGTGGACTGACCCGCGGTCCAGTAATTCGCTGCCTGCGTCCACACCTTGCGCGGGCATTCGACGCCGGCAAAGGTCGATTCCCGCAACGCCAGCATCGCCGCCCACGTCGACACGTGCGTCGGTTGCGTGTTCGCCGCCTCCGCGGACTGCGCGAGGTAGCTGACCGTCGACCAGCCCCCGCTGTCGTACTGCGCGCGGACGAGGTAGTCCATGTCGCGCGTGATCTCCTTCCGATACCGCTCGACCCCGCCGAAACGGGACAGCGTGTACAACCGCGCGCCCACGGTCGTCGTGCTGAAGAACGTGTTCTCCGGGGGCTCCTGCTCCGCCAGCCAGTCCATCGCCTTGCGCAGGCGGTCTTCCAGCTTCGGATCTCCCAGCTCGCCCAACGCGCTCACCACGGAGCACGTCAACAGGATCGAGTCTTCCTGGTTCCCCGCGATCCAGTATCCGTCCGGGTTGCCCTCGACGTATTGAAGAAATCCTTCCTTCTGCTTCTTGAGAGCGTCGAAAATCTGCCCTTCGACCGGCGTCTTGATCTCGATGTACCGGACCGGCGCGGGCATTTCCGGATCCAGTCCCGCCTTCAATTCGTCGTCGATTTCGCGGAACGTCAGGCGCTGCACCGCGAAGCGCTGTCCGAAGTTCTGCGGCAGCTTCAGCACGATCTTCGCCGAGGACGTCATCTGCTCGAAATCCGGCGCCACCACCGTGCCCCGGATGAACCGCGTGCGCGAAATCTTGTCGCTCGTTTCGATCGGGTTGGTCAGCGTCACTTCAACGCCGAAGGGCTTCCCGTCCGCCCAGAAGGCGGGCATGATCGCCGGGATGCCTCCCTGGATCTCGTTCTCGGTGAACATCTCGATTTCGTACTCGTAAGTCCTGCCGGGACGGATCTCACCCTTGAGGTTGAACTCCATCACGACCTGGGCGTTCTGAATCTGCGCCTCGGACATGTCGAAAAGGAGGAATCCGGGCGCGCCGCCCCGCGACCCCGTGTACCCGGCCACCAGCCCGCGCCGCGCCACCGACCGCGGCGTCTCCGACTTCACGAGGATGCGCCCGAAATCGTGCTCCCCGTCGAACTCCAGCACCACCGTCTGCGGGTCCGTCAGGCTGTAACGCACGTTCGCCAGCTTCGGCGCCAGATCAAAAAAACCGACTGCCACGAGATTCGGCCCGCCTTGCGCCGGCAACGCCGCGCACGCGATCAACCCCGCACACGTCCACGTCCGAACCCGTCGCATCGCCCTGCTCGTCATGTCTTGTCTCCCGACGCCCGACTCGGTTCCCCAGAGAGGCCGCCGCCGATTCCCACGATGATTCTATCGCGTGCCACGTGATCAGGAAAACCCCGAAGACGGCGCGGGCTTCCCTCGACGCAGGCAGGCGTGTAAACCTGTCTGCCGCTTTCGCCGTGGTTTGACGACGTGCGGGGTTGCAGGGGGGCGCAGACGTGGTGAACGTCGTGGATTTTGTCCGATCTGCGGTCTGGCGGGTTGACCCCGAGCGCCCGCGCCGCGCCCGAATGATCGCCCTCGCGGTCTTCGCCCTCGGCACCGCCGCCTTCGTCGTCGCCGCCTTCGTGCAACCCAGCCCGCAACGGATCGGGACACACACGCAGCTCGGCTTCCCGCCTTGCACGGCCATGCTGCTGACGGGACACCCCTGCCCGTCCTGCGGCATGACCACCGCCTTCGCCTGGACCGTCCGCGGGCGGATCGACCGGGCCTTTGTCGCCCAGCCTGCGGGCGCGCTCCTGGCGCTCGGCACGTTCGTCACGATCCTCGCCGCCTTCTCGACCTTCGTGACGGGCAAGACCTGGCGCGTCAACTGGGTGCTCCTGCCGCCTCATCGGCTGGCGGCGGCGGCCGTGACGATCTTGCTTGCGGCGTGGATATACAAGCTGATCCGCACATGAAACCCTCGACCGGCGACACCTCGAGCGCGATCAGCGCGAATGCGGGCCGAACGCTGGCCGGAATCTCCCGTCGGCTCGCCCGGGCGCTGGACGCGCTGACCTTCGCCCCACCGGTGGCGTACGTGTACAACCCGCTGGTCTACGCCCGCCGACCGCATGAGGCCTACCTGCTCGCCCACGCCTCTCGGCGCCCGGATGTACTTCTGGTCGGCATGAACCCGGGACCGTGGGGGATGGCGCAGACCGGCGTGCCTTTCGGAGAGGTCGAGACAGTGCGGAACTGGCTGGGCGTCGAAGAACCGGTCGAGTCGCCGCCCCGGGAGCATCCGAAGCGTCGCGTCACCGGGTTCGCCTGTCCGCGCAGCGAGGTCAGCGGGCGACGGTTGTGGGGCTGGGCGCAGTCGAGGTTCGGGACGCCGGCGCGGTTCTTCCGTCGTTTCTTCGTCGTCAATTACTGCCCCCTGATGTTTCTTGACGCTGCGGGCAGGAACCTCACGCCGGACAAACTACCTGCGGACGTCGCAAGTCCGATGCTGGACCTTTGCGACGACGCATTGCGCCGCGTCGCGGAAACGCTTCAGCCGGGACACGTCGTCGGCGTCGGAGCCTTCGCGGAGACGCGCGCCCGCAAGGCGCTGGCGAGCCTCGAGGTCCGCATCGGTCGCATGCCGCATCCCAGTCCCGCCAGCCCCGCCGCCAACCGCGGGTGGGACGCGCTTGCCGACGCCGCCCTGGAGCAGCTCGGCCTTCTGAACCGTCCCGGACGTGGCGTCGCCGCGCCGTCCTCACGATGATGCACGGTGCATGAACCCCGAGACGGCGAACCTGAACAACCCTGACGGACCGGCGCCCCTGCCGGCAAGCAAGTTGTCCGCCTTCCGGAACCAACTGGAGCTGCTCGCCGTCTTCCTCGTCGGCGTGGGACTGATGCAGTATCTCTACGGCGCGACTCCCGACCCGGCGACGGGCGCCCCCGCCGCCCTGCCCGGCAACGACGACTTCTACCACCTCAAGATGGCGCTCCTCCTGCCGAAGATCGGCCTGCCCGACCGGCTGGACTGGCTTCAGCACACGATCTTCGCCGACCGCTTCGTCAGCCATCATTACGGGTTTCACGTTTATCTCGCGGTCTTCGCGCATGCCTTCACCGACCCCATCCTCGGCGCACGCTGGGCGATGTCCTTCTCCTTCGGCCTCGTCCTGGTGCTCGCGACGCTCCTGATGCGAGGGGAAGGCGTCCCGCACCGCTGGGTGTTCCTTGCGCTCTTCATGCTCGCGCCCGATGATTTTCTTGTCCGCCACGCCTACGTTCGCGCGATCGACCTGTCTCTCGTGTGCCTGCTTGCCGGATGCTGGTGCCTCTTCCACCGGCGGCACGTACTGCTGGCCCTGACGCTCGCCGTGTACACGCACGTTTACCTCGGATCCTTTTTTCTCCTCATCCTTTGCGGAATTCACTATGTCGGGGCGTGGCTGCGTTCAGCGCCTCCGCCGCAGCCGCTGCGCCTGCCGCTGGCGATGCTGGTCGGAACCGCGCTCGGATACCTGACCCACCCTTACGGCGAACACGCCCTCACGTTCCTCAGAACGCAGATCTTCGGCAGCGGACTCACGCCGCAGGTCTCGGTCGGACGAGAGTGGAACTCCTACGAAAACGTCTGGGAGTTCGCCAACCGCGTCGGCGTCCCGCTTTCGGTCTGGGCGGGCGCGATGGTCCTTGCCCTGCGCCGCGGCCGACGACTGTCCGACGCCGGCTGGACGCTCCTGGTCGGCTCAATGTTCTTCTTCGCCCTCATGCTTAAGGCGCGGCGCTTCGTCGAGTACTGGCCGTTATTCGCCGTCCTTTCCAGCGCCGTGCTGCTCAAACCGGTCCTGCGCGGCTGGCGACCGGCCACGACGCCCGACGCAGCGCGGATTCCGCGGCACGACCTGATCCTCGGCGCCCTGTCGCTCGCGCTGGCGGGCTGGGCGGTTTATTTCCTGCTGGAACATAAGAGCGCTGCGGGGCTTGCGCCGTGGCTGCGCTTTGCAATCCCCCTCGTCGCCGCCTACGTGCTGCTGGTTCACCTGCTCCCGGATCTCTTTGACGCGGTCCGTGACGGGCGCTTCGCCCGTTGCGGCGTTCGTGCCGCAACGACCTTGGGGCTGGGGGCGGGCGTCGTTGGTGTGCTCGCCGCTGCGGCGCTCCCCGTGCATCGCCACGTGCGCGGGTGGTGCCGCGGCAATTACGACCTTCCCGAGATTCAACGCGTTATGCAGTTCGTCGCCGATCGCTCCCAGCCGGGAGACATCATCTTCACCGATGATTGGGACATTTTTCCCGTGTACTTCTACTACAACGACAAGAACCGCTACATGGCCGGCCTCGACCCGATGTTCAGTTACACGCGCGACCCGGAACTCTGGGAGCGGTACAAGCTCATCACCCGCGGACAGGCGCCGCTGACCACCACCGTGTCCCTGCCGCAACCGACGGAGGACGGAGGCACGAAGCTGGTCGAGACCCGGATCACCGTCCCGCTCGAGGACATCCGCGACCGCTGGGGGGCGCGCTTCGTCGTGATTGACGACGATCATCTCCCCTTCGCCCGCAAGCTGGACCGCGCCAAGTCCCTCGCCCGGCGCATTTACCCCGAGGACGACCGCAAAGGCGCGCTTTACCGGGTCTACGAGATTCTTCCGGATGCCCCGGACGGATCGACGTCGCCCGTTGTCACCGAACCTTGACCCGGCGCGATCGGCGCCGGGACGTCGGTCAGCGAGGCGCCGCCGCAGGCGGCGTTGAACCGGGTGATGACCAGCGGTTCGTCGCCGGTGTTGGCGACGACGAACGTGTGTTCGAGGACGGGTCCGGCGGTCACCGTTCCGAAGTCGTGCAGAAAGTCGCTGACCACGGCGGTGGGGCCGAGCGCCGCATCGGTCTCGGTGCGTCCTGACCGTCCGCCTCCTGCGGGATCGCGAACACCACCGCAGCCGCAATCCACAGCGTCGTCATCCCGCCGAGACCTCCGATCCAGCTCCGCGCCTTACCGTACCGCGCCCGTGAGGAAGCGGGTTCTCTTGCAAAGAGACAAAAACACGAAGGGAACCCGAGTCCCCGATCCCCGAGCACCCGATGAACGTATGCACCCACGGGAACTTCCGCACCGCCGTCTTGCCGTCGCCGGTCACGATCGGCTTACACGCTGTTTCAAGACCCGCGTGAAAGGCCTGAAAGGCGCGCTTCCTTATCCTTGACCTTCCTTCGCAACGTCAGGGACGGGCGGGCGCGGCTCGGTTAAGACCTCGCATCAAGGCTTGCGGACGTTCGACACGGAGTACGAGGGGGCGCCGGGCGTGCTCATCCGTCGCACCGGCTCTTGACACGCGACGCGACTTCGTCGCTCTGGGACGCGCACCCTTGACACGCGACGCGGCTATGCCCTCTTGAACGCGGACGCGTCCGTCGCGAGTCAAGGGCTGGTGGCTACTCGCCTGAAGGAATCGTCGGCGGTGATGGCGGGGGCGACACGACGACCGACAACGGCGCGGATGGGCCTCAAGGTGTAACGGGAACCAACGACTCAGGGGAGAATGGCGGCAATGGGGGCGACGCGGGCCACTGTCAATCCGCGCTGGATGCGGGTGTTGACGGAGGGTCCGCGGCTGGTGGACCGGGAGGAGACGGGGGGAATGGGAGTCCCGGGACGTCGCCCTTCGGTCATGGCGGACATGGCGGTGCGGGCGGCAACGGGGGGCAACGGGGGGCACGGAACGGGCGGCAACGGTGGAACGGGTGGGAATGGTGGGGACTGCTGCGATTGTGGTCCCCCGGCCAACTGTACCGCCGGCAGTGGTTCGAACGGCGGGTCGGGCGGATCCGGCGCCGGCGGCAAAGGTGGAAAGGGCGGCAACGGCGGGACTGGTTTCGGTGCAAGCGCCAATGGGGGTAACGGTGGTCGAGGCGGAAACGGCGGCAATGAGCGGGAATTCTTGAGGATTTTCCTTGACATCCGATAACGACGTGGTACACTACTCATGTAGGGTGTTAGCGGAAGGTTGCCTGACGGGGATGCGGTTTCGGGATCGCGTGGTCCCTTCCCTTCCCTTCCCTTCCCTTCCCTTCCCTTCCCTTCCCTTCCCTTCCTGCGAGGAGTGTCTGTCGTGCCACTGGCAATGATTTATGCAATTGCGATCCTGCCCTTCCCTGTTGTTTCCGCTCCGAACTCCGGAGAGACGTCAGTGTTGAGCGGGATCGGCGCCGTTATTCCCGCGACCGCATCGGGGTGGTGGGGTATAAAGCTGGACCAAGGGGTGTGCAATGACAGTTGCACCCACCCGGGCGACGTGGACGATTGTGCGTACTGTTGTCCGGGACCGGCCACCTGTTGTGTTTGCTGCAAGAGGGTTCCCGCGCAGGATTGGCAGATGTGTGCCGCCTTTTGCCACGATATTCGCGGATCGAACTGCACTGCACCACCGGGTTGAAGGTCGCTCAGTGTTGTGGTTTGTGTCGAATGAAGGCGGCGGGTGTCCGCAGGACAATACCCGCGCGGGGTTGTAATCCCTTCGTGTAGTTTTGTGGAGTAAATCGTATGACGGCAGGGTACTTCTGCGGATTTCTCTCCGTTATCCTTGGTTCTGGCGTCGATGGGCCTCCCGCCGGACAGGCGGACCGAGGTGCGGCGTCGTCGGGCGAGGCCGAGATTTCAGCGCATCGCTGGTTCAACAACCCGGTCTTCAAGCTGAAAGACGATCGTGATGTGCTCCTGTTCTTTTTCACGCTCGGCGCGAACGAGGCCGGGAAAGAAAGTCTTCGCACGGCGGAAAAACTGAACCGGCTGTGCGACAACCCGAAGCTGGTGGTCATCGGGCTGACGACGGCTCCGGCGTCGCAGGTCGAGCGTTTCATCAAACAGCATCACATCCGGTTCACCGTGGGTTCAGGGAGCCGCAGTGCGACGGCGTTTCGCGTAGAGAAATTCCCCACGGTTCTGCGCATCGACCGTCGGAGCCCGGCATCGGACGAGCCGTCGTTGCACATCGTTCAGACGGTTGCGTGGGTTTCGCTCAATGGGGAGGCGATCGACCGGCTTGTTGATGCCACGGCTGCGTCGACCGATTCCGCGTCGCTTCCGACTTCCGGCGAGGGCAACCCGTGGACCCGGCGATTCTCGAGTCTTCAGGAAATGGACGTGATCGACCTGATGAACTTCATCGAAGACGTTGAGAGCGACCGGGAGTATCAGGGATGGTCTCGTGCGGCCGCCGTCCGGGTGCTCAGCGAGTCGGCGCCGAAGGAGGATTTTCTGGAGTTCGCGGCGGCGCGGTTGGCGGTGGAGTCGAACGCCCGCGTGCGGTGCAACCTGAAATACTACACGGACGTGGTCTCGGGCCTGCGAAAGGATGATGAGGGGCAGTCGGTATCGGCCAAGGCGTTTCTTGCGTTCCGCGATGATCCTGAACAGGAGTCCTGGGGACCGGTGCGGGCCTATCAGGCGCTTGGAGAGCAGGAGCGCGGGAACGGGCGTCGACTCCTCGAGATGTATCATGGGCATTTTGCCGATGATCCTGCGAACACACTGGTCCGGCGCATGGTCGTTGAGGATCTGTGGCATCGTTGCACCGACGACATTCAGGTGCGCAACGCGCTGATGGAGGTGATCAGCATGGATCCGGATGCGTCCATCCGCATGATCGCGGCCATGGGACTGACGAAGAGATGTGCCACCGGGGACATCGAGGTCGCCGAATTTCTTGAGGCGATGGCCGAAATCGAACCAAACCTGAAAGGCACACGGCCCATGCTGGAGTATGCGGCCGGCCGCATCCGAACGGGAGAGACCCACGCGGATGATCTGCCTGTCGCCAGCCCTTGAGAAGCGATTCGGGAACCGCGGAGACTGAAACTGCGGGAGGCGGGGACCGAACACTGCGTGAGAGACAGCGTCGGCCCGGCATTGAGGTCGGCAGGGAATGGGCTCGTGCGAACCTGGATCCGGACGGCAACGCCGAGGGGTTTCACAAGATTCAGAACATCGACGCCTACCAGCACGACGGCCTGCATCGCCTGACCAAGGTGGACTACAATAGGTCAGCCACGATGGGCGACGAGGTTT
>BOJX01000083.1 GCA_016860685.1 Planctomycetota bacterium
CCGGAGACCGGCTCGCTGTAGTTCTGCCACTCGCCGAAGACCACCTGACCATCGACCATCTTCGCCGGCGCGATCTTGATCGGGGTGACCCGAATGCCGTTGTTGAGCTGCTGAAGCTCCTTCGCATAGCCGGCCCAGCTCAGGCCAAGCGCCAAAACAGCAGACAAACTCGGTTTCATAACTCTGTCCTCCTTTTGCTTCCGTATCCCCAGTCTGTCCCGCGGGCACGCGCCGCGCGGCGATCGGGAGTTTCTCAACATTTTCGATCGTTCCCGGGGATCTGAGCGAGGTTTCCTCCCGTCGCACACCCTCCGGTCCGACATGCGCCCTCAGGTTCAACGTGCCCGCTTTGTGCGCGCTTTCCGGTCTGCCGCGTGCTCTCCGGTTCGACGGGCTTGCGCATCCGTCTTTCCGCTCCTTTCAACTTTGTTTCAGAAACTTCAGCCAATGACGACGTAAGATCGCTTCCACATGGGCGCGGTTCGGTTCTGCAACCGCGACCAGCGTTCCATCCTCATCGACGGGCCGGCTGGGCGGCATCCGTGATATGCGATGCCTTCGTGCGCGGCCTGTCGCGACCCTCGGGGGAGCGAATACGATGCCAAGTCTTCAGAGATATGAGCGTCAACGGACGTGGCCTGTCACGCGCTGTGCCAGATTTTTTTCCGGGGCCTCGGCCGGTTCGAGGGGTCGAAGCCAAGCCGGCACCTGCGGGGTCGGACTGTGGTTAAGCGATGGGAAGTCGCGCATGCGCCGAAGGTTATGAAGGCCGATGAGAACCACGGAAGAGAGATTCTCCAACGATGGGCAAATGTGCGCGCCTGAACAATAAGAATTTGAGGAACACGGGTGAGGAATTTCCGGTAATTTCCCTGGTGTTTCCGGCGCAAGATTACCCACGACGCTGCTGTGGGGTGGTGGGCCGCAAAGCAGGGTCGGGCGGTGGACCTGGCTGACCGCGGATACATGCGCGGCGAACCCGAGCGCGACTCCGAACTCGAGCCTGAGTGCGGAAGCGAGCGCGGGCGTAAGCCTGAGCGCGGGCGGCCGACAGCCGATCCCAGGTCCGATCGATCGCGCTTTGTGCGAAGGTCAAGTCGGACGAATGCCCCGTGAATTCCGGACTCCGCGCGACGTGCATCCTGAACTCCGCGCGAACGGAAGTTCGCGGTCCGCGGGATCCCGGGGCCGGTTCAAGTCCGCCGCATGAACGCGAACCCTCCGGCGGGCGCTTGCGGATCGGGCGATGACGCGGTCTGGGAGGTTCTGCGCCGGGGGCGGTTCGGCAAGGGTGGAGCCTTGCTGTCATTGCACGGAACATGCGGTCTAAGTAGAACCGCAGAAAGAAGAGCCTTCCCTGAGCGATCTTTCGCGTGGGCTAAAGCCGCGCGGATCGGGTAAAGCCTTCTGCGGTTCCGCTTAGCTGTGAGAGCAAGGCGGGGTTAGGATGCGCCTTTGCGCGACATTTCGGCGTGCGGAGGCCGGCGGCGCTGTCGTATGCTCAAGACGCTTCAGTTTTACGTTCTGCGCGAGATCGGGAAGACGTTTCTGCTGACGCTGGCGGGTCTGACGGCGGTGCTCAGCATGGGCGGCGGCGTCCTGAACATGATCCGGCTGGATGAGGTGAGCGTCGAGGATCTGGCGCACCTGATGATGCTGGTGCTCCCGGTGGCGGCGACGCTGACGCTGCCGCTGGCGACGATGTACAGCGCGGCGGCGACTTACGGACGACTGGCGGCGGACAATGAATTGACGGCGTGTCGAGGGAGCGGGATCAACCTTCTTCGTCTCCTGACGCCGACGATCGCGCTGGCGGGGCTGTCGGCGACGGTAACGTTCGGATGCCTGAATTTCCTGATTCCGTCGCTGGTCCGCAATCTGGATCAGATCGTCGGAGCGGACATCCCCGCCTTGCTGAAAAAGCGGTTGAACCAACCGGGGCGAGGTCTGCCGGGGCTGAGCCGCTACCGACTTTACACGGACGCGTTCGACATTCCGCCGGCGGAGGGGGACGTGACCCGTCTGGTGTTGACGGGCGTGGCGTTCCTGGAGATGGGGGAGGAGGAGGTGTCGCGCGTGGGGACGGCGGCGCGGGTGGATTTTCGGATCGATCGCAGCTCGTCGGTACCGCAACTTTCGGGGGACATGTGGGATACGCACTTTTTCGACCGCGAGGCGAACCAGTTTTTCTCGGAACAGCATCAGCGGATCGAGCCGATGAGCGTGCCGATCTCGCTTCCGCCTCGGATCAAGTTCCTGAACCTTCCGGACCTGCTGCACTACCGGCGTCATCCGTCGGCGTGGGTTGAGGTTCGGGAGATGATCGAGGCGTTCCGGGTGCTGGTCGGACGAGATGCGGCGGCGCGGGCGCTGGCGGCGTCGCTGGAGGAAGGCGGGACGGTGCGTCTCGACCTGCCCGAAATGCGTTATGAGGTTCGGGTTCGGGAAGGAACCGCACCGGGGTCCGCGGTGACGCGAAACGAGGACGGGTCGCTGACGATGACGGCGGTGGAAGTAATTGAGACGGTCGGCGGCGAGCGGCGGCGGATCACGGCGGACCGGGGGACGATCGAGGTGACGCCGGCGGAGCGTTTGTCGGACTGCCGCATCCGCATCGACCTTTACAGCGACGTGCGCGCGACGTCAGGCGATCGTGAGGCGCGCGGCGCCGTGCCGAGAGACTCGTATCGCTTGAAGCCCGCGGCGCTTCCGGCTGAGGTGGTGCGCTCGACGATGGCGATGAGCGACGAGACCTTGCTGGATCCGGCGCTGACGGCGAACCTGGACCCTCGCGTGAGCAGACAGCAGGCGGCGCTGGCGGAGGAGATATCGGCGACCGGACGGAAGATCACGGGGGTGATTCATCAGCGTCTGACGTTCACGGTGAGCGTGTTCGTGCTGGCGCTGCTTGCGGCGGGGCTGGGGATCGTGTTCAGTCAGTCGCAGCTTCTGGTGTCGGTGGGCATCAGCATGATTCCGGGGGCGCTGGTGCTGGTCACGATTCTGATGGGGAAGCAACTGACGGAGAACGCGGGGACGGAGGCGGCGGGGCTGGCGGTGATGTGGGGGGGGCTGGGGCTGATCGCGGCGCTTGACGCCTACGTTCTGCTCCGCGGGGTGCGCCGGTAGGGAGAGGAGTTCAGTTTTCTGCGTCGGATTCGGATCACGGCGTTCCGCGAGGTACGTGCGGACCGGAGGTCCGCGATCCGGGTTGTGGTGCGACAACGTGGCGCGGGGAGGGGGGATCGCAGGTGCGCCGTGAACCCCTGTGACGCGCGGGTGCTGTAACCCGACCCGAGGGTTTCTGGACACGAGGGATTCGGGCGCGGACGGTGTAAGAAACCTTGTCGATACTGGATCGTTACATCCTGCGGATGCTGGCGTTCAATTACGTCGTGTCGCTCGGCGTGATGATCGGGCTTTACGTGGTGATGGATCTGTTTGTGAACCTTGACGAGTTCACGGAGCACGGTCCGTCGGTCGGCGTGCTGCTGTGGAACATCGCGGATTACTACCTGCCCGGACTTCTGCTTTATTTCTCGCAGCTTTCCGGGGTCATCACGCTTTTCGCGTGCGTCATGACGGTCGCGCGCATGCGGCATTTCAACGAGCTGACCGCGATCCTCGCCTCGGGGGTCTCGCTGTACCGGGTGGCGGCGCCGGTCCTGGTGTTCGGGGCGCTGACGACCTCGCTGTTGGTGGTGGATACGGAGGTTCTGATTCCGCGCGTGGCGCATCTGCTGGCACGGCGTCACGATGAGGTGGGGACGTTGCGGGGGTACTCGGTGGCGCTGATGCGCGACGCGGAGGGGACGCTGCTGTCGGGGCTGGAGTTCATTCCCGCGGCGGGAGAGCTTCGCCGCCTGGTGGCGCTGAGCCGGGATGAAGAGGGGGCGCTCTCCCGGCTGGTCGAGGCGGACACGGCGACGTGGGAGGCGATCCCCGGTCATCCGCACGGCGGTCGGTGGAAGCTAAGCCGCGGACGTGAGCGGAAGGTGGAGAAGGCGGATGCGTCATTGCCGGGTCCGCGGGGTCGGCAAACGCTGGCGCAGATTCACTGGCTGGAGACATCGCTGGATCCGCCTTCGATCCAGTTGCGCCAGTCCGAGCAGTGGATCCGGTATCTGAGTCTGACGCAACTTCGTGCGCTGGAGGGATCGTCGCCGCCGAATCTGGCACAAGTTCAGCAAGCGGGGCATGTGCGGGTCACGACGCCGATCGTGAACCTCGTGTTGCTGCTGCTGGGGCTGCCGTTTTTCCTGAACCGGTCGCCGTTGTACATTCTGCGCGACGCGACGTGGTGCCTGGCGTGCTGCGGGACGTGTTACGCGGCGACGTTCACGTGCCAGAGCATTCTTCCCGGTGTCAATTCGGCGCTGCCGGCGTGGTTGCCGATCATCGTGTTCGGTCCGGTAGCGATGGTGTTGATGGACCGGGTGCGGACCTGAGTCGGATTCTCCGGCGGTGCGTCGGCCTTCGATCGCCGGAACTTCAGCGTTTTGAGACTCGCCGAGGTTCAGGCGACTTGCCTCCACGACGCCCTTTCCAAGAAGGGAGCCCAGGGAACCGAGTCTGCAACAGACTCTGGTGCTCAGCACCGCGGGTGTTCTGTCCTGAGCCGCGACGTGCGGTGGACCAAGGAGGGGGCGGACCGCAGCGCGACGTCTGCTCATCACTTCGAACTTCTATCGTCCCTCCGGGACTCCCGGTTCATCGCGACGGCTTCCCAGCCCTGGCGGGCTGGGCTGTTATCCAGCGCCCCTGCCGGGGCTAAAACGGGTCGGATGGTCCTCCGGGAATGCGACCCTCGGATGATCCTCGGAGATCCGTGATAGTCGCCCTCCGCCGTGGGGCGAGGCGTAGCCCTCGCGGCGGATTCTCCGCTGGATCGGGAAGCACATAATGAATTCCGCCCGCGGCAACCGGAGTCATCCGGTGACAGAAACTCCGGAATTTCGAGGTTTCTTTGAGGGACACAGGGGGAAGCACCGGAAATACGTCCTGAAGGCCGATAAGATAGAGGGTGACCCAGGGTTGCGCAAGGAAAGGGCGGTCTGATGGAAGTGTACCTGGATGAAACGAGGGTGGACCACGTATTCGACCCCGGTGAGTCGCTGGAGCGGGGTTTGCGGGCGGTCCACGGGCGTTACGGATCGGGGGACCGGATCATTGTCGGGGTGAAGTGCGACGGGGTTCACCTGCTGAATGAGGAGTTGCACAAGGCATTGCAGCAACCGGTGGGCGCGTTCCGTTGCATCGAGATTCTGACGGCGGCGCCGTGTGTTCTGGCGTCGGAGGCGCTGGGGGAGGCGCGGCGATCGCTGGGGGACGTGGACGCGCGGCGGGCGCAGATCGCGGCGCATTTTTCGGCCGGGCGGATCCGGGAGGGGATGAGCGGGTTGGGCGAGATGCTGTCGGTCTGGCAGCAGGTGCATGACGTGGTTGCGAAGTCAGTGCAGATGATCACCGATGACCTCGCGTCGATGCGGGTCGAGGGAGAGTCGATCGAGGAGGTGCTGGACGCGCCTCGGCGTCAGTTGATGCAGATCCGGGACGCGCTACAGACGCAGGATTTCGTGATGCTGGCGGATCTGCTGGAGTACGAATTCGGTGAAGCGGTGCAATCCTGGTCCGGGGTGATCGACGCGCTGGATCAGCGGGCGCAGGAGCGCATCCGTGAGGATGCGGGGGGCGAGGAGTCTCTCTGATCCCCCGGGAGGGGGGGCACAAGCGCGATGACCTTCGTGTTGCGCGACGGCGGGACGGACGGGCGCGCGCTTCGACTCTCCGTCATTCATCGGGATCTCGCCCGTCTTCCGGATCGGAGTCGGGGTCGTCAGTCGGCGACAGGTACCCAAGTCCCTTCAGGCGCTTGACGACTTCGTCGCGCTGGCCGCGATCGAAGTGCGTCGGAAGCGGGTTCGCCTCCTGCGACCAGCGAGCGAGCATGCGGCGGTACTTGTCCACAGTTGCCGGACCCAACGCGGGATCGCGCAGGAGGTTGTTGCGTTCGAGGGGATCGACGGAGAGGTCGAAAAGCGCCTCATACTTCTGCGCGGGCGCGACGACGTACTTGTAGCGGCCGTCGCGGACATAGCGCATCTTCCCCGAGTTTTCCCAGGTTCCCGGCGCCGGGCGGATCCAGGGTTCCGACGCCTCGCCGAAGAGCAGCGCCGGTGCGACGGCGGGTTGAGGGGAAGTCAGGTCGATGATCCGCCCGGGGAGCGGACGGGGAGGCTTAATGTTCAGATAAGCGAGCAGGGTGGGAAGAACATCAATGCTCGAGGTTGGCGCGGAAAGGCGAACGCCGGCGTTCTGCGCGGCGGGAAGGCGCGCGATCCAGACCGCCCTCATCGTCGGCTGAAACGTGGAAGCGCCGTGATCGAAGTAGGGCGCGTGCTCCCAGAAATTGTCGCCGTGGTCGCTGGTGAGGATGAGGAGGGCGTCGTCGAGGATGCCTCGCGTCCGCAGGTCGGCGATGAGGCGGCCGATGTGCTCGTCCATGTAAGACACTTCGCCGGCGTACTGGTTGGCGATGCGGCGGGCGTTCGGCGTTTCCTGTCCGCGCGCGGTCTTGAGCTGCTTTCGGACCTCGCCGATGTCGGGGGGCGGGGCGCCGGCGACATCCGCATCGTCGTACATCCGGTCGTAAGGCGGGGGCGGGTTGTACGGCGTGTGCGGGTCGAAGTAGTGAACAAAAAGGAAAAGATGCGGGGGGACGCCGACACGATCGAGATAAGCGATGACTGCGTCGGTCACGGATTTCGCGTTCCGCTCATCCTGCTCGGCTTTGTTCGTTCCGAAGAGGATGTCGAATGCCTGGTCAAAGTGGTCGAAGCCCTGGGCGAACCCGAAGCGTTGATCGAGGGCGAAGGATCCGAGAAACCCCGCGGTCTGAAACCCCCGCGATTTCAGCAGTTCAGCGAGGGTCACGTTGTCGGCGTGGGCGACGAAACCGTTGCTGGGGACACCGTGATGATGCGGGTACAAGCCGGTCATCAACGTCAGGTGCGAGGGGAGGGTGGTGGGAACGACCGTCATATGATCGTCAAAGATGACGGACTCGGCGGCGACGGCGTCGACCGCGGGGGTGCGGACGACGGTGTTGCCGTAGCAGCCGAAGTGATCCGCACGGGTGGTGTCCATCGAAATAAGGATGACGTGGCGGACGGGGCCTTCGTAAGGGCGCGCGGCAACGCCGGCGTCGCCTGGCGTCACCGGATCGCGCAAGATCAGATACGCGGCAAGGGCCAGGATAAGCCCCGCAGGCGCGGCGAGAAAAATCAACCGGCGGTTTCGCGTCAGATTCGCCTGCGCGACGGTCTGCGTCGCCGGTGCGGCGACGGTCCGCGCCGCGCCACAATTCCGGTTCCTGCGTCCTTTCGGCATACGTCGTCGTTCTCCGAGAGCATGCGCATCTTAGGCCGAAAAGCGACGAAGGCTACGGTCGGTCCGGAGCGTGCGATGATTGCAGCACCTTGGCGGCGGCGGCGTCTTCAAGGCGGTCGAGGTCGGTCCAGAACGTGCCTTCGCCGGCGAAGAAGAGGCGGATCGCCTGCGGCTGGAAGTTCTGCGCGAACGTGTAAAGGTTGTAGGCGTGCGGCGATCCGAACGCCTCGACAAGCATTTTGAAGCCCTCGGCCTCGGCCTCTTTCTTAAAACGTTCAACGTCGGCGGCGGCCTGGCCGAGGATCTGGACGCGCTGGGCGTCAAGCTCGGCGACCTGGGACTGAAGGGCGGCGGCTTCGAGGTCCGCCTGGGCGCGCATCCGGGCGGCCTCCTTCTCGCCGTCCGCTTCGATGTCGGCGACCATCAGGCGCGTGTCCGCCTGGATCATCTCGCGGGCGATGTCGATCTTCTTGCGTTCCTCTTCAAGGGCGGCCTTGACGATGGCGGCTTCGCGCTGCTTGTCCTTGGTCAACTGGCTCTCGATAGCGAGGAAGCTCTGCTGGATGGTCTTTTTGATGTCTTCGGAGACTTCTCCCACGGCGGCGTCGGGGGCGTGGACCTCGACTTCGCGGACGAGCGCGAGGAGGACTTCGACGTGCTTGTCGCCGCAGACGCGGCGCAGCTCTTCCGTCATTTCCTTCTGGAACTCCTCGCGGCGCTCGCCCTGGATGAAGTCGCGCGCGGCGTAGGTCGCGCCGATGTTGCGGCAGATCGAGCGGAGCTGCGGGGCGATGATCTTGTCGAGCACGCCGTCGACGTTGCCGAACTCATTGATGATCTGCGCGGCGTGCGACGGGTGGATGCCCCAGATGACGGTGACGCCGACGCGAATGAGGAAACCGGTCTCCGAGGAGAAGGCGATGCGGTAATTCTCGCTTTCGCTGAGTTTGACCTGGGAGTACTCATTGAAGCCGACTTCGACCAGGATGACTTTCTGAAGCTTCGGGTTGATGAAGTAAACACCGGGCTGAAGGACGTTGCGCATCGTTCCGCGCTCGTGGGGCTCGGCGAGGCGGCGCTCCACCGCCGTCGTGATATCTTGGGAGGGAGAGGGGGCGCCATCACCGGACGGCGGCGCGCCGGCCGCGTCCGCGGGATCGTCGCCGAAGAGGTTCGTCACGACGCCGACGAACCCGGCGGGGATGACGGTGGCGGGGTGCAGTTCGACGGCGTAGACCTCGGGGTTAAGCCGGTACGTCCCGGGCGTGAGGACTTCGCGCCAGATGCCCTTCTCGCCGGAGGCGCGGCTGACGAAGACGCTCCCGTCGCGCGAGGGCGCGCCGACCTTGCGGTTGACGACGCCGATCTTCGGCGGGTCGCCGCTGAAGGAGAAATCCCCGGCGCGGGGGGACGTCGTCCTGCCGTCGCGCGGGGACTTGATCCACTTCCAGGTCTTCGGATCGCCGGCGGGAATCACCGTCAGCGGGACGTGCTTCCACTCCCAGGTGTAAGGGTTGTAGAAGTAGCGCCCGGGGCCGAGCACGTGCTCCTGAATGCCCTTCTGCCCCGGTTCGGTGGCGACGCTCTGTCCGGACGGCAACTCCTTTCCGCTCTTTCGCGTAAGCACGACGCACTCGTCGTCCTTGACGTAGAAGCGAAACTGCGTCCAGACCACGCCGGCACCGACCGCAAGGACGATCAGGGTGACGCCCAGCAACGTGAGGATCGACTTGCCGAATTTCATTCCGAACCTCCCTTCGACGCGGTCGAAGCGGGCGACGCCGCGCCGGGAAACACCTGAAACTGCTTGAAGATGTCCGCGAAGGGGCCTTCCGTGTTGGACAGAATGCTCTGGATCGCTGGGGCGATCTTCTGCAGGAAGAATTGCTGAGCGTAGGTTTCGCCGTCACCGAAGGCGGCGACCGCCATCTTGAGGGGTTCGGCGCGGGCCTGATAGTCGAAGAGGACGACGTTGGCTTCAGCCCGGCCTTTCGCGCGGGTTGCGGAGGCAAGCTTCTCGGCGGCTTCGAGATTGAGGCGGGCGACTTCGAGTTCGCGCTCCGCCTGTGTGACCTGGACGACTTTCTGCTGCTCGCTGCGCTTCGTGACGGTGACAACGCCGCGGCGAGCCTCGCCGGTCTGCTTGTTCTGGTCCTGTCGTTCACGTTCCTCGACGAGGCGGACTTCGGCGCGAGCCTCCTCGATCTGGTTTTTCGAGCGCTCGATCTCCTGATCGGCCTGCTCGCGGGCACTGATGAGGCTGGCGATCTCGGACGGGATCTTGACTTCGGTGATGGCGACGGCCTTGAGGTCCACGCCTTCGCGCCAGCAGGCTTTTTTCAGCTCGGTGAGGAGGTGCTCCTGAAAGGTGGTGCGGGTCTTGCCGATGAAGTCGCGCGTCCTCATGCGCGATCCCTGGATGCGGGAGATGCTGCGGACGTAGGGGAGGACGACCTTGTTGAGAATGTCGTCCTCGTCGCCGTATGCGACGGTCACTTCGGCGGCGCGATCCGGACGGATCGCCCACTCAATGTAGCCGTGCAACTCGATCTCGAAGCTGTCGTTGGAGGGGAAGTAGATCGCCTCGTCGCCGAGCATGTCGTACTTGTGGCTGCGCAGGTCCACCAGATCGATTTTCTGGAGATAGGGGTTGTAGGGGTGGCGTCCCGGCGGGAGCGTCTGCCGCTGCACGCCTTTCTCGCCGGGTTCGACGGTGTACGTGTTGGGAGTCGCCGGATCGTCTCCGGACAGAAGGGTGACGACGCCGCAATGTCCCTCCGGAACGAGGATCATCTCGAAGCGCTGGACTTCATTGGCGAGCAGATTGATGTCGTGGCGTCCGGGTTCGAGGACCGCCGCCACCGGACCCCGCTCGTCTTCTTCGGTCGCGACGGTCTTGGGGAATTCAAGTGGTCGGCCGTATCTGCGCACAAGGACACCGACTTCGTTGGGTCCGATGACGGTGGTCTTGATGACGCGGCGCTCGTACGTGTAAGGGTTGGGGAAGTAGCGCCCGGCGGTGAGGACGTTGAGCCGGATGCCCTGGTACCCCTCTCGGACTTCATCGGGGGTCTCACCGGTCTTGCGGGCGATCGCGTCGACAAGCTGGTCATACAAAATGACCTGATCGTCGAAATCCTGACCCAGACCGGTGGGAACCGTCTTGCCGCTCTTGCGGATGAGGACGAGGAGTTCATCCTCCGCAACCTCGACGCGGAAGGCGTACCACCAGATGAAGACGCCGAGGACGGCGACGCCGGCCGCGGACAACAGGGCGAGCCCGAGCAGCCCCTTCGCCAGCCAGCTCATGCGCCGTCGGGGCGTGGGAGACAGTGATTGCGTCATGTTGTCATCTCCGAACGTGGCGGAAACAGGTGAAGAAAAGCTCCGCCGTCCAGCGGCAGCGCGCCGATCCCTGGCGCGACGTCACCCGCGCGGTTCATAAGCGTATCCGCAATGGGCACAGAATCTCGCGTAGGCGGGACTGAACTGATTGCAGCGCGGGCAGCAGCGGGCCGGACCGGAACTCGCATCCGATCGAGCGCCGTCGCCGCGGCTCCCGTCCTCCGATTTCGGATGCGATCCCGCGTCGCGCCCGGCGGCCGAGAGGATGACCATCGTGACGCCGATGATGCCGATCACGACGCAGGCGAGCATCACAATCATCGTCATCGGAGTTCCGAACATCGCGCGCACCCCTGTCCTCCGTCCCGTCTACCCGAGTATACGGCGCATCGGTCGCCGTATTAAGTATAAATCGGCGTGCGCATTGGAATCCCGCGAGGGGACCTTTCTCCGGGAAGCCTGCGCGGTTCGCCGGGGTGCGGATTTGTCGGAGGGTGTCCGGTCCGCCTTGCCGTCCGCGGAGAGGAAGGCGAGACTTGCATCATGTCGATCCGGTTTCTTCTCGGTCGCGCCGGCAGCGGGAAGACGCGAACCTGTCTGGACGAGATCCGGTCGCGGTTGGCGGCGGATCCGCTGCGCGGACCGAGGCTTGTTTTTCTGGTTCCTGAGCAGGCCAGCCTCCAGATGGAGCGTGCGATCCTGGCGCCTCCCTCGCCTGGGGCGGCGAGCCGGGCGGAAGTTTTGTCGTTCCGCCGGCTGGCGCACCGGGTGCTGGAGACCGTCGGCTCGCCTCCTCGGCGGGCGCTGTCGGACGCCTCGAGAGCGATGGTGTTGCGCCACCTGCTTGATCATCATCGCCTGCAATTGCGCTACTACCGCCGCGCCGCGCGGACGATCGGACTGACGCGGGAACTGGGACAGACGATCGGGGAGCTTCTGAATGAGGGGGTGACGGCGGCGGAGGCGTCGTCTGCGGCGGATGGCGCCGATGCGAGCGGTGACGCGTTCTCGGCGAAGATGCATGACGTGGCGCTGCTGATGCGCGCATACCTTGCCTACCTGGGAGACCGGCGGGTTGACCCCTCTCAGCAGCTTGAGCTGGCGCGGGAGGCGCTTCCGCGGTGTACGTGGCTGGCGGGGGCCGAGGTCTGGGTGGACGGGTTCGCGTCGATGAGCGGGCAGGAGAAGCGCCTGCTGGTCGAGCTTCTGCGGATGTCGAGCGCGGCGACGCTGGCGCTGCTGTGCGATGCGGGATCAGGCCTGACGCCTGAGGAGGCGCGTTCGGCGGGGGGGCGGGATCTTTTTGCGCCGACGCGGGAGACGTTGGGGAACTGGCAGCGGCTGTTTTGCGCGGCCGGACTGCCGCCGGGACCGACGGTCATTCTGAATTCCTCACCGCCGCCGCGGTTCAAGCATGCGCCGATTCTGGCGGAGCTTGAGCGAAGTCTTTTCCGGGAGCGTCCGTCGAAACCGTCTGCGACCGCCGACGCGCAGCCGCGCGTTCAGGTCGTTGAGCTGCCCAGCCCCCGGCTGGAAGTCGAGTACGCGGTGGCTCGCGTGATGCGCTGGGTGCGCGAGGCGGAGTCAGGCTGGCGGTTCCGCGACATTGCGATCATCGCGCGGGACCTTGAGCGGTATGATGCGTTGTTGTCGGCGGCGCTGACGGCCCGGTCTATCCCTTTTTTCATCGACCGACGGCGGTCGATGGCGCATCATCCGCTGATCGAATTCGTGCGGGCAATCACGCAGTCGGCGGCGGATCCCTACCGGCTCGACGTGATTCGGCGTCTGCTGAAAACCGGGCTGACGCCGCTGAGCGAGTCGGACGCGGATGAGCTTGAGAATTACCTGATCGAGCACGGTATCGAGGGACCGGAAGCGTGGCACGCGGCGTCGTGGCGTCACTTATCGCGCGGGGAGTCGGAAGACGACGACGATCCCGACCCATATCAGGAGAAACGACGGGCAAGCGTCAACCAGGCGAGGCTCGCGCTGGTGGCGTGGCTGGATCCGCTGCTGGCTTGGTCGGCGACGGGGTCCGCGCGGACGGGCGGGGGCTGGCGGACGTGGATTCGGTCGGCGTGCCAAAGCGTCGGAGCCGCGGAAAGGCTGGCGCGGCGGGCGGACGAGGACGAGCGTGGCGGGCGGCTGGAGGATGCGGAGGCGCACCGCCAGGTCTGGCGCGAGGTGGAGGAGTTTCTCGAGGATGCGGCGTTTGCGTTCGAGGAAGCGGAGCTGGACGCGAGGGGGTTCAGCGATCTGCTTGAGACCGGACTGGGGACGATGACGCTGGGACTGGCGCCGCCGATGCTCGACCAGGTGCTGGTCGGATCGATCGAGCGAAGCCGTCATCCGGACCTGAAGGGAGTGATCCTCCTGGGTTTCAATGAAGGGGTGCTTCCCGCGCGTCATGCGGAGAGCATCATCCTCAGCGATGAGGATCGCGCGGTGCTGCGGAGTCGAGGCGTGGACCTGGGTCCGTCTCGGAAGGATCAGTCTCAGGATGAGCGTTTGCTAGCGTACATCGCCCTGACGCGGGCAAGCGAGCACGTTCTGGTCACATATTCCTCGTCGGATGCGCAGGGGCGGGAGCTTCGACCGTCGCCCTATCTTGCGGAACTGGCGCCGTATCTTCCGGAGGGACAGGCGATGCGCGTGGCTGATCCGCGCGAGGAGCGTCAGACGTGGGACATCCTGACGACGGGGGACCTGGCGGCGGCGCTGGCCTGTGAGATGCGCGCACGTCCGGCGGCGGAGGCCGACGACGCGGTCGTGCGCGGGACGTGGAACGCGCTTTATGCGGGTCTGCGGGCGCGCGGAGAAGCGAAGGCTCGCCTCCGGCGGGTGTTCGAGCGGCTGTCCGCCCCACCGAGGGAATCGCTGAAAAGCGGCGTTGCGGCGCGTCTGCGTGGTCCGTCGCTTCAGACCAGCGTCAGCGCGCTGGAGAGCTACGCGGCGTGCCCCTTTCAGCACTTCGCGCGGTTCGATCTGGGACTGCGCGAGCGGGTCGAGGCGAGGCTGGCCGCGGTCGACGTCGGCCGGCTGCATCATGCGGTTCTGGAGGACTTCGTCCGGTCGCTCGGCGACGAGAACCGGGGGTTCTCCGAGCTGTCGCCGGAGGAGATCGAGTCCGGTTTGAGCGCAAGCGCGGCGCGTGTTGCAGCACGGCTGGATGCGGCGTTGGCACAGACGACTTCGAGAGACGCCTACCTCGTCCGGCGGATGCGGGATCATCTCAGGCCTGCGCTTCGAGGACAGAGCGCCTTGCTGTCTGCGGGGCGAGCGCGTCCCCGGCGAGCGGAGGCCGCCTTCGGTCGAGGCGGGGCGGGGAACATGCCCGCGCTCGTTCTGACGACTCCGGCGGGACGGACGGTCCTGCTGCGAGGGAACATCGACCGCG
>BOJX01000084.1 GCA_016860685.1 Planctomycetota bacterium
TGGTCGGGTTCTTCCTCGCCTGCTTCTTGGCGATGCTGGGGTGGGTCGCGACGCTGCCCTTCAAGCGGACCGGCGCGATTCCGCTGGGGCCGTGGTTGTCGCTTTCGTTCTTGATCACTGTCCTTTTCTACCGTCCGATCACCGAGTCGCGGATGATCGTCAATTTCGCGGAAGCTGTGAAATACTTCCTGTGAACGCGCGCAACCTTTCTTTCTGCATAAGCATCCAACACACAGATTTTCTCATGATACACAACCTTGCCACCACGGCACCCTCTCCTTTCGAAATGCCGCAGGCCTGATGTCCCGGAAAGTGCTTGAAAAACTTGCTCGCTAGCCTTAACCTCGGATCGCGCTCCGGAACGATCGGCATCAACTGAGTGGCGCAGCGCCATGTCCGCCGGAGCGGGAGTCACCGATCGCCACGGCAAAACAGCGGCGACGGGACGTGCAAACGCTGAGGAGGCTCTGTCATGCGCGCAATCCGGGTAGAGTGGGCAGGGGTCATGCTGGCGGCACTGATGATCACGGGCTGCGGCCCCGATCCGAAAGCCCAGATTCGCACGCTCGAGCAGGACCGCGCGAATCTGCAGGCCCAGCTTAATGACGCGAACCGCCGGGCAAGTCAGGCCGAAGGCGCTCTGTCCCAGCGGGATCAGGAATTGCTCGCCTTACGTCGGCAGAACGAGGAGCTTCAAGACCGGCTGAACACCCCGCCCGAGGAGCCTCGCGTCCTCGAGCCCGGCTGGCAGCCCGTCCGCGGCGGCGTTATGATTGCGATCGATGAAGCGGTTCTCTTTCAGTCGGGAAAAGCGGTGCTCCGCGACGACGCGAAGCGCGTGCTGGATCGCATCGCGACCACGCTGAACTCCACGTATTCCGGGAAAGACGTGCTCGTCCTCGGACACACGGACGACCAGCCGATCCAGAAAAGCGGCTGGAAGGACAACTACGAGTTGAGCTGCCAGCGTTCGCTGTCGGTGTTGCGCTATCTCGCGACGCGTTCAGTTGATCCGAAGCGCCTTGTCGCCTGCGGTTCGGGGGAGCATCGCCCGCGCGCCGCGAACAACAACGCCGCCAACCGGCAGGCAAACCGCCGCGTCGAGATTTTTGCGATGGACGTGCCGCTGGGGAAGTGACCCTGTGCGATCAGGGGAACGTTCCCCGCGCGGCTTTGCGTCGGTGGGCGCGGCGCGCAGTCGTTCCCGGCTCGGAACGCCTCAGGTTAGAATGCGATCGGGGCTCGCTGGCGCTTTCAGATCGGTTCTTCAGGGAGTTAGCGCTTGAAACAGGCAATCACGGCCGGGCGGGCGATCACAGTTCTTCTGACGGTTTGCGCCGGCTGCGGCGAGAAGCGCTTCGGCGAGGAGCTTCTGGCGCCCGCTTCCCCGCCTCAGGCACGGCGGCTTGAACTGCCGGTAAAGGTGTCCGCGCAGACGCCGCTGAATCTGCATCACGTCCGGCGGTATGCTTCCGGCGCCGCCGACGCTCAAGGCCACGCCAACCCCGACGGCAACGCGGAAGCGAAGGTGGTTCTTGACGGCAAGGGCGCGGCCTGGGCTGAATTCGAGGTCGGCCACGTTTTTGCAGCCGACGCTCTGCCGCCCGGCTCGCTCACGCTGCGACTCGCCGCCTCCACCCGGTACGATGTAACCACGTCTGCGGATGCTCCGACGGGCTTCCTCGCCCTCAAGGCCGTCGTACTCAACTCGCGCCGCAGAGTCCTCGCCCGCTACAACTTCCGCGACGTCGAGATCGCGCAGGCGGCCCGCTCTCTCAGCGGGAAAGAAGACGCGGTCCTGACGTTCACGGTTGACGAAGGCGCCGCGTATCAGGTGATCCTTGCCGGACGCGTCGAGGTGGATTCCGGCGAACGCGCCGCCGACGCGGAAGTCCGGCTCGCCGTCGAAGCCCCTTCGTTCGAGCTGACCGCTGCACCTTAGCAACCCGTTGAAGAACTTACGATGGGTCTTTCTGATACCGGTTTTTGTCGGTGAGATCCGTGTTCCGGAGGAACGTACTACCCCCTTTATAACGGGTAGTTAGGCGACAACCGGACCGCTCCCGCGACGCCGTCCCCCCGGAGCATCACTCAGGCGGAGCGCGCGGTCTGGATTCCCAACGTCGGGGTTCCCACTGCGACCCGCCGCGATCTCGTCACCTGCCTGGCGCGGCGAACCTACCTCCCAGCCTGGGGCTGTTTCTCGGGAAGCGGCGGACCCTCCCAGTCCGATCCGAGTCGTCGCGGCCAGTAATCGTTCGGCGGCGGAGCGTTGCGGTCGCCGTCCGGACGGATGTGCTCGAACAACGTGTCCTTCTGCTTGTCGTAGACAACGCGGGCGTTCACCACCGTCCAGCGCACCAGCGTCATGTAATGCAGCAGGTCGCCGTCGGTGATGCAGAAATCCGCGTCTTTTCCGATCTCAATCGACCCGACGCGGTGATCGACGCCCAGCAGACGAGCCGCGTCGATCGTAATCCCCCGGATCGCCGCCTCCTGCGGAAGCCCTCCTCGCACCGCGAACGCCGCCTCCATGTTAAAGTGCGTCAGATCTTCGCCGACCACGCCCCACGTCGAAACGCTTAATCCCGGCGGGAGGATCGCCGTCCGCACGCCGTAATTGTACAGCATCGCCGCGTTCTCGATCGACGACCCCGTCGGCCGGACGTGACGTTCATCCAATTCGACGCGCGTCCGCGGCGTCACGACCGCCGAGACGCCCGACCGCGCCAGGCGCGGCGCCATCGTCCACCCCTCGTACGCCCCGCGCACAACGATCCGAATACCGTAGCGGTCCGCCAGTTCGCACGCCTGATACAGATCATGCGCCCGGTCCGCGCTGATTTCTGCCGCCACCTCGCCCTTGAGCAGCTTCAGGTGCTTCTCCGCCTCGCCGCGGATCCACTTGTCGTCGGGTTTGACCGCGTTCTTGTTCGTCGTGGACTCGCGCTCGTACGCCTCCACCTTCCGCAGGTGATCAACCAGCTTGTCCAGCGACTCTCGCAACCGCCGGCGCGCGTCCGGGCTTCGCGTCGAGTAATTCAGGTTCACCAGCGGTTCTTTCCGCACGATCATGTCCTCGACGCTGCCGAACGTCAGCTTCGCCACCGTGTCCCCCGACATGCACGTCGTGATTCCCGCCGCCAGCGCCAGCACCATGTTCAACGAGTAAACATCCGTGCCGTCGGACGGGTCCGAGCCGCCGTGAAACCCGGTCGCCCGGAACGCCACCAGCCCCGGATAGACGTGATACCCCGTGGCGTCCAGCACTTCAGCATCCTTCGGAATCTCAACGCCCGTCCCGATCGCATGAATCCGCCCGTTCCGACAGAGGATCGTCGCCCCGGGGAGATCGCCACCGCTGACCGTGTGTACGATGCCGCCCTTGACGGCGAAGAAGACCTCCTTTTCAGGCTCGACCGGTTCGTCATCCTTCTTCGGTTCATTTTCCGCAGGCGCGTTCGACGCCGGAGGCGCGGAACGCGGAGGACCGCCGCCGGGGCGCGGTCGCGGAGGCGGTTGTGAAAACGCCGGCGCCGCCGTCAGCAAGGCGACGCCGACCGCCGCAACCCCTGAAATCCACGGCGATCCTGAAAGCAACCGCTGCTTGCGTGCGCTCATCTCCGGCCGTCCTTCCGCTCGTACACGATCTCGCCCCCGATCATCACCTGCATCACTTCGCTGCGCGGGTCCAGCGGATCACCGGACAGGAATACCAAGTCCGCGTCCCGGTCTTTCTCGATCGTCCCAAGACGATCCGCAACGCCCACCGCTTCCGCCGCATGCGCCGTCACCGACTTCAAGGCATCCGCCCGCGCAAGCCCCGCACGAACCAGGTCCGCCAGCCGCGAACGCACGCGGTCGAACTCCAGCGGCGCGTCCCACCACGGCGCACACGCCACCTTGCATCCGGCCTTGGTCAACTCCGCCGCCAAGTTGTATTGCTCGACGGTCAGCGGCAGGTAGAAGATCGCCGGCGGAACCACCACCAGCGCCTTCTTCTCGCCCAGCGCCTTGACGACGTAGTCGTAATCGGACGCCCGGTTCGGGAGCCGCGCTCCCAGCCAATATACGCGCGGAAATTCCTTGTGCGGTTTGAGGACATCCTCCGCATGAAGGTAATCCGATGCCTGATCCAGCTCGATGAAAAGCGGAACGTCGTACTTTTTCTGGATAAGGTTGATCAGGGGCAAATGCGCCGGATCCATCGCCGGCGGGACAAACTGCTCGGGTTCCTTCTTTTCACTCTCCTTCGGCGCCTCGACCGGAGGCGCTGCCCCAGAATCGCCGGGCTTCGGCGGAGACGGTTTCGGCGGTTGAGGTTTCTCCTCCGGTTTCGGCGGCGGCGCGGGTTTGTCGCCGGGCTTTTGTTCTTCACCCTCTTTCTTCTGCTGCTCCTCCTGCTGCTTTTTCTCCGCCTCGGCTTTTTCCTTCTGCTTCTTCTCCCACTCCTGCCGCGCCTTCTCGACCTTGTCGATCTCCTCCTGCGCCTTCTTCAGTGCGTTGCGCAAAGTGCCCTTGTCAGACGCCGGGTCGGTCATGTCGACGCGAAGGTACGCCGCGTCCTTCACACGCCGCGCCGATTCCGGTCCTCCCGTGCGCAGCACGCCCGCCACACCCGCGATCCCGTCGCCGAAGGGGGTGTAACAGGCCGCCGTGAACCCCGCTTCAAGAAACTCCTCAAACTCGATCTGCGAAAGGACGACCTCATCCAGCGCTTTCAGATCGCCGCGCACGCCGGGCCGGTTGTACGACGGAAGTCCGAACCGCGTCCGCACATGAATCATCCCGGGCATGACGGTTTGCCCGCGGGCGTCGATCACCGTCGCGCCGTCGGGGTATTCGAGGTTCTGCCCGACAAGGCGCACCTTGCCGTCGGCGATCACGATCATCCCGGGCGCATACTCCTCGCCGCTGACCGTGATCACCCGCCCGGCGCGCACCACGACGAACTTCTCGTCCCCGCCCGCCTGCCCGGCTGCGGTTCCCCCCGCAAGCGCCGCGACGCCGCAGACCCCGCATGCCGTGAGGTTCCGTTTTCGCATCCGCTTCCGCATGAAACACCCTTCCTGCGTCGGGTTTCCGTCCCTGCTGCCCGCCGCCGCTACCACCGCCGGCGCACGTTCGCGTCGTAAACGATCCGCCCCCCGATCACCGTCATCTCGCACGCGCTGCGCGTGTCCAGCGGATCCCCGGTCCAGACTCCGAACTCCGCCTGCTTGCCCGCCTCGATCGTTCCGATCTGGTCGTCCAGCAGCAGCGCCTCCGCCGGGATCCGCGTCAGCCCCTTGATCCCCTCATACGGAACCCACCCGTAGTAGCAGCCCATCGCCGCCTGAAACGGAAGCTGCTCCTGCGCCACCACCGGCGCGTCCGTGTTGATCCCCAGCAGCGGGTTCCCCGCTTGCCACCACCGCGCCGCGTTCCCGTGAATTTTCCGCTGCGTCCCGTCCAGGTGATACGCCCGCGGACCCTGGATCGTGTAAATACTCCGCCCCGCCGCAAGCGCCTCACGGATCAGCGGCGCCACCTTCCACCCGTCGAACTCGCTGTGATCCAGAACCGTCCGCAGATCCATCTTCCGTGCCAGCATGTCCACCGTGGTCATCACCACCTGGTAGATCTGCGTATGCACCGACGCCACGAACTCTTTCCTGAACAACCCCCGAAAGCCGTCGAAGATCGGGTCGAACGCCGGCTTCTCCGTCGTCTCCCCACGCTCGAACTTCTCCCACGCCTCGTGATAGGCCTGCGCCTTCTCCAGCGTCTGCCGCGTGTTGAAGTTCATGAACATGCGCCCGACGCCCCACCAGTACCGCTCAGGATTGCCCGCCTGCGCCACTTTGATCGAACCCGGCGATCGCACCACCACGTCGGACACGCTCTGTCCCGCCGTTTTTGAAATCGTCCCGAACCCGCTGATGTTCGTCCCGCTCCCGGGGATCAGCAGCACCGTCGTCACGCCCCCGGCCCGCGCCATCCACATGTCGTCGCTTTCCGGCTGCACCGTGTTCAGCGTGTCCAGCCCGGGGTTCGTCAGATACACCATGTCGTTCAGGTCGGACAGTGATCCAGCGGTGTGATTGTGACAGTCCACAAAACCGGGAACGATCCAGTGACGCGGCAGGTCGATCCGCCGATATCCCTGCGGAATCGCCATCTCGTTCGCTTTCCCCACCTTTTCGATCCGCCCGCCGGATACGAGCACCACGGCGTTGTTGATCACCGTGTCCGCCTTGTCCATCACCAGCACTTTGCCGACGACGAACGCCAGCTTCGGCGGCTCCTCCGCCCGTGAAACCCCCGTCAGCAGCGCCAGCGCCCCGACGAGGGTGGCCGTCGCCACGCGTCGCGTCTTACCTCTTGCCTGCTGCCTGCCGTCTGCGGCCTGTCGCCGGTTGCCTTTTGCCGGTTGCCTTATCATCGCACTTCCTCCCCGTTGATGATCACGCGCCGCACCGATGTCCCGGCCTCGAAAGGCGGGCCGTCGAAGATCACCAGATCCCCGTCGCGCCCGGGCTCCAGCGAACCCACCCGGTCGTCGAGGCGCAGCAGGCGCGCCGCGTTCGTCGTCAGCGCCGCCAGCGCCGCCTCCGCCGACATCCCGCGCTCGACCGCGTACATCCCCACCTCGCGCAGCGAACGCGCCCCGTCCTCCGCGTCACTCTGAAACGCCACAACGACGCCCGCCCGCGAAAGATCGTCCCCCTGCACATAAGGGACGTATTGCCGCGTGCGAACCACGTTCACCGGCAGGATCACGCCGACTTTCTTCTCCGCCAGTCTCGCCGCATGCACCGATGCCTCTTCCGCGTCGACCAGCGTCAGCGGCAGCTCGAACTCCTCGGCAATCAGCTTCACCACCGCATCAATCTGGGTATGCGCCGAAACCCGCACCACCGCAGGGATCTTTTTTTCCAGCAGCAGCTTCAGAGGCTCCAACCCTTCATCTACTTTCGGCGCAAGCGGTCGCCCGTCCTTGCCACGCGTCTTCGATCGCTCCACCTTGAACTCGACCGGCTTCTTCTCGACGCGCTCCCCCTCGACGTTGACCGTGATGCCCATGAAACGGATGACGCCGGTCATGTGGTCCGTCCGATCCAGCGTAAGCTCGAACTCGGGGTAACCGTTGCCCTGCGTGTCTACCTCGATCTGGCCTTTGATCCCCTTCTCGCCGTCGAACGTGCCGGTAATTTTGTGGTCCACCGGAACCGCCGGCTCGATCACCCGACCTTCGATCTGCGTCCCTGTCAGGCGCAGCGCAACCTTGCCAGTCTCGGGGTTCGGCAGCGGTCCCCCCGAAAGCGTGCCCGACCAGGTTCCGGTGATCGGGTCGTCGTCCTTGACCTCCGTCGTCTGCTCTTTCTCCGCGGGCTTCGCCTCCGCTGCTTGCCCGCTCTTCTGTTTTTCCTCCCACTCCTTCAGCTCTTTCTCGTACTTCTGCCAGCTTTCCAGGTACTTCTTCCCAGCCTCGAGGCGCTTCTTGAGCTGCTCCGCCGCCGCCGCCGGGTCCGCATCCGAAACGTCGAAGATCAGCGCCGCCGTGTCGCGGATGACCCGGTCCCCCCGCGACCGCCCGCCCGACTTGATCGCCGAAACCTGCGCCCCGGTCGTTCCGCCGCCCCGGTAGGGGGACAGCGCTACCGTCGTAACCCCCGCCGCCGCCGTCCGCAGATCGGTCACGTCCGGCGCTCCGATCGCCTTCGACAGCTTCACGTCAGGTGCGGGACTCCCGCCGTCCCCGCGCAACCCGAGGTGCCCCCGCGCGTCGATGAACCCCGGCGTCACCACCGCATCGTCGCCCGCATCGATCACCTTCGCATAAGGTGGGCGCGGAACCGCGCGCCCCACCGCCGCCACCTTCCCCCCCTCGATCAACACTTCCCCGCCTTCGATCACGCGCTCCGGGCTGACCCAGACCGTCCCCGCCCGCACCACCAGCGCACCTTCCGAAGGAGGCTCAAACGCCGTCGCGCCACGCACGTACACTTTTCGAACATGCGTCGTCGTCGAAAGCGGATCTCCCGAGAGCACCAGCAGGTCCGCGTCCTTGCCCGGCGCAAGGCTTCCGATCCGGTCGCCAACGCCGAGAATCTCCGCGGCGCGCCGCGTCACGCCCTCAATGATCCGCCGCTCATTCAACCCCGCCCGCAGCGCCGTCGCCGCTGCCAGCCGCAGGTCACTCAGGTCGTGTCCCTCCCCCACCGTCAACGCCAGAGGAACATCCGCCAACCCCTCAAGCGCCTCCACCCTGCGAGCAAGTACATCGGGGTGCGTTCCGAGGTTGCCCGCGGGACGCCCAGCCTGAAGCGGAACCTCGAACACCAGCGGCAGCTTCGCCGCCGCCAGCTCCGCTCCCACGCCGTTCACCTCCCCACCGCTGACCACCACGCCGCCCTTGCGATCCCGCAGGAACTCGATCGCCTGACGAAGATCGCCAGCCCGATCCGCCCGAACCCGCATCCCCCCCGCGCCGGATGTCCAGGCGCCCAACGCCCGACGGTGAAAGTCGAACGCCGCATCCGGAGTCGGTGACAGCGCCGCCTCCAACGCCGCACGCACCGTCGGCTGCTGCCCCAGCCGCGAATCCGGCGCCTGCCGCCGACCCGGCTCGATCGCCACATCCGAGGACGCCGGAAAGATGTAATTGAAATCCAGCGGCGGCGAGTACGCCGATTCAAGAAAGTTCAACTGAAGCGCGGACCGCTCAGACAGAATTCGCTCCGTCGGCGACCCGCCCAGCCGAACCACCGCGCCGACACCGCTGATCAACCGGTGACGCCCGGGATCCAGATGTACAGCCGTCACGCCGCCGGCCAGAATGACGCGGTAATCCCCGTAAACATCGAACGCATCGACCGCCGTGTACGCGCCGCTGACCGACTCCACCCCGCGATGAAACCCTGCAAGATCGCACGACGCCGCGATCATCCCCGGCATCACCGTTTCATCCGGAAACGACGCCACCGGCAGGTCCGGCGGAAGCGCCACCTCTCCCTCCGCGCCGACGGCTTCGATCCGGCCGTCTCGGATTACGATCACGCCGCGCTCGATCACCCACGGAGCCCCGTCCGCAACCGGCATCACTCGACCGGCGCGAATCACCAGCGACCCGCCACGATCCGCGGGATACGCCGACGTTGCCTCCGTGGCCCAGAAAAACGCTGCACATCCCAGCGTCACAAGAGCCGGATTGATCTGACACGCCCTGAAGCGCCGCACCTTCGCCGGTATGTTCTCGCGGTCAGGCATCCGGACCTCCCTTGCTACGCGGGTTGTCCTTCCGCCGACGTGATTCAGCGCGGTCCGCTCGATCCGACGCGCGCTCAACCGAAGCCTCGTCGTCGCCCGGCCCCGGAGACGGCTTCGGCGGCGCGGGCGAGTCCGGTTTGTTTTCGCCCTTGTTCTCAGGCTTCGCGGGATCCGGAGCGCCCTCGCCGGCCTCCGGTTTATCCCCTTGCTGCGTCTGATCCGAAGCCGCAGAGTCGCCCGCAGGCTCCTTCGGTTTCTCCTCGGCGCCAGGCTCCTCCAACAACCGCCGGATGCGAACGTCCTTCGCCCGGTCGTAAGCGAGGATGCCGTCGATGTACACCTGCTCCACCCAGGTGTTGAAGTCCAGCGGATCGCCGCCGTAAACGACGATGTTGCCCGCCTTCCCGACCTCCAGCGACCCGAGCGTATCCCCCAGACCGAGCATCTTCGCCGGGTTGATCGTGATCGCCGCCAGCGCCGTCTCCCGCGCCACGCCCTCGCGGATGCACCGCGCCGCCTGATACGTCAGATAGCGCTCCGCTAACGACGCATCCGGATGCGGAAGCAGCGCAAACGTCAGCCCGGCGTCGGCGATCACCTTCGGAACAAACGTCTCCGACAGTTTCCCCGTCAGCGGATCGCGCTCCCGGAAATCCAGGTTCACATCCAGCACCACCGGACGCCCCGCCGCCTTCAACTCGTCCACCGCCTTGAACGTGTCCGGACCGAGCACGAACACCACCCGGTCGAAGAACCCGTTTTCCTTCGCGAACTTCACGGCGGGTCCGACATCCGTCGCCGCCCCCACGTACACCCACGCATCCAGCCGTCCCTGCGAAAGCTCGTGAAGGTTCGCGTGCGCGTCGTCATAATCCTGCGGTCGAATCAGCTCCGCGCCGCGCTTTCGCGCCTCCGCCGGCCCCACGTCGACGTCCTTTTTGAGCTTCTTCTGCTCCTCCTCGTAGCGCTGCTCCGCCAGCCGCTCGCGGTAATCCGCCAACTCCGCGAACGCCTCCCGCAGGATCGCCCACTGCGTCATCCGGTCGTACCCGCCCTTCGGCGACGCCGACATCTTCACGCCCGCGCGCGGCCTCACCGTCATCTCGTCCACATCCAGCCCGATCGGACGCACCACCCGGCTGATCCCGCCGATGACGCAGTTGTTCGCCTGAATGATGTGGACCGTCGTCACCCCGTCGCGCAGGCTGTTCTCGAAAAACAATCGCGACGGGTCGATCGCGTCGTACACGTCCAGCGCTGCCCCGATGTCGAGGTTCTCGTTCGGAATGTCCAGCCCCTGCCAGTCGTGCGCGTTGACCAGCCCGGGAAAGAGAACTTTTCCGGAAACGTCCACCTCCATCGCGTCAAAGGGTAGCTCCACGGAGGCGCCCACCGCCGTGATCTTCCCGTGCTCGATCAGGATTGTGCCCTTCTCGATCTCCGGACCCACGACCGGAACGATCCGCCCCCCGGTCAACGCGATCTTCGTCGGCGGACCCGCTTGCACGCTGACCGCCGCGAACGCGATGACCGCCGTCGCGGCGCGCCACGCCCCCGTCCGCCGCATCCCACGACTCTCGGTTCTCCTCACGCTGCGCCTCCGAACTTGCTTCAAGTCTTTGCCCGCTGTCCCGATTTCTTCTCGCTTTTCTTCTCGCTCGTGAGCCTATCCCGGCCGACGATCCACCTGAATGCGCCCTCCGACGACCACCACCACCGGACGTGATGTTGCCGCAAAGGGCGCCCCGCTCCAGACAATCACGTCCGCCCGCTTGCCCGCCTCGATCGTGCCGGTGTCGCCGTCAATCCCCAGCAGTTTCGCTGGCGTCGCCGTCACACTGCGGACCACGTCGTCAAGCTCCGCCCCGAACCGCCGAGCGTACATCGCCTGCCTCGCCAACCCGTCCTCGTCACGCAGCTCCTGCGCGCTCAGCGCCGTCTCGATCCCCGCGTCCAACAGCGCCTTGAACGTGTGCAGCCGGGCCCCCGCCGCCTCTCCAGACCACCCTCGGCGACCCGGCGCCTGCTCGTAGATCGGGCCGAAAACAACCGGAACGCCGCGATCCTTCAATGCGTCAAGGCATTCGTACGCCTGCGTCCCTTCCTCAAGGGTGAAGGACAATCCCAACTCGTCGCTAAGACGCAGCGCCACCTCAATGTCGTGCTGCATCCGCGCCTGAATCCGCAGCGGAATCTCGCCTTTCAACACGCCGATCAGGTAGGGCATCGCCTCCACCGGCGGCGCGTCCGCACCGTGAATCCCGACGCCGTCAGCCCACCGTTGCGCGTCGTAAAACGCCTTCCGGAACACCCACGCCACGCCCATCCGGGTCGTCGGACGCCGCGTATACATGCTCGCCGGACCTCGGAAAGGAAGCCGGTTCCCCGCTCCGACCCGGTAGGAATCCGAACCCATCACCGCCCGAACCGCCGACTCCGGCTTGACGACGCGTGATGCGGCATCCCCTCCGGTGCGAAGGATTGCGCCGCGCGAACTGATCACCGCACCCGGGTCGCCACCGACGTAGACCGTCGTGACGCCCTGTGACAACAACCGCGAAAAATCCGGCGCGTTCAGGTCGATCGCGTCCAGCGCCCGGGTGTGCGGAATCACCTCCGCTGCGTGCTCCGTCTGACTCAGCCCGATGCGCACCCCCGCCGCGCTGGTCAGTTCGTCGTGAACAAGCGCCCCGCCGCACATGAGGCAGGACGAGTGATCGTAGCCCGCCTCCACGTGCGCATCCGCGCTCAGGTAGCCAAATCCGGCGCCGGCGGCCACCGTCGCGGGATCCGCGGAATGAACGTGAGCGTGCGTGTGATCGCTTGCGCCACCGTGTTCGCCTTTGTCTCCGCCTTCGACTTCGACGTCACGGGCCGCCGTCGCGCTCCCGGGAGGCGACGCATGCCCCAGCGACAGCGTCGGCGTCGGCATCAGGTCATACGAATCCACCGCCGCGTTCGCGTCGATCAGACCCGGCGTAACGCTCGCGCCCGCGAGTTCGATGACCGTCGCGTCCGCCGGAATCTCCACGCCGGAGCCTACCGCCGCGATCCGCCCTCCGCGCATGACGATGACGCCGCCCTCGACCGTCCGCCCGTCGCCCAGGTGAACCACGGCCGCCTTGACGACCAGCGCCTTATCCGCGTCACCCTGCCCCGCGACGGGCCTCGTCGCCGCGGCAAGCAACGTCGCAGCCAGTAACCCACGCAACCCGCTCCATCTTCGCGGCTTATTCCGTCTGCAATGCGGCGTCATACACCTTCACCCCCTTGACGTAGACCTCGAGCACGCGCGACTCCAACCGCAGAGGATCCCCCGAGAACACGACAAAATCCGCGTCCTTCCCCTTCTCAATTGATCCGACGCGTTCCGCGACCCCCGCGACCTTCGCCGGATTGATCGTGATCGCCCGCCGCGCCGACGACGCGTCCAGCCCGTAACGCGCCGCCAGCGCCGCGCTGATCCGCAACGAATCCGGCGTCGCATAAGGCAAAGCGCCCGCGAACACGACTTCCTTCCCTCCCGCCGCCAGCAGCCCGGCTGTCCGGAGCACGCGCGGCGTCGTCGCGAACGTCATCGTGTCCAGCACAACCGGCCCCTCGAACGACGACATCCACGCCGATTCCGCTTCGACGTCCGTCGGGGTGTACGCCAGGCGCGCCTTGATCGGTCCGCCGCCCAGCAACCTCGCGGCAGCCGCCAGATCCTCCGCCGCTTCGCACATCATCAGAACGTCAAGCTGGCCGCGCGCCGCCGCGCGCATCCGCGCCGGTCCCTCTCCGCGCTTCCCTTGAGACAACGCAGACTCCAGCAGCGTCACCGCCCCGATCCGCGAGGTCGGCTCCCGGTCGAACTCAAGCACCGACTGTCCCAGCGTCATCACCAGCGGACCGTCCTCGCGTAACCACTCCGCTTCCCCGCCGGCGCCGATCCTCACCGCCTGCGCCGTCCCCCCCACGACGTTATTCCCCGCCGGAAGGATCAACGCCGCCGTCACGCCGCTGCGCAGCGCCGCCGCAAAATCACGGTGCCGCACGTCGATCGCTTCCCGGAGACTTAACTCCGGGGCGATCGCCGTCGATCGCTCAACGTGACGCCCCAGCGAGGCCACCCCCAGCGCCGAACGCGCATCAATGAGACCCGGACAGAGAACCGCGCCGGAATGATTCACGACGCCGTCAGCCGCCGGAGCCGATGCCGCTGCGCTGATCTCGCGAAAACGACCGCCTTCGATGACCACCGTGCTGGCGCCGCCGATCGTCCCGTCCGGAAGAACAACTCCTCCGGCGGCAATCGTCACGCGATCCGCGCCGTGCGCCGCAATGCACGACGCACCCGCCATCAAACACGCTGCGACGATCCGACTCCCGCCCCGGGACGTTCGCAGTATCCGCCTGCCCTGCCTCCGCATGCGCCGATCGTCGAGCCTCATTTGTCCGCCTTCGCCTCGTAAACCACCTTGCCGCCCGCGTACACCCGCTCGACCACCGAAGACGGATCATGCGGGTCTCCCGACCAGATAACCAGATCCGCCCGCGCGCCGCGAGCCACGCGACCGGCGCCCTCCAGCCCGAGAAACCGCGCCGCACGCGTCGTCACCAGTTCAAGCGGCGACGCCTCGCTTTCATCCAACGCTCCGGCCGTCAACTGCGCGTTCGCCAGAACAAAACGAGACTCCTGCACTCCCCCACCGCTGCCGACCGCCCAACGCACGCCCGCCTTCGACAGCCGCGCCGCGCTCGTC
>BOJX01000085.1 GCA_016860685.1 Planctomycetota bacterium
TGGTGGCGTTTCAGCACGAGCTGCGGCGGTTGCTGATCCGCCTGGGGGAGACGATCTGGTTCAGAAGCCGTCGGCGGGAGTCGGAGCGCCTGATCGACGAACTGGTCGGCGCGTGTACGAAGTTCTCGACCGGCCGGATTGGAGCGCTCGTCGCGATCGAGCGGACGACGCAGCTCGGGGCAATCGTGGACTCGGGCGTAGCGATGGACGCGCTGGTCTCCTCCGAGCTACTGGAAACAATCTTCTGGCCGGGGACGCCCCTGCACGATCTGGGGGTCGTGGTGCGACAGGGTCGCGTGGTGGCGGCGGCGTGCCAGTTTCCGCTGGCGGAATCCGGCGAGCTGGACCGGTCGCTGGGCAGCCGGCACCGGGCGGCGCTGGGCATGAGCCAGGAGTCGGACGCGATCGTGCTCGTGGTCAGCGAGGAAACCGGCACGGTGTCGATCGCCACGCACGGGAGGCTGAAGCGAGGGTTCACGCCGGAGGAACTGCGCCGGTATCTGCACCGTGTGCTGGTCCGGGGGAAGGATCCGGGCGGCGCGCGGTCTGGCGAGGGAGCGGCGCGGTCCGCAGACGAGGCGAACGAGGATGAACCAAGTCAAGCTGCTTAGCACGACGGCGATTCTGACCGCCTTGATCTGGATGACCGCCGACCAGTTGCAGGTCGTCACGGTCGGGTTGGACGTCACGCTTCGTTTCAACGCGCGGGAACCGGACTCCGGGATGGTGATCCGCCCGCTGGATCCGTCGGCGCCGCCGTTCAAGGTCGTCGTTTCCGGTCCGCGCCGGGCGGTCGCCGCGGTGCAGGAGACGCAGAATCTGGTGGTGACCCTGCACGTGAAGGAGCGCCCGACGGCGATGGAAGACCGGATTGAAGACCTCGCCGGACTTCTGCGGGAGGAGGGCGGTCCCCTGCGCAATCTTCTGATCGTGTCGGTGGATCCGCCGGAGGCGCTCGTCTCGGTCGATCGTCGGGTCGAGCAGGAGGTCTCCGTTGAGATTCGCAAACCTTTGACCCTTGCGTATAAAGAGCTTCCGAAACTCGACCGCGACAAGGTGCGCGTGCGGATGTGGGAGTCTCAGCTTCAGGCGCTTCGCGGTCGCGGAAGCCTTCCGGTCATCATGATCGATGTCGAGGCGGAACTTTCCCGCAGTCGGCGCGGCGAGCGGGTCGAAGTCCGCGTGCCGGTCAACGCCGCTGCGCTGTTCGGGAAGGACGCGACCAGCGAACCCGACCGGGTCAAGGTCGAGGCTGCCCTCGCCCCTGAACAACTCGCGCGCAAAAAGCTGGACGCCGTGGCGATCCGCCCCTGCCTCGGATTCGAGTATCTCGGGCGCCGGATGGAGGTCGTGCTCGCGGACGGGGCGACGATCGTCACCCGCCGGATCGAAGTCGAAGGAACGACGGACGCGATCGCCGCCATCGATGCCGTCCTCAGCGAAAGCCGCATCTACGGCGTCATCAACCTCCGCGAGGAGGACATCAAAAACCGCATCGGGCAGGAGCTTTCGATCGTGCCTGACATCATCCTTCCCGAAGGGTTGAAACTCGTCCGCGCACCGGATCCCGTCCGCCTGACGATCGTCACGGTGGACGAAGAATAACAGGCCTGCTGCCGAACCATCACCTTGGACCATTCCTTAATGTTTTGAATTAATTGAAGTTACAGTGTTTCATGTCAGGATGGCCCAACGCGGGGAAGTGTCCGCCGAGGAGAACGCGATCCTCCGACGTCGCGGGGACTTGACAGCCGCCGAACACCTGCTATCCTCCCGCTCGCGGTGACTATACGTGCAGGGTCACACCCGTTCCCATTCCGAACACGGAAGTTAAGCCTGTACGGCCGATGGTAGTCGAAAGGTGAGAGTAGGTGATTGCCGCACTTTTTTAAATACCCGCCTTCGGGCGGGTATTTTCATGCGCCGGGGTTTGCCTGAGCGTGAGGATCCATTAATGTGTCGTGCGATGGCGGTTCGCCGGGTTCCGCTGATGGAGTGCGGAGCGGTGGGTCGGGTTTGAAAGGAACGTCTTGTGGCTGCGATTTTTGAAGGATTCATCTCCAGTCTGCTTCCGCTTCTGCTGAATATTCTGCTTTCGCTGATCTTCGGCGGAGCGGTCTGAACCAGAGGGGCAGCGACTTCGGGGCGCACGGGCCGCTTTGCTGGCGGCGTGTCCTTAGGTCACATTGCCTGGCGAAAAGTGCGCCGCCCGACGCGGCGTGCCCACGCTTGTTCGTCGTCTCGTCCTTCCCGACGCTTTTCCGGTTTTCCTGGTGGTTGCCTGCGCGGGCGTCGCCGTCTTGCCCGAAGGCCTCCCGCGTGACATTCTCCCTGCGATGACCGGTGTGCTTCATGCGTGGGGGCGTTGCTGGGGCGTTGTCATTCCGCTCGTTTGCATCGCGGCTTACGCCACATCCCTCCCGAACGGTTTCGCCTACGACGATGTTCCCGTGGTCGAGCGGAATCCGGTCCTCGACGAAAGCGAACCCTGGTGGCGACCGTGGACGACGCCGTACTGGCACGGCAGCAACGAAGGCGATGCGATCGACGTCCTTTATCGTCCGCTGACGGTGCAGACGTACGCGTGGCAGCGGCGCCTGCTGGGACCGCATCCGTGGTCGTTTCACCTGGTCAACGTTTTGCTTCACACGGCCGTGAGTCTGGGCGTGCGCGCGCTGGCGTCGCGGCTGGGCGTCGGCGCGGGGACGGCGACGTTCGCCGCGCTGGTCTTCGCGGTGCATCCGATCCACGTTGAGGCGGTCGCCAATGTCGTGGGGCGGGCGGAGCTCTTGTCGGCGCTGGGTGTAACCTCGGCGGTTCTTGCGACGGACGCCGCAACGCGCGCGACGCGGCGCGGCCGGGCGCAGGCGTGGACGTGGGCCGGCGTCGCGGCGGGAGCCGTCGCCATCTTCAGCAAGGAAAGCGGCGCGGCAGTCGTCGTCGCGGCCGCGGCGTGGCGCTGGATGCAGATGCGCGAGGGCGAGACGGAGCAGGGCGCCCGGGCCGGTTTCCGCGGAACACGGTTGCGCTCGGCATTGACCGTCGCCTTGCCGTTGTTGGCGGTGTTTCTGCTTTACTTGTGGGCGCGGTACGAAGTGTGCGCGGGGCGTCTGACGGTCGGCGGACAGCGCGGCGGCGCGGGCAATTTTCTCCGCGAGTCCGACGCGGCCGTGCGGTTCTGGTCGCCGTGGGCGGTGCTGGGTCGTTACGCGGCCCTGATGCTCTGGCCGGATCCGCTCTTGTGCGATTACTCGCTCAACGTCGTCCTGCCGGTGCGCGGTCCGCTGAACAACCACGTGCTGCTCGGTCTGCTACTGACCGCGCTCGCCGTCGCCGCCGCGCTGCGCTCGTTGCGGACGGATCGGCGGTGGACAGCGGTGGCGGCCGGGTTCGCGGCATCGTACGCGCTGCCGAGCAACCTGCTCGTTCATATTGACGTCCTGATGGCGGAGCGTCTTTTCTACGCGCCGTCGATCTGGGTCTGCCTCGCGCTGGCGTTGGTCATTGACGAGGCTCGTCGCCGCGCACCGTCGCCGGATGGCGCTGCATACGCGACATCCAGCGCATCCCCGGTCGGCCGGGGCGTCCTGATCGCAACGGCGCTGATCCTCGCGCTGGCCGGGCGCACCGCGTTGCGCAACCCGGCGTGGAAGGACACGCCGACGCTTTTCGCCGCGGACTACGCGCGGATGTCGCCCGGTCGCCGCAGCGCCCCGATGTGTGCGTTTCTGGGTCGAAGCGCCCTGGTCCGGGGAGACGCCGCCGCCGCCCTCGCCTATCTCGATGAGTCGATCGCCGCCTACCCCCTGACCGCCGGGGCGCATGCCGCCCGGGGGGAAGCGCTCGCCCAACTCAGCCGCGTCCGCGAATCCTTCGAGAGCTGGACGCGCGCCGCGGAGTTAGCGCCGGGCAACCCCGAGTTCCGGCGCGGGCTTGAGGACGCGCGAGAGCGGCTCGCGGGACGGTCGCCGCGCGAGCCGATCGACGCGGCACGGGCGGCGCTCGCGCGGAACCCGGACGACCCGGCTCACTTACGCCGCTGGGCGCAGGTGAACGAGCTTTCCGACCCGGCGGAATCCGCTCGGGCGTACGAGCGGCTGGTCGAGCGCTTCCCGGAAGACGTCGCGGCCTGGAAGGCGCTGGCGTACGTTCGCTTCGCCGCCGGCAGCCGAGGGGCGGCGATCGAGGCGTACATGCGCGCGCTGCGTCTTGCGCCGGATGACTGGGAGGCGCACACCAACCTCGCGGTGCTGCTGATCGATCGCACGGACGCCGCCCACTTCCGCCCCGACGACGCCGTCCGTCACGCCCGCCGCGCGGTCGAACTCAACCCGACGCACTGGAACGCCCGCGTGAATCTCGCCGAAGTCCTCGCGCATTGCAGGCGCGAATCCGAAGCGGCCGATCTGTTTGACGCGCTCGCCGATCAATCCGAGCCCGGATCGACGCAACAGAAGCTGTACCGCGACCGCGCCGCGGCGCTGCGCTGAGGGTCCGCCCTGAGCGATCATCGCCGACCGCGCTCGCCCGGTCCGACAGAACTCGGTCACCTACTCCGCGTCATTCACGAAGTCGATGAGCTTGCGCAGACGGCCCATGCTGCGGCGGTTGAACGACATTTTCAGGCGGTAAAGGTCCGCCAGTTCGCCGCGTTCGTCGGGCAGGGCGCCCTTGAACTGCGTAATCGTCCCGCCGGTGAGGATGTCCGCGAAGGTCGCGTTCAACCGGTCGAGATCGGCGACGCTGATCGGGCTGAGCAGGCGCAGGACGAGTTCGTCATTGACGAAGCGCTGCGAATGATAGCGACGGTAGAAGCGCGTCACCACGCGGACGGCGTCCTCGGCCCGGTCCGTGACGTGGAACAGGTCCATGTCCTCGGGGCTGATCATGCGCGTGCCGAGCAGCTCGGCTTTGACGTAGGTCCGCCAGTGCTGCCAGTACGTCCCGCCCGGTTCGTCGCACAGAACGATCGGGACAATGTGCGACTTTCCGGTCTGCACGAGGGTCAGCGCCTCGAAGCCCTCGTCCTGCGTTCCGAACCCGCCGGGGAAAAGGACGATCGCGTTGGCCTCCTTCACGAACATGAGCTTGCGGGTGAAGAAGTAGCGGAAGTTCACGAGCTTCTCGTCGCCGGCGATGACGTCGTTGGTGGACTGCTCGAAGGGGAGGCTGATCGCCACTCCGAAGCTGGACTCCCGCGTCGCGCCGTGGTGCCCCGCGCGCATGATGCCGTCGCCCGCGCCGGTGATGACCATCCAGCCGGCGGCCTGGATCAATTCAGCGAACTTGCGGGCTTCCTGGTACTGCGGGTGCGTTTCCGGCGTGCGCGCGGAACCGAAGATCGTGGCTTTGCGGACGTGGGCGAAGGGGGCGAAGGTCTTGAACGCGAGGCGCAGCTCCTTGAGGGCGCGGTTGAGAATCTTGAGTTCCCCGCGTCCGGTGCGGTCCTTCGCGAGGCGGCAGACGGTGTACACCATCTGTTCGAGGAGATCGGCGTCGGCGCAGGGGGCGTGCTGCTCGATGAACGCGTGGATCGCGTTGAGCAGTTCATCCCTTCCCTTGCGCGATGCGCGCGGCGCAAGATTGCCGCCGTCGTCTTTGTGATTCACCGTATTTCTCCGCCCCGCCGGGGTGCTCAGTGAACATCTTCGCGGGCGGCGCGCCTTCAGGCAAGGAGGGCGCGGCGCGTGCGAGTGTGCGGGCGGAAGCGGCGGCCGGTTGTCGGCGCGTCGCCGCCGACGTAGACTGCCGGACACTTGCGGGGATCGAACCCGTCGGACCTTCGTCGGATGTCAGAGTCAATCCAACGCGCACGCATCGGCGGCATCGAGATCGGCCCGGGGCGATCGCTCGCCTTGATCGCCGGGCCCTGCGTCATTGAGTCCGCCGAGCACACGCTTTTCCTCGCCCGCGCCCTGCGCGACGTGTGCGCGTCGAGCGGCGTGCCGCTGGTGTTCAAGGCGAGTTTTGACAAGGCGAACCGATCCAGCATCCGCAGCTTCCGCGGACCGGGGCTGGAGGAGGGGTTGCGCATCCTTCGCCGCGTGCGCGACGACGTGGGCGTTCCGGTGCTGTCGGACATTCACACGCCGGAGCAGGCCGAACCCGCCGGACAGACCCTCGATTGCCTTCAGATTCCCGCGTTCCTTTGCCGTCAGACGGACCTGCTGGCGGCGGCGGCGGCCGCGGCGGCCGGAAAGTGCGTGAACGTCAAGAAAGGGCAGTTCGTCTCCCCGGAAGAGATGCGTAACGTCGTCGAGAAGCTGGCGGAGGGCGGCTGTCGCAACGTGCTGCTCACCGAACGTGGGACATTCTTCGGGTATCACCGGCTGGTTAACGATATGACCGCAATTCCGAAGATGCGGAGGTTCGCGCCGGTGGTGTTCGATGCGACGCACAGTTGTCAGTTCCCCGGAGCGGCGGGGCATCAAAGCGGCGGCCAGCGGGAGTTCGCCGGGACATTGGCGCTGGCGGGGGTGGCGGCGGGAGCGGACGCGCTTTTCGTGGAAGTTCACGACGCACCGGACCGGGCAAAAAGCGATCCCGCCACCGTGTATCCGCTCGCGGAGTTTCCCGCGCTGCTCGAAGCCGTCGTTCGCGTCAGCCGGGCGGTGCGCGCGTAGACGCAGGAAGGGGGACGGCCCCTTGTCGAGCAAAATCTGGCAGATGCGGCGGCGCCGACGTCCTTGCAGGCGCTGGTGCCGCATTGCCGGATTGCATTCGCCCGGGAACCCGATCCGGTCAGGGCGTCCCTGCCGACCGATCGGAGGTTCTTTTCGGGCTTAATCAAACCAGTCTTCGATTTCGTTCCGAAGCGCGTCTTCGAACGTCGGCTCGGGTTCGGGTTCGACGAGGTCCGCAAACGCCGTCAAACCGCGCGCGACCGTGCGCACGGACGAGACATCGCAGCTCGAGGCGAGGATCACCCCGCCCGCACCCAGACCCGTCGCCACGCCGATGACCGCTCTGACCTTCGTGATTACGCTGTTCCGCTTCATGTTCCGGCCTCCGCCGTCCCTCGGGTTCGGGTTCCACCGAACGCATTCCGGGTATCGGGAGGATTACAGGACGTGCTTTAGCCGGAACCGGGCGAGATTCCCGGACTTTCCTGGAGAACCGTCGGGCGAATCTTCGAACGCAACCCGCGCAACCGTCCACGTCAAGCGGAAAGGAACTCCGGACGAATCAGGTAACTCCCTTGATTCCAGCGAGTTGCGGCGCATGAAACGGGCCTGCCGCAATTGCGCGCAGGCCCGTTTCAGGGTCGTCCCGACGCCGACGAGGCGTTCGTAACCGGGTCCAGCAGGTGACGAAACCCAAGTACAACGTGGGCGGCTGGAGAGCGTTCGGACCGGCAACCTCGAAGGGGTCGCTACGTCGTATGACGCTCAGGCCTGACAGCCTCCCTGGGTTCGTCTATCGGTTCCGCCACGTGAAATCGGACCGCGGTCCGCCTCGCAACGCGGGACGACCGCCTGATGATAGCCGCGCGGCTTCGCCAAGGGAACCACGGGTGATTCCGAGAACGTGTTTTTTTTTCAGCAGCTTGCCCCCGAAGCTGCGGACGCCTTGCACCGCCACCCCGCGCCGAGCACGAACCCGCCGGTTTCAGTTTTGCGACGAGTTCGACGGTTTCTCAGGAGCCGCAGCCCTCGACCTGGCCGTGCCGCGAGATGCATCCGTCGAAGACTTGTTCGTCGGCTCGGTGGAGAGGATCGTCACCCGGATAATGAATGTGACATAATCTGAACCGCCCGTCGACGTGGGTTGACCGGCGGAACGCGCCTCGGGTCGGAAGATCTCGCGCCCGGAAGACTCCGCGGCCTTGTCGTCAGCGGTGGACACGAAGAATCCCAATTCTCCGACGATGGTGGGCTCCGGCGGGCCCGCAGGCTCGGGGACGCTCGACGATTCCGGATTTGCAGCGTCCGCGCGGCGCAAGGCTTCGAGCCGGCGCCTGATTAGCGAGTCACGGGTGGAGCGGCTTTCATCCGCCGTTGCCGCCAGGCCCTCCTCGACTTCGGTGTCGTCATCCGCGGACGGCACGCGACGCGGTTGTTCCGGCGCGGACTTCTCGGCAGGGGCCGTCGAAGACTTCTTCGCAGCAACATCCTTATCCACATAGCCCAGCGCTGACAGGTCGTTTGACCCTGACTTGGACGCCTTCCCCTTCCGCTTGTCGATTTCCGGCTTGCCTTCGCCTTCGGTCGGCTCGGCCGCAGGAGTCGCTTCCTTTCCGGCTCGCGCGGTCTCCTGCTGATCCTTGGTAGCAACCGCGTCCGCGGCGGAGTTGGTGCGCTCCGCGAGCACGATATCCGCCTCCCCCCTGCCGGGTGCGCCCGGCGGCACGGATTCGGCCTGCGCCCTGCGCCCCGCCGCCGCCGCCTCATCGGTCTCGGCGACAACCGCGCCCGCAGCCGCTCGAACCGCATCGCGACCGGTCGAACCTTCGCGTCGCGCAAGAAGAGAATCCGCCATCTCCTTAAGGGCGTCCTCGAAACTCGCGGGCGGGGTCATCGTCTCGGTATCGTCCTCCGACGTCTTGTACTCCGCCGCAGCGGAACCTTCGGTCGATGCGGCGGCACCCACCTCGACCCGCATCACCGGCGTGCCGACGAATACGCTCGCCGGTTCTTCACCGTCAATCATCTCGATCTGAACGTTCTCGCCGGCAAGCAGCGGCTCCACCGACGCCCAGCCGCGCGCGACCACCCGACCGAGACGCAGTTCCGCAGCGACGTCAGCTTGTGCCGCCGGACGAATCTGCTGAAGGAATTGATGCAGTTCGGCGCGCGGAATGCGGACCAGCACCTGTCGTTCCTCGGGAGATTCAAAATTCACGCCCGGCTGTCCCGCAAGATACGCGGCCTTCACCTCCGCCGGCGCGGCTTCCGCCAGATTCGCGGCGTCCATCGCCGAAAGCGCCTCCGTGATGGCGGAGAGCGTGGCGTCGCGCGCGGCGGCGTCCACACAGGTCAGTCGAACCTGCGCCGACTCGTTATCGAAGCGGTGCTCCCGGACCTGGTCCGGCGTTACGCCCGCCTGCAACTTCTGGTCGATGCCCGTGACGGCGAGCAATCGCTGGGCCACCAGCGCGGGCGGTCGCCCTGCCGGAATGTCGTTGGGGTCGGAGACACGTTCACGCAAGGCCGCGACGTCATCGGATTCGATCGCGCGTCCGCGCTGCGGCCCCGGCGGGGAGGTCGAGCTGGGCATCGGCATCGCGGGTTCCGCCGCTTCTGCAAGCGGCGGTTGAGCCGCACCGGGCGGACCGTCCGCGGGTTTGCGCAACGCCACCTGCGTCGAAAAATCCGCCCCGTCCTTGCGGAAGCGGTCGAGGTTGAGCACGGCGAACATCAGCAGCGCCGCCGCAGCCAGTGTCGGAAGAATGATGCGGATGCCCCGGTTCGGCGACGTCGCCGCCGGGCGCCGCGCCAGCAGAGACTCCCGCTCGAGTTCGACGCCGATCGCCTCCGCCAGGTCCGGCGGCGCGGCGCGCCGAGGCAGCGCCGCGGTCGCATCGCGCGCCGCACGCAGCTCTTCGAACCGCGCCTTCGCCGACGGATCCGACGCCAGAGCCGCCTCGACGCGCCGGCGCTCGGAAGCGCTGACCTCGTCGTCGAGGTACGCCGACAACAGTTCGCTCAACTCTTCCGCGAGCGGTCTCATGCGTGCTTTCTTTGAGCCTCCAGGGGACGCATCACCTCGGACAACTCGAGGCGCGCCCGGTGCAGTCTCGACCGGACGGTCCCGACGGGTACGTCGAGCACCTCCGCAATATCCGTGTAGCTCAACCCTTCAATATCGCGCAGCACGATCACCGTCCGATGCTCCTCATCAAGACGCCGCAGCGCCTGTCCGAGACGCTCGCGCTGCTCCGCGATGCTCGCCCGCTCGTCGGGTGGTTCCCCGGCATGATCCGCCAGCCGGACGCCCGGCGACCCGGAAGCGTCGTCGTTTCCGGACGCCCCGTCGAGCGACCACGCCGCGCGATGACGCGCCTTCCGCCGGTGCGAAATCGACAGGTTCACCGCGATGCGGAACAGCCAGGTGTAAAACCGGCTGTCCAGCCGGAACTCGCCGATCCGCCGGAAAGCGTGAAGGAACGTGTCCTGCGTCAGATCACGCGCGTCCTCGGCATGTCCACAGAACCGCCAGCACGTGTTGTACACCCGGTCCTGATAGCGCCGGATCAGCTCGGCGAACACGCGAACCTCGCCGGACTGCACCTGCCGGATCAGCGCGGCGTCGTCGGTTCCGGTGACGCCGGCCGGTCCGGCGTCGGACTGCCCGTCGCGGTTTCGCGGATCATCCTGGGATGTTGGACGCCTGGACACGCTGCCGGTTCCACGGTTGCGGGACGGAGGCGCCTGCGGAATCCGCCGCAGGTTCAATCCTCCCCCGTTATGATCGACCCCTCCTGCTTGCCCGTCAAAGGCCGCTCCAATAACCTCATATACACGGATTCCAGGCGCCGGTGACCGGCGAGCAACTGACGGCTTGAACGCGGATTGTCGAGATAATGCACATGACACTCACTGAGACTTGCGATTACAAAGTAGCGGATCTTTCACTAGCCGATTTCGGACGCAAGGAGATCGAACTGGCCGAGCACGAAATGCCCGGACTCATGCAGCTTCGCAAGGAGTACGGCGCGAAGAAACCCCTTCGCGGCGCGAAGATCACCGGCTCGCTGCACATGACCATCCAGACCGCCGTGCTCATCGAAACCCTTCAGAAGCTCGGCGCGGAGGTTCGCTGGTGCAGTTGCAACATCTTCAGCACCCAGGACCACGCCGCCGCCGCCATCGCCAAAGCCGGCATCCCCGTCTTTGCGTGGAAGGGGGAGACGCTGGAGGACTACTGGTGGTGTACCTTGCGGGCGCTGGAGTTCGACGGCGACGGGCCGAACATGATCGTCGATGACGGCGGCGACGCCACCCTGCTCATTCACCTCGGCTACGAGGCGGAGAACACCTACGCCAAGGACGGCACGCTGCCCGATCCCGACGCTGCCGACAACGAGGAGATGGCCATCATCCTCGGCATCATCCGCGACGAATTGCAGAACGACCCGCAGAAGTGGCATCGGATGGCCGCCAACATCCGGGGCGTCTCGGAGGAAACCACGACCGGCGTGCATCGGCTCTACGATCGCGCCAAGGCCGGGACGCTGCTCTTCCCCGCGATCAACGTCAACGACAGCGTCACCAAGAGCAAGTTCGACAATCTTTACGGCTGCCGGCACTCGCTCGTGGACGGCATCATGCGCGCGACGGACGTGATGCTGGCGGGCAAGACGGCCGTGGTCTGCGGTTTCGGCGACGTCGGCAAGGGCAGCGCCAAGTCGCTGCGGGCGCAGGGCGCGAAGGTCGTCGTGACCGAGATCGATCCGATCTGCGCGCTTCAGGCGGCGATGGAAGGGTACTCCGTCCTGACCCTCGAAGACGTGCTGGAGACGGCGGACATCTTCGTCACCGCGACGGGCAACTACGGCATCATCACGGCCGAGCACATGTCGCGCATGAAGCACCAGGCGATCGTCTGCAACATCGGGCACTTCGACAACGAGATCGACATGGCCGGTCTGAAGGCCTGGCCCGGCGTGAAGCGGACCAACATCAAGCCGCAGGTGGACAAGTGGACCTTCCCCGACGGGCATTGCGTCCTCGTCCTCGCCGAAGGCCGCCTCGTCAACCTCGGCTGCGCTACAGGGCACCCGAGCTTCGTGATGAGTTCAAGCTTCACGAACCAGGTGCTGGCGCAGATTGAGCTGTTCACGCACTCGCGCGGAAGCGGCGAAAAAGACGCGGAATCATGCTCGGGCGGATGTGGTTGCAAGTACAAGAAGCAAGTGTATGTGCTGCCCAAGCATTTGGACGAGCACGTCGCCCGCCTGCACCTAGAGCACCTCGGCGTGAAACTCACCAAGCTCTCGCCGGAGCAGGCGAAGTACATCGGGGTATCTCCGGAAGGACCATATAAACCGGAGACGTATCGGTACTGACAGCGCCGTTCATCTTGTTACGTTGATCCGGAGGAATCCACATGAAGGTTCTCGTTGTTGAGGGCGACTCCGGAACAATGATCTACTGTCGCGGGTGTGGGGCTGTTGCGGGGGTGCCAACAGAGTGTGCCTGCTGGAAGAGTCACGATTTCGTAAGCACCAAAACGCCAGTCTATTGCAGGGGTTGTGGGGCGATTCCCGGCCCGCCCACTGTATGTGCGTGTTGGAAATCCCACGACTTCGTATCCGCGAGATGAGAAGGCGACCCCTTCGGGATTGAGATAAAGGAGCCTGATGCAATCAAGCAATCCCTTCCCTTTGATCAGGGCGACCGCCTTCTGGGGTCTGGCGGCACGTCGGGTGGTACGGGTTGTTCGCAGCAGCGGCCCCGTATCCGGCGAGGAACGGGCGTTCTGCTCCTGTAGCATGGCCAGGCGAGTACACCAGGCCATGCCACCCCGCCGAGCGCCGCGTCGGGCGCAACAACATTGAGCGTGGTGACGGGCGCAACATCGAGCGCACCTTCGAGCGCAATATTGAGCGCGGCGCGGAGCTCAGCGTCGAGCGTGACGAAGGGGCGCTTTCAAACCGAGACACCCCCCCTTCGCCTGTTATCCGCCTCCCATCGATGCCGTCTTGCAACCGGCGGGTGGAGTCGCTACATGTCGAAGGTGAAACCATCGCGCTCGGCGTCGGGCGCGGGAGGGAAACGTGATCGACCCGATCCAACCGCCTTCAGAGCAACCACCCTCGGGCGCAGATTCATCCGACCAGCGCATCGGACCTGCGCCGCAGGAGGATGAGGCGCTTGCCTTTGCCGAGTCCGAAAATGTCGCCGAACCCGGTACGACGGACGCCGCCGAAGCGGGCGAGGGCGTCGGCGGTTGGGAGCCGAACGTCCGGGCCCGGACGCTGTCCGTCGAACTGCGCCGCATCGAGTTCGAGATCCGCGAACTCCTCAAATACGGCGACATCAAGCGAAAACGCAAATACGAAGGCACGCGCCGCTGGATGGAGCTGCTCGAGGACATCGTCGCGATGCGTTACACCGGTCAGGTCAGCGACGAAGCGCTCAAACGGGTGGCCGAACTCGTCGCCAAGCGCCAGCAGCTCTTCCGCGAACTCAACTTCGTCGTCGCCACGCGCCATCGGTGGAACACGTAGCGACGACCGCGCGGCCCATCCGAAAGGAATACCCATGTCCACACTCGCATCGAAAACCTGCGTCCCCTGCCGAGGTGGTGTTCCGCCCCTGAAAGGCGACGAACTCCGCGCGCTGCTGGCGCTGGTTCCCGGATGGGAAGCCGTGAACGAACATCACCTCGCCAAGACCTTCGCCTTCTCCGACTTCGTCAGCGCCCTGGCGTTCGTCAATCGCATTGGCGAACTGGCCGAGCAGCAGGGACACCACCCAGACCTCGCTCTCTCCTGGGGCAAGGTCGGCGTGACGATCTGGACCCACAAAATCGACGGCCTGACCGAAAGCGACTTCATCCTGGCGGCCAAAATAGATGCCCTGCTCCGGTAGAGGGGGCGAATGCTGGTGTCGTGTGAGTTGCAAGGTCGTTGTAGAAAGACGGATCGCCGATCTCCGCGTCGTAGACGAGGCCCTGGTGGTGGAAGCGGTTGCCGACGGGGGAAGGCGGCGGGCGTGGCGGATGCGGTTGGTGGTGGGGGCGGCGCTGATCAACGCGTTAAGCGTCATGTAATCCATGCCGTCGACGTCGTTGTCCTGGTCCGTATCCAAGACGGGGCAGGCGCCGGAAGGCGATGAGGCGCGACAGGCGCCGCCGGTGTCGGCTGCGGCTGAGTCCGAGGTATCGAGGTCGCCGTCG
>BOJX01000086.1 GCA_016860685.1 Planctomycetota bacterium
CTGTGCCACCGATATACGGAGTTGGAAACGCAGCCCGCGCGACTTCCGTGCAAATATTGCCAAAGCAGGAGCAGCTTAATGCATTGGTACAAGTTTGACCGCTGAACTCGGCACACATATACGGAGAATCTTGCATTGCTCCGCGAGCAAAGCGACCGGTTAATCCCCCAAAGGCCAAAAGCATGATAGAGCTTTTCAGGAGGCAACCCCACTGCCTTGCCATCCCCCTTTCGCAGTTTCTCATCGGATGTGGTTCCCCTTCCTGTTTCATTCCTTTTTTGATTTGCGGAAAAGCGCTCACGGCCCCGATTTGGCTGCGGAGGCGTCTCCACGAGACCATTCCCCGGCTCAATCAGGACGGCTCGCTCCGGGCGAACGGACCTTAGTATAACCCATGACAAGTAAAGGTCAATCAAAAAAAACGATTTTCATTTTAAATGGCCTGTGCGAGGGAGGCGGGGGTTTCCACCCTCGTGTTCGTAGCGGAACATGCCGAATCCCTCAGCGTTCTCTTGGGAGTCAACCTCGACAATAAGACGACTCACGCATCGAACTTGATCGATCGAGCGGGGCGACGGGCGCACCATCGCACCCGGCGCCGAGCTCAACGGAGTCGCGCCCCGCAGCCCGGGGTTGCCCGCGCAGCGGGCTACCCTGGGGAGACGGAATCAACAAACCGGCAACCCCAACGGGGTTGCGGCGATCCTGCGGGAGCGGCGCCCGGACGCAACCCTTGCAGGGTTTTGGTCGGAGCGCGGGATGCCGTGAACCCAAGGTAGGCAGCCTTCGGCGTCCAACCTTGGGCTGGAGGCCGCAATCCCTTCGGGATTGAGATATAGGCGCCTGACGCGATCATGCAACCCCTTCGGGATTGAACCGCAGGCCCCTGAACCGGCCCCGCGGCGACGATCGCGGCGTCGAGTGTGACGCAGCGGCGCTTTCAAACTGAGACAGCACCGAACCGCCGCCGGGGCCAGGAGGCGCGGGACAGGCCGGTCGCCTTACTTCGCCGCCTGTTTCGCCTTCTGCGCGGCTTCGATGATCTCCTCCTGCACCGTCGCCGGAACCTTGCGGTAGGCGTGGAACTCCATCGAGAAGGAGCCTTGACCCTGCGTCATGGAGCGCAGGTCAGTCGAGTATCCGAACATGTTCGCCAGCGGAACCTCGGCCTGGATGATCGTGCTGGCGCCTTTCGCCTCCGTGTTGGTGATCAGACCTCGGCGCTGCGCAATGTTTCCGGTGACCGGTCCCTGAAAACTCGTCGGGACTTCGACCTCGACTTTCATGATCGGTTCGAGGATCACCGGGTTCGAGCGGCGGACGGCGTCCTTGAAGGCGTCGCGCCCGCACACCTGGAACGCCAGGTCCGACGAGTCCACCGCGTGATAGGTTCCGTCTTCGAGAATCATCTTCACGCCGACGACCTCGTATCCGGCCAGCGGTCCCTTCGCGCGGGCCATCTGAAAACCTTTATCCACCGACGGGATGTACTCGGTCGGGATGCGCCCGCCGGTCACGTCGTTTTCAAACTCGTAGTCCTTTTCGCCGTCCGGGGGGATCGGCACCAGCCGCCCGATCACGTGCGCGTACTGTCCGGAACCGCCCGTCTGCCGCTTATGCCGGTAGTCGTACGCCACTTCCTTCGTCGGATGCTCGCGGTAGCTGACCTTCGGCTTGCCGACGACGACGTTGGCCTTGTACTCGCGGCGCATGCGCTCGACGTAGACGTCGAGGTGCAGCTCGCCCATCCCCGAAATGATCGTCTGTCCGGCGTCCTCGTCGAAGCGGGCGTGGAACGTCGGATCCTCCTTCATGAAGCGGTTGAGCGCCGCGGAGATCGCGTCGCGGTCCTGCGTGCGTTCCGGCTCGATCGCCATCGAGATCACCGGCTCCATGATGTGCAGGCTTTCCAGCGAGAAATTGATGTCGGGGTGACAGAGGGTGTCGCCGGAGACGAGGTCCACGCCCATGACGGCGACGATGTCGCCCGCCTGGGCGGAAGGCACATCCTCCTTCTTGTCCGCGTGCATCCTGAAGATGCGTCCGACGCGCTGGGTCTTGCCCGTGCGCGGGATCAGGTACGCCTGCCCCTTCTTGAGTTCCCCCTGGTAGACGCGCGTGTACGTCACCTGTCCGAAAGGCTCGTCCACGATCTTGAACGCCATCGCCACGAGCGGCGCCGACGGGTCCGCCGTTACGGCGACCTCCGCGCCTTCGTTGGCGTTGTCGCAGGCGTACGCCATCCGGTCCAGCGGCGACGGCAGATAGCGCGTCACGGCGTCGAGGAGCATCTGCACGCCCTTGTTCTTGTACGCCGACCCGAGAAGCACGGGCGTCACCTCGCGGGCGATCGTCGCCCGCCGAATCGCCGGGATGATCTGCTCCGGCGTCGCGTTCTCGTGCTCCAGCATGACTTCCATCAGTTTGTCGTCATAGAGGCTGAGCACGTCGAGCAGTCCAGCGCGGGCGCGGGCCGCTTCGTCCTGCATCCCCGCGGGAATCTCCGTCTCGCGGAGGTTCTCGCCGTTTTTGCCCTCGTTGTAGACGGCCTTCATCGTGATCAGGTCGATGACGCCCTCGAAGGCGTCGCCGTCGCCGATCGGAAGCTGGAGCGGAAGCGCGACGATGCCCAGCTTCGTCTCCAGTTCACTGATGACGCGGCTCGGGTCGGCGCCCGTGCGGTCCATCTTGTTGATGAACGCCAGGCGCGGGACGCGATAGCGCTTCATCTGACGATCGACGGTCAGCGTCTGCGACTGCACGCCGCCCACGGCGCATAAGACCAGCACCGCCCCGTCCAGCACGCGCAGCGAACGCTCCACCTCAATCGTGAAGTCCACGTGCCCGGGCGTGTCAATCAGGTTGATGTCGTGGTCCTTCCAGTGGACGGTCGTCGCGGCGGATGTGATCGTGATGCCGCGCTCACGTTCCAGCTCCATGTAATCCATCGTCGCGCCTTCGCCGTCCTTGCCCTTGACCTCGCGGATTTTGTGAATGCGCCCCGCGTAAAACAAAATCCGCTCCGACAACGTGGTCTTGCCCGAGTCGATGTGCGCTGAAATGCCGATGTTGCGTACGAACGAAAGCTGGTCCATGACAGTCTGTTTCCGCTTATCCGATGTCCGATGTGGGGTCCGACCTCCAAGTCGATCCCCGTCTTTGTTGCAATCGCAAAAATCGCGGCAGCACATCTGCCGCTCAGCCCCGAACCGCACCTGCGGACCGGATCCGTTTAGTCATACAACTAATTGACTAAAAGGAAGTTAAGAGGCGGCTTGATTTCAGTTCGCCGACACTGCTACCCAACCGCAATGACGCGAACGCACAAATCATACCACGAGATCGGAAAAAATCAAGCCCCGGCGGCATCATCAACCGCCGGGGCCTTCCCCTTGTGACATCAATTCGGTTATCTGACCTGAGTCGTCCAGTCCGGATCCCCCCAGGTCACGGCTGATGCACGGTGTCAACGCGCGTCCGGGATGCCGCGTCGCCTTCGTTGGTTCCTCCCGGGAGATCCTCGACGTGGACCCGTCCGGGTTCGGTCCAGGACTTCGACACCACCCGACCGTCCTTGTCGAAATGCACGAGGACGTCCAGCCCGCGGTCGTGGCGCACCCACTCCCACGTGCCCGGAATCTTCGTGTTCGGCGTGCCGAGCGTGGCCTCGACCATGTCCGCCGAGTCCCCGTTACGGATCATGTTGAACCGCTCAACGGTGAGCTTGTCGCATCCGGCAAGCAATCCGACCGCCGCCAGAACCCAGACCGACTTCTTTCCGATCACCTTCCACCCGTTCATATGCTTTCGCTCCTTGTGAATATGATCCCGCGAGATGGACACAGGTTAGGACTACCCGATCCCGCAGAGGCCCGCGTTCGGGAACGGTTTTCCGTCCCCGCGACCCTTTTTCCCTTCGGCGCGCTTGAGGATCGTAGGTCAATCCTAACGTTATCGCCCCGGTGGCGGTAGCACGGTGACCCCCGACGGGCCTTCGAGCAGTTCGAAGACCAGATCATCCGAAAGATGCTGTCCCAGCGGGGTATTCAGCGTCGCGGCGAGGACGTATTTGTTCGCCGGAGGGATCACCGCCGGATCCACGCCGAGGCTGAATTCGTACATCTGGATGACCGGGTTCCAGAACCGCCGCTGGTTTTCCTCATCCCCGAGGTCGATGTCCCACTGATGGATGCGTTGCCCCTCAATGTGCCCGCTGGCCGGCTGATGCATGAAGAGTTCGAACCGGATCTGTCCGACGAGCAACGCGCCCGGGTTGTCCAGCACGGTGAATCCGCGGACCAGCACCTCGAGCGATTCCGGCCGGACCGCGCCGCCGGCGCCGCGCAGGCGGGTCGAAGGCTTGACGATTTCGATGCGCGTGGGCATCAACAGGGCAAGCATGTCCTCCGACGCGGCGGGCGGCGCCTCGCGCCTTGCTGAACGGCAGGACGGCACGAAGACTGCTGCGATCAGCAAGCTCCACGCCGCGCCACGCCGCAGCTCGGCCGCGCCGCACCGAAGCCCCGTTTTGCCCCGCCGACCGCGTTCTCGCCGTTTTGCTGACGTTTTACAGGCCGTCACCAGGTCGTTCCCGCCATCCTTGGTCAACCCCGCCGCCCCGCCGCTGCCTCTGCCCGGACTTCCGCGCAGCAATACCGACGCCGCCCCGACCCGTCAACCTTGATCCGGTGATGGACGTTCCGTCGAGGCGCTGTAAAGAGCCTAAATACTCGTTTTGAACAAATTAGCATGAACCTGAGACTCCCGTAGCAGGGGGCAGTCTCCGTCGTCCGCGACGATCCAATCCAACTTCGCCCCCTCGATCCGGGTCTGCGTCGTCAATCGCGCAAATATTGATACTGCATTACTGCATTTCGGCGCGAGAAGAGGGGCGCGGCGGGCGGATCGTCGGCGTTTGCGGGGGTTGCGGAGAGGTGTTACGTTTTTCTCATCATGCAGAGAGACGGCGGCTGCGGGGTGCAGGACGCCGGACCTCGATGAAACGCTTAGTTGGCGCAGGAGATAAACCACATATGACGCTTTGGATGAGTCTGATGCTCACGATGGCGGGCGCGTCCTCCCTGGCGTTGCCGCAGGAGGATCCGATGCCGCAGGTAGAGACCCAGGAAGAACCGAAGACGGACCCAGTCAAGCCAGCCTCGCCCGGCGAGGGGCTGCTGGCGGTAATCGTGACGAACAAGGGCAATCTCTGGATCACGCTGTTCCCGGAGCAGGCGCCGGTGACGGTGGCGAACTTCGTGAACCTCGCCCAGCGCGGGTATTACGATGGGGTCACGTTTCACCGGGTGGAGCCGAACTTTGTGATCCAGGGGGGCGACCCGACGGGCACGGGTCGCGGGGGTCCGGGGTACCAGTTCGAGGATGAGTTCGACGCCCTGCTGCGGCATGACTCGCCGGGCATTCTTTCGATGGCCAACGCGGGACCGGGCACGAACGGCAGCCAGTTCTTTGTGACGCATCGGGCGACGCCGCACCTGGACGACCGGCACAGCGTGTTCGGAAAGGTGATCGAGGGGCAGGACGTCGTAAACGAGATCGCGAAGGGCGACGCGATGATCGGAGTGATGATCCTCGGCAACGCAGAAAAGCTGCTCGGGCAGCAGTCGCAGAACGTGGAGCGCTGGAACAAGATGCTCGACCGGAAGTACCCCGCGCGGGAAAGCGCGATTCCGGAGGACCAGCGCAAGGAGATCGAGAGTCAGGCGTCGCGCATGCAGGCGAAGGCGGCGCAGGTCCGCTCCCAGCTTGAAAAGGCCGCCCGGGATCGCAAGCAGGCGGAGGAAAAACAGGCCGCGGACTTCGGAAAGAAGCTCGAACAGGTGCGAGCGAAGGGCACGACGAGCGATTCCGGTCTGGTCTTCTGGGACGAGAAGGTCGGCGACGGCGCTTCGCCGAACCCCTCGGGTCAGGTGACGATTCATTACACCGGGTGGCTGGAGGACGGGTACAAGTTCGACTCGTCGCGCGACGGCGAACCGATGACGCACCGGTCGACGGGGTTCGTCCCGGGATTCAACGAGGGGCTGGCGACGATGAAGGTCGGCGGAAAGCGCTGGCTGATCATTCCGGGTCCGCTGGGGTATCCGCGCGGCGTTCCGCAGGCGAAGATTCCTGCGGGGGCGACGCTGGTGTTCGAGATTGAACTGCTGGAGGTGCATTGAATCGAGGCACCGCTGGTCGAGGCAACGGCGCCGGGTCGTCGATAATCAGGCAAGTTGCGGACAAGGGCGTCGGCGCGAAAAGCACGCGCCAACAGGGAGGTTCATGATGCTGAGTCGGTGGATGAATTTGTGCTGCGTCGGGCTGGTGGGCGCGCTGGGGGTTGCGGGTTGCGCGCCGGGCGGCGGCAACGGGAACGACAACACGGACGGCAACGTCAACGACAACACGGACGGCAACGTCAATGACAATGACGACGGGGACGACGATGGTTTGACCGCCGAGCAGGAAGCGGCGGTCGAGGCCGTGACGCTGCTGCTGAACGATCTTGCGGTTGCGTTTTCGGGGATGAGGGAGATGGCGAACCCGGAGAGCTACCCGGTGGATTCGGCGTCGTTCGGGACATGCCCGGGGGTGTCGGCGTCGCGGGACGGGACGACGTGGACAATCGGGCTGGACTACGGCGACGGCTGCACGAACGAGTATTACGGGGACGCGACGGTTTCCGGACAGGTGACGGCGGTGGTGGACGCGGCGGCGTTGACCGTGGAGATCTCGTTCGATGAGTACACCGTGGATGAATCGACGGTGGACGGGACGCTCAGCGCGACACTGCTGAGCCGGCCGTCGGACCAGCTTCCCTTCGCGATCGAGGCATCGGTGGACCTTGAAACGGACAACGGGCTGATCGTCGGGACGGTGACGGTGTTCATTTCGTCGAGCGACGGAGAGATCACGCTGACGGACGGACAGTTCACGCTGGTGGACAACGACGACACGGCGTATGTCGTGTCGGTGGACGAACTGGTGATGGATCCGCAGGAGCACGGGAACCTGATCCCGGAGGAGGGGACGGCGTCGTTCGAGCTTCCGACGGGCGTGGGCGACCTGACGGTGCTGGTGACGATCACGTTCACCGAGGAGTCGCCGTCAACGGGCGTGGTGCTGGTGACGGTGGGCGATGCGGAACCGGTCGAGTACACCCTGTCGTGGGTGGGCGAGTAGCGTCCGCAGCTTGGCGGCGTGAGAAGTTGATCCGAGGCGCTCCGGCGGCGCGAGGCGTCGCCGGAGCGTTTTCTTTTTTGGGGCGTCCGGGCGAGGGCGCGACGGCGACTTCCCCGCTCCTGAGGCGTCACGTACATTGCGCCGGCGGCACCGTCTGAGCCTCTCTGGCTCAGCGCTGCGCCACGACACGGAAGGTCATGACCGAACCGCGCATGCAGCCTGATCCGCCCGCCAAGCCGTCCGTCGAGGACGCCGACGCCGCGTGGCGCACGGAAGTGCGCTCGAACAACCGGACTCCGCAACTGACGGTTCGCGCGGTGTTGACGGGCGGCTTGCTCGGCATGCTCCTGTCGATCTCGAATCTTTACACGGTGCTTCAGCTCGGGTGGGCGTTCGGCGTGGCGATCACGGCGTGCGTCTTGTCGTACCTGATGTGGAATGCGGTGCGCGCGGCGAGCCTCGGACGGATCGCGCCGATGACGTTGCTGGAAAGCAACGTGATGCAGAGCACGGCGTCGGCCGCGGGATATTCGACGGGAAGCACGATCGGGACGGCGTTCGGGGCGCTGCTGCTTTCGACGGGCCGTCACGTGCCGTGGTGGGCGCTGGCGAGCTTCACGTTGTTCACGGCGCTGCTGGGAGTGCTGCTCGCGGTGCCGCTGAAGCAGCAGATGATCAACATCGAGCAGCTACGCTTTCCCAGCGGAACGGCTGCGGCGCAGACGCTGCGCAGCCTTTACTCTCGCGGCGGGGACGCCTTGCGGCAGGCGTATGCGCTGATCGCGTGCCTGGCGCTCGGCGGGGCGATCGGACTGCTGCGGAATTACGGCCTCCTGGTGGACCGGTTGCAGAGCATGTCGCGGTGTCCGGCGTGGCTTTCGGACCTGCATGCGAGGGTGTTTCTTCCGCATCAGATCGAACTGCCGACGCAGGCGCTGACGGGGGTGCGTGGCGGAAAGCTGTGGAACTTCGGGTTCGATCCGGGGGTGCTGATGATCGGCGCGGGGATGCTGATCGGTCCTCGCGCGGGGTTGTCGATGCTGGCGGGGGCGACGGCGCTTTACTTCGGGGTGGGGCCTTACCTTGTCTCGCTGGACCAGGCGAACCCCGCGAGCGGGTGGACGACGGGGGTCGAGACGGATTCGGCGCCGGCGTACGACGCGGCGCGAGCATCGCCCGGCGCGGCGCATGTGCCGGTGACGGCGGGCGGCGTGATCCAGGTGGTGCGGTGGGGATTGTGGGGCGGGTCGTCGCTGCTGGTGTTCGCCAGCCTGACCAGTTTTGCGCTTCAGTGGCGGGTGGTCGGGCGGTCGTTCCTGAAACTGGGCCGCGGCGCGGGTGATGGGGATGTCGAGGTTCCGCTGAGGTGGTTCCTGCTCGGCATCGTTCCGGTGGCGGCCGGGCTGGTGGCGGTGCAGGTTCTTGCGTTCGGGATCAGTGCGGCGCTGGGCGTCGTCGCGGTGGGCATGTCGTTTGTCGTGTCGCTGGTGTGCTGCCGGGTGACGGGAGAGACGGACACGACGCCGATCGGTCCGATGGGCAAGGTGACGCAGCTTGTGTACGCGGCGCTGCCGGGGGCGTCGGGGAATGCGGTGATCAACCTGACGGCTGCGGGAGCGACGACCAGCGCCGGAAGCAGCGCGGCGGATCTGCTGAACGACCTGAAGGCGGGCTATCTCCTAGGGGCGAACCCGCGGAAGCAGTTCGCGGCGCAGCTTGCCGGCGTGTTTTTCGGGACGGCGGCTGTGGTTCCGGCGTGGTATCTGATGGTCCCGGACGCGGCGGCGATGGGCGGGTTCAACGCTCCTTCGGCGCAGATGTGGAAGGCGGTGGCGGACGCTTTGACGCAGGGGTTGCAGAGCCTGCCGGTCAGCGCGCGCTGGGCGATCGTGATCGGAGGCTTGACGGGCGTGGCGATCCCGACGATCAGCGCGCTGTCGCCTCGGGCGGCGCGGTATCTGCCGTCGCCGATGGGGCTGGGGTTCTCGTGGGTGTTCGGGTTCAACAGTTCGCTGGCGCTGGCACTGGGGTCGGTGATCGCGTGGACGTGGCGGCGCGCGGCGCGGCGATCGGCGGAAGTGTACGCGGTGCCCGCAGCTTCCGGGTTCATTGCGGGCGAGTCGCTGGTGTCGGCGCTGCTGGCGATCGCGGCGTCGGCGGCGGGACTGGCGTGGGCGGGCGGCGCGGGCGACTGAGCGGCGTGAAAAACGGTTTGCCTCGCGGCGTGGTGCGAGATGTTTCTCGGGTACAACACGAACGGATTACCACATCACCGGCTTGAGGATGCGCTCGCGCTGATCGCCGAAACCGGGTTTCGAGGCGTCGCCCTGACGCTCGATCATCAGCACCTGGATCCGACGGAGCGGGGCGCGTGCCTGCGTGATGCGAGGCGGATCCGTCTCCTGCTGGATCGACACGACCTGCGGGTCACGGTCGAGACCGGCGCGCGGTTCATCCTGGATCCGCGGCGTAAACATCAGCCGACGCTGGTCAGTGCACGAGAGGTGGACCGGGCGCGGAGACGGGAATTCCTCGAGACGTGTGTTCTCACCGCTGCGGAACTGGGCGCTGAGACGGTTTCGCTGTGGTCGGGTGCGGTGGATGACGGCGCCGGTGAAGACGAGGCGTTTATGCGTTTGACGAACGAACTTCACCGACTTCTGGACTTTGCGGAAAAAGTGGGCCGACGGCTGGCGTTTGAACCGGAACCGGGCATGTTGGTGGACACGATGGCCCGGTACGACCGGCTGATCATGACGATGCAGCACCCCCTGCTGGGGCTAACGCTGGATGTGAACCACGTCTACGCCCTTCGGGACGGATCCGTGCGCGAGCATGTCGATCGCTGGAAGCGGCAGCTTTGGAACGTTCATCTATCCGACGCCCGGGGCGGAGCGCACGAGCACCTGGTGCCCGGAGACGGGGAGGTCGATTTCGTCGAGATTCGGCGATCGCTGGAGGGGATCGGGTACCCCGGTCCTGTGTATCTGGAACTCTCGCGTCACGGGCACGACGCGGTGCGGGTGATGGGGGAGTCGCATGCGTTCCTGCTCTCCCAGGGGTATCGGGCATGAGTTCTGCCACCGCGTCGGCCGGCGGAGCGAACCGCTTCGGGGGGATTTGAGTATTACCCGGTCGCACCGGCCAAGGTAAATAGAGGCCTTGGGCTTGTCATACCGCCTTGTCAAGAACGAATGTGAAGGTTTTTTAATTTTTTCTTGACATTATGAGGAAAACTCTTCATTCTTAGAGATCGGAGGCCGCGAGGCGGTGTCGGATCTCCCCGGACCGCACTGTGCGAGTGCGGCATTGATGCACAAGCTCGCGGGAGGAGAGCGATCAGGTTTATGCAGGGGGGCAGGCATGAAAGCGATGATGTGGGTTGCGGCGGGTGTTTTTTGTTTGTTTATCAGCGTGGGGTTCGCCCAGCAGAAGGGCAATCCGGAGTCTGGATTGCGGCTGCCGGAGCCGAGCGTCATTTCGATGGGCCAGAAGATCAGCCCGCTTCGTGCAGTTCTGGCGGACGAGAATCGCCAGCCGATTGGGCCGTGGGTGGATCTGACCGGAAACGGCGTCGCGGAGGATTGCGGGGCGGCGCTGTGCTTCGACAACGTTGAAACCAACGGACGGGACGTGAACGAAAGTCAACCGGGCGACGGGTATTACGGTCTGGACTGCGGGTTGGGCAGCGGGCGCTGGTTCTTCGGTCCGGGATTCTGCGACACGTACTGGATCGATGACGCGGCGATGACCGAGACGTGCGACGGCCAGGATATCGGGCGGATCCAGCATGCGTTCTGGTGGGACGCGGCTGGACCGGGGTCGTCCGAGCAGGCGATGCTTTACATCGGTCTTTATGAGGATTTCAACGAATGCTCCGGCGTGGATGGGTTCCTGGGGGCGTTCCTGTTTGATTTCGGCCCGCTGCCATCCAGCCAGGACAGCGGGCGGTATTACTACTTTGACATTCACACCTGCGGGCTTTTCGGAACGATTCCGGCGCCGGTGGACGGTCACGGCGCCTACGAAGGGGCGTATGTGACGGCTGACGGCGGGGAGTTCGCGACGTGCGCACAACCGATGCTGTGGAGCACGGACAAGCCGCTGAATTACAGCGAGCAGACGGGACTGAAGTTCGCGGACATCAATCCGCGCGACGGAGCGATCGTGTTTGGGAACGAGTGCTTCGACTACGGCGCTGCGGCGTGCCCCGGCGTACTGGGGACGGCGACGGCGATGTGGCATAAAGGTTCGCCGAACGCGACGCCGAAGCTTCGTGCGAAGTGCAACAACGGGTCGATCATCGCCCGGATCCGGGATGCGGCCCCGGGACAGCTCATGATCCTTGAACTTGACGGTTTCCGGACGCGTACCAAGCCGGTCAAGGCAAACGGGCGGTGCAAGGTCCGGTTTGACTTCGTTCCTGCCGGTCCGCACACGACGCGGGAGCTTGAGAATGAGCTGATGCGGAACGTGCCGTGCGAGTGAGACGCTCGGCCGCGCGAAGGCGACAAAGATGAAACTCGGATGAGGAGGGCGCGACCCGTGGGTCGCGCTTTTTTTTGCGCAAGACTCCCGGATCGAACATGCCGATAATCGCCGAGTTCGCGCAGGTTGGCGAAGGCGGCACGGCGATCCCTGACGTTGACATCCTATCAAGGCGGGCGAAGAATCGGTCAGAGGCTGGCGGGCGGGCAAGTCGTCGGTCCCTGCCGCCGGAGGTTCAGGGTCGGACGTCCGGCATACCGCTCGACGAGGGGGGGGGGAGCATGAACCGAAGCATGAGGGGTCTGCGCTTGGGCGCGCTTTTTCTGGCGGGTGCGGGGTTTCTGGCGTCTACGGGCGCGGCATTCGGGCGGCAGGACGGTGAGGCCGACGGATCCGTCGATCGACCGGTGCTGCAACTGGCGCATGAGCATGTCCGGGCCGTGCCGCAGTATGCGGCGCTGGTGAACCGGCGGCATGAACTGGTGGGCGGGTGGCAGCGGATCGACGACGTCGTGATCCAGGAGGATTGCGGCGCGTCGCTGTGCTTCGACGGGATCGAGACCAACGGGGAGAACGCGCTGAATTCCCGCCCTGCGGACGGGTACTACGGGAGGGATTGCGGTGTCGGGGGATCCCGGTGGTTCCTGGGGCGGAACTACTGTAACACGCTCTGGGCGAACGACTTCGACATGCCGCCCGGCTGCTCGGACGTTCACATCGGGCGGGTTCAACATGCGTGGTGGTGGCAGGTTCAGGGGACGGGGACGCGCGAGCGGTGCTTCATCGAGTTCTCGTTTTACGAGAACTACTCCGGTTGCGACGGGTTCGACGGATTCGTGTCAGGCGTGGTGCTGGACTTCGGCGAACTGGAGTCCAGCCAGGGGGTGGGCTTCTACTACGTGGACCTGCCGCTGTGCCGCCTGCCGCTGGACAAGCTGCGCGGGCCTGCGGACGGGGAAGGCGTGTACGCGGGGGCGTACTACCGCTCGTTCGGCGAAGTGATGGAGTACGCGACGTGCGCGCAGCCGATGCTGTGGGGTTTGAACAAGCCGCTGCACTACGCGACGCAGAGCTGGGAGAGTTTCGACGACGTGGCGCCGCGCGACGGGGAATTGTCCTTTCCTGATGAATGCCGGGATTATGACACCGGCGTGTGCCCCGGGCCGCTGGGCGCGGCGACGTCGTTCTGGCGCAAGGGCAAGAAGAGCGGCGAGATGCAGATTACGCCGAAACTGCGCGTGAAATGCCTCTCCGCGACGGTGCTGGTCGCGCGGGTCAAGAACGTCACTCCCGGCGAGCTGCTGACGTTCGAGTTGAACGGGCAGATCGTGGATCAGCGCCACGCGAACCGCAAAGGGAAGGCCCGGTCGCCGAACACGGTCGTTCGTCGCGTGCCTTACACGGTCCGCGTACCGGAGTATTTCCTCACCCGCAACCAGGCCTGCGGCTGATCGCCGCTCCCGCGGAGGCCGGAGGCGCAAAGCCTGCGCCCTCGATGCGGGCTTCATCCGCGGATTCCGGGAGCCGATAACCTCTGTGCCGTCCCTCGACGGCGACGGAGGCGCATCGTGTCGACGACGGAAATCGGTCCGCATCAGGTTCATCCCCGCGCGCTGTGCGAGAGCGAGCGCATCGGCGAGGGAACGCGCATCTGGGCCTTTGCGCACGTGATGCACGGCGCGGAGGTGGGCGTGGCGTGCAACATCGGCGAGCACGTCTTCCTCGAGCGAGGAGCGCGCGTCGGAGACCGCGTGACGATCAAGAACGGCGTCTGCCTCTGGGACGGCGTGACGATCGAGGACGACGCGTTCATCGGACCGGGTGTCATCTTCACGAACGATCGTTATCCCCGAAGCCCGCGGCTTGAAGCCGTGCAGGCTCGTTATGCGCACGCGG
>BOJX01000087.1 GCA_016860685.1 Planctomycetota bacterium
TTCCCTTCCCTTCCCTTCCCTTCCCTTCCCTTCTCTTCCCTTTCCTGGAGGAGGACGAGACTATGATCCGGACGAAGGTGAAGGTATTGAGAGTGGCGTTAATCGTCGCATTGACCTTGACTGTGGGTGCATGGGTGCATGGGAACTCCGTGTGGGCGGACGGGAACAACTGTCGACCGGGCGAGAGTTGTGCCGCACCTCTTGACGAGACCGGCTGTCACCGGTGCTGTAGTAGTGCCGCCTGCGATGGATGTTGCACCGCGAATTTCACTGGAAACAAGCTTGTTCGCTGCCAGGCGCATTGCGAGTATCCGTCTCTGCCGCCGATTGGTCCTCGAGGCTGACCAGGCAGGCTTCACACGTCTCGTGAGGCGTTTGATTCCTCTGCGTCTTGCGTCATCCGCCCGTGTGGAGGGCATGTCATGGGGGCGTGTCATAGTGTCGTCCCAGATCGGCTGCCTTGGGTCAACAACGCAACGTAATCGCATCCCGCACGGGCCTTAGGAAGCACACATTGATTCTTGGATGGTGCGCCGCCGCCGCGATGGGTTTAGAGGATTCGCGTCCAAGTATCATAAAGAAGGAGAAACGACGGATGATGCTTATTTTTCCGCTTATGGCTTGCCTGTGCGGGCAGATCTCGGCGGATCATTGGAGCCGCCCTCTAACGTTGGTTCCGGGAGACGGTCGAACCTACGTGGTTTTATTTTTTTCCTCCCGCGGAGACAAAGACAAAACGAAGGACTGCGTCGAACGCCTGAATATGTTTAACGGCCGCAAGGACATTCTGACCTTGGCCGTCACCCCCGAGCGGCAACCCACGGCGGATGCGTTTATCCGCACGTTCAAACCGCGGTTTGCCGTCGGCTCGAAGTCTCCCAGCTACAAGGCGTATCGAATCACCAGGTTTCCGACTCTCCTGGTGCTGCGACCCAAGCTGAACCGGCAGGAGTCGGGGGCGATTGAAGTGCTGGATGTCACAGCGCAGACACGGGATGAGTTGGAGCAATGCCTTGCACCAATGTCGACGCCGCCCCCGCAGGCGGACGTCGACATTCTCAAGCAATTCGTGCGTTCCAGCACCGCGTCCAATTTGCGTGACGTGGCAGAGACGCTGGAAAGCTTGCGCAAGCGTCTTCCCGCGAAGGAGTTTATTGCTTTCTGTGATGAAATCGAATGGCAATGCGGTTTCAATGGTCGATGGCTCGGGCAGGTGCGATATGAGCGCCATCTGGCCGATGACACTCAGCCCGTCAAGCAAGCCGACCCCCCAAGCCGCGATGCGATTCGGACGCTACGCGACATGGACCCCCAATCGGCAGAGGTGCAGGAGATGCAGCATATTGACGATCTGATTGCTTCCCTTCCTATCACCAATCCTGCTCCGTGGCTTGAACTGCGCGGAAAGTACGACTCCCCAACGGCGCCTCTCGACCTCGCCTGCCGAGTGCTCCTGGCACAAACCTTCAGTGTACGGATCGGCGCCTGTATCGACGGCGAACTCGAGGCAGGATGCCTTCCTCCTCTCGTGGATCTTGCGCGCGTGCTTTACGACGCAGAGTCCGACGCGGGCATTCGGTACCTGCTGTTGCTTGGATTGATGGGCCTGGACGATGAAGATATCGTTCAGGTACCTGAACTTCCCGCCTGGCTGGCGTCAAAGCTTGAGGCGGAACGGGACATCCGCTGGGTCCGCCCCATGCTTGAGCAAATCCTCTTCGAGAGTTGCGGCACCGACCCGTAATGTTTCTCGGACTGGGAGCGCACGGTTTGTCTGACGTGGTTGATCGTGCGCGCAAATTTGGTTAAGGATATCGTGGCTCGAGAATCATGGTGTCTTTGGGAGGCGCAACATGGGTTCTCTGTGAGGGGTTCACTTGATGGCGACGCTTTTCAGGATTGGATGTTGCCATGCGGCGCCGGCAGCCCAGGATCTTCGGCAAAAACCGGAATCGTTGAAGTCCGCGGAGGAAATGCGGAAAGCATTTGTCACTGCTGCAATCGAATGGACGGCCAAGCTGTCCGATGAGACCGAGCCACGTTTTTATTCAAATCAGTTCCAGTCGGATCGACTGCTGTTTGCTTCTTTGGGGGATTCAACAGGCCAGCAGATCCCGGGTGCGGATCGTTCGGGCGAGCCGTTTGCCTTTTCTGCTCATCAAGTCCTGTGTGAGGGGGGGCAACGCTGGAGTTATACGGAAGAGGCGACCACGGCCGAGTGACAACGGAGTTTCGAGCGAATGTCTGCGGTGTAGGACGCCAGCATGTTGGGCTTTCATGACACGGACGGAGCGGCCGAATACGGGGATCAACCGTCGGATTCGCCTGTGATCCGGTGGGAGGAGCGCCGGGCGGGAGATTTCGTAGAGGTGACGGCGCATTACGATAGCGACAGTCGGTTGAGGCGAGTTTGGCTCCTGAACCCGTCCATGGGGATGCAGCCGACGCGATGCTCCGCCTGGCTGGGGGATGAGGAAATCACCCGTTGTGAGACGAGCTATGATTTTTCGGAAGGTCGCTGGTTTCCTTCTGCTTCCACCTTCTACTTCCGTGGACAACCAAGAGCGAGCCTTTCGGTGGTCGCCGCAAGTTTCGACAAACCGTGGCACGACCAGGAACTGACCCTGGGAGATCTTGGAGTCGTGCCGGGGATTCAAATCCTTGAAGCTGGACAGCCGGTGCGTATTTAGGATGGGGACCGACCCGTCGAAATGAAGGAGTTCGCAGATCGCCTGAAAAAGGGCGAGATCGACACCTCCGCGTACAAAGAGATTCTCCAGCGCATACATGACGGAATAGGCCCGAAACGATTCAATGAATTTGAATCCGAGATTCGATTTCTGAGTCTCGAAGAGGCGGCCGCCAAGGAGCCGCGGCTATGGGAGGCCTATGTTCGTCGGTTCATTGCATTCTACCGGCTCGATACAGATCAGGCCAGAAAGGCCTGGGCGCACCATGAAAAATGTTTGGACTTCGTCGCGGAGTCTGAAAAGGAACATGCCAGGGACATAAAGAGTCTTCAGGGGCGCGTCGAGGTTTTGAGCAAAACGTCTATCCTTACCGCTGACGAGGCAAACGAGCTGGCGGAATCACGTAAGCGTATTACCCATATGCAGGAGCTTCGCGGCAAAGTCTTTGATGATCGGCTGAAACCAGGTTTGAAAAAGCTTCCAAACGATGCTCAGGTGAAGGCCGCCAAGGAACGCGCTCGGGATGTCGAAGAGCGACTCACGAAGGTCTCATCTTGAATCGGAAGTTGCCCGCCAGCCTCATCGGGGGCGACCCTCGATACGATGGTTGCGGATCGATTGACCACATGCAGGCCCGATCGCGTCAAGCCTTGGTCTCGGGCTTCGGCTGGGGCGTAAGCGAGGGAGCGTGATCGTTTCTGTATCGGGATGATCCGCGAAACTCGGGGCCGGCAAACGACCGCTCTGAGTCTTGGTCCGACTCTGGTGTTCGGCGTGTTCGATGCTCTGTCACGGTGACGCGACGCGCGCCTGGGTCCGGGAGAGATGGCGGATCGGCGGCACGACGGTGTTTCCTTCTCTCGAACTTCTGTCGTCCCTTCGGAACCTTGCGGCTCCTCCGCAACGGCTTCCCAGCTCTGGCGGGCTGGGCGGTTTTCCGGCGCCCCTTCCGGGGCTGAGACTCTCGGACGACACTCGGATGCCCCTCGGGAACGGGTCACGACCGAAGCCAGGTGGAGAATCAGGTCGCCCGAAAACCCGCCGCATCGGCTTGCCCGCCCGTCCGCGTCGCCTGGGCGCGCGACACGGCGAGACGGCGTGGTTTCCGTATCCCGGAAGGGTATAATCAGGCGAGATGATCCGTACATCGACATCGCCGACGCGCGTCCGCTTCACCCGCGACGATTATCACCGGATGGCCCGGGCGGGCATCCTGCCGCCTCAGCCGCGCGTGGAGCTGCTGGACGGAGAAATCATCCGCATGAGTCCCATCAATCCCCCTCACGGTTCGGCGGTGGACCGGTTGAACGATTTGATAACGCCGAAACTCAAAGGTCGGGCTGTGGCGCGGATTCAGGGCGCACTAGCCCTCGCCCGCGACTCCGAACCCGAACCGGATTTCATGCTGCTGAAACCGCAGGCGGATTTCTACGCCGCGGCGCATCCGCGGCCGGAGGACGTGTTGCTGCTCATCGAGGTGTCCGAATCGTCCATCGACTACGACCTGGGATCGAAGCTGCGGGCCTACGCCCGCGCCGGCATCGTCGAGTTCTGGGTCTTCGATCTGAATCGCGGCGTGCTGATCGTGCATCGCAGCCCGGAAGGCGACGCCTACGCCGACGTTCAGACGTTCGACCGGTCCGCGATCGTCAACCCGCGGGTGCTGCCGGATATCGCCTTCGGTGTGGGGTCGGTCTTGCCGGAAATGCGGGGTTGATCCGCGGGAGGACGCCCCCCTGATCACGACCTGCGGGGGACCACCGGAAAGAGCGCTCTCTTACCCTTGACCTTGCTTCGCAACGTCAAGGACAGGCGGTCGCGGCTCGGTTAAGGCGCAGAGATTGTGATGGCTGCGTCAGCTTCTTCCGCGCAGGGTTCTCGCCGAGAGGATGAGGTTGGCCGCGGCGTCCAGGGGGAAGGACTCGGCATTGAGAATCAGGTCGAAGCGCGCGGGATCGTCAGCGCGGGCGCCGAAGTGATGCAGGACGAATTCGCGGCGCTCGCGCTCGACGAGGTCGACGCGCTCGGCGGCGGCGCGTTCGTCGCAGCCGTGAACGCGGGCGTAACGAGCGACGCAGTAGGCGCGCGGGGCGACGATCCTGACGCGGAACCCCAGCTCGCGCGGCAGCATGAGATCGCAGCCCCGGCCCAGGAACACGGCCCGCCCCTTCCGCGCGAGGGCGACGATCGTCGTGGTCAGCCGGTGGAAGTAGTCGTTGCGGTCGAAGTCGCGCTCGAAGAACGCGCGGACGTACTCCTCGAACCAGTGCAGGTCGCGCTCGTCCATCGATTCGTAGAGGCGCTGGCGGATATCGTCGCCGCAGGCCATCTCCTGCAAGAGGTGACGATCGAAGATCGGCCAGCCCAGCCGTCGGGCGACGCCCTGAGCGATCTCGTCGCCGCCGCTGCCCCACGCGTAGGAGATGCAGACGAAATCCTCGACCACGCGGTCCGGAGGTCTGGGGGATCCCTCTGCCTGCGTCCGGGCCAGCTCCCAGTTCCGCATCTGACGTTCAATGAGACGTGCGGTTTCAGGGTCCGAAGACATGATGCACCTCCTCGGCGCGCTCTTCCTCCGGCCCGTCACGGGGCCGCGCCCCGTATAAGAATCCTAGGCGCCGCGTCGCGGTCCGTCCGCCGTCGAACAACGACCGCTGACACATCAAGGAAGGATGCACGACCCGTGCCGCGCGCCGACTTTTGTGCGTCGCGTGTGCTGCGTGAAATCGCGGATTATCGGCGCTCCCGCTGCGCCAGGACGGCGGCGACGATGATGCCGCCCTTGATCAGACCGTGCAGATACGGCGACACATTCATGAAGTTGAGCACGTTGTTGATCACCGCCAGCAGCAGGACGCCGACGACCGTGCCGAGGATCATTCCCCGCCCGCCCTCCATCCGCGTTCCGCCGATGACCACGGCCGCGATCGCGTCCAGCTCCAGCAGAACCCCCGTCCCCGAACTGCTGACCGAGTTGAGGCGGGAGGCGTTCAGCAGCGCCGCCAGCCCGCAGCACGCGCCGCAGAAGGTATACGTGGCGGCTTTTACGCGCTCGACCGGTACACCGGAGTAGATCGCCGCCTGCTCATTGGCGCCGATCGACAGGACGTAGCGGCCGTAGCGGCTCCGGTTCAGCAGCAGTAATCCCACGACGACCATCGCCGCCCACGCGAGCACGGGGTATCCCACGCGGACCGGGTCGCCACCGGCGTCCGAGAGGAAGGGCAACGCCAGTTCGCCCGCGCCGATGAATTCAAAGGCGCGTGTTGCAGAGCGGTATTCGCCCCCGTCAGCCAGGGACAGCGCGGCCGAGCGGTACGCCGCCATCCCGCCCAGCGTCGCAATGAACGGCGCAAGCCGCCCCCTCGTAATCAGCAGTCCGGTCAGCAGCCCCAGCGCCGGTCCGAGCAGCAGACAGGCGGCGTACGCGGCGGCCACGGCGATCACATCGCTCTCCGGGTTCCAGGTCATGCATCGGTTCAGCGTCAGCACGCCCGCCCCGCCGATGAACGCCACCGCCGACCCGACGGAAAGGTCAATTCCTCCCAGCGAAATCACGAACGTCATGCCGACGGCGATGATCCCCGCGGTCGAGGCTTGGCGCAGGACGTTCGTGAGGTTGCCCCACGACAGAAAGTTTTCCTTGGCCCAGGCGCAATACGCCGCAAGGACCACGAGCGCGATCAGCGCGCCGTGGCGCTGCAACAGGCCGGTCGCCGTCGATCCCCAGCCTCGCTCTTGAGGGTTTGTCGTCATCAACGCTTCGGAATAAGACTCCGCAATCCCGAGGCGGGAAGGTAGCGGAACCTGGACGGAAGGTCACGGGCGGCGGCGTCCCGCCCGCGCAGGCACGACCTGCGGTGCGGGGAAAGCGTCATCGCTCGCGCACCAGCCTTCGTCGGTCGATGTTCAGGCGCGTCAGCGTCCGATCCACGTCGCGCAGGAAGCGCTGGGCGTCGGTGTAGTAGCCGGCCGTCGGCTTCAGATCGGGCACCAACGACGACCAGTACGCATTGAAGGCGTGCATGAACAACTCGCGGAGGTACTTGCTCAACATGCTCGCCAGCGCCGTAGGCAGCGCCCTCCGCTCGCCCTCAACCGCGAATTCCACGTCGAGGATGCGCCCGTCGCGCCGCAGGCGGTATCCACTGCGGTCGGCGTCCTCGATCATCACCCGCATCTCCCAGTCCGGGAAGGCGGTCATCAGCGGCTGACGGTAGAACTCACGCCCCCCAAGCCGGTCCACCACGACGCGGACGTGAGGATCGTCCGTGCCGCGCAGCGCCTGATCGACCAGGGAAAGCACCCCCGACAGCAGCACGCGCGACTTGTTGCGCGTCGCGCCGACCAGCCGGTTGTAAGCGCCCTCGACGAAGACCTTCGACCGCAGGGCGAGCACGCGGACCCCCGCGCGCTCGATCTCCCGGCGCACCGGCGCGCCGCGCGTGCCGACGTCCCCGGTGTCGGCGTCGAGCGGGAGATCGAAGTCCGCCCCGTCGTACCACGGGTATTCACGCAGCTCGCCGAGGCACTCCGGCGCGACCCGCGAAAGAAGTTCCGAGAACCGCTGCGCCCGGTCGCCCGCCGCGCGGAGCATGATGAGCACGCCGCGCTCCAGCGGCGCCAGCGACTTGCGCCCCGCGAAAAGCGCTTTGCTGTCCGCGATCGCCAGCCGCGCGTCCCCCCGCTTCGGCTCGCGGGCGACCGCCGCCGCCAGCCCGTCCCAGAGGCAGGCGTGCGCGTCGTCCCCGACCTGAAACATCGTCGAACTGACGATCAGCGGTCCCAGCAGCGGACCGAATCCGGCCTCATCAATCCCGACAACAACCGCCACCGCCCGCCTCCCGCGCCGCCCGCGTGTCGCGTCCCCGGTTTCGCGGCGCGTTTGAGTCGCCGCGCCGCTGGCAGTATATTGCAGTCCGAGCGGTATTTCCCGACAAGCAAGGAGACGGACAATCACGTGGATCGCACGCTCATCATTCTGAAACCGGATTGCGTGCAGCGCCGCCTGATCGGGCGCGTGCTGCAACGTTTTGAAGACAAAGGCTTAAGCGTCATCGGCCTGAAGCTCATGCGCATCGGCCGCGACCTCGCGGAAAAGCATTACGCGGTTCATAAGGGCAAGCCCTTCTACCCGCCGCTGATCGACTACATCACGTCAGGACCGGTGGTGGTTCTCGCTCTCGAGGGACCGCGTTGCATCGAGATCGCACGGACGTTGATGGGCAAGACCTTCGGGTACGAGGCCGCCCCCGGCACGATCCGCGGCGACTTCGGGGCGAGCCGATCCTTCAACCTCATTCACGGCAGCGACGCGCCCGAGTCCGCCGCGTTTGAGCTGGGGTTGTACTTCACGCCGCAGGAGTTGTGCGGCGGGGCGACGGCCGGGGCGGAGTGGGTTTTTCCGAAGAACGACGTCTGACGGTGGACCCGGAAGGAAAGGCGGGACGGCGGCGATGAAAGTCAAAGCGCTCGGCGATCACGAGCAGAAACCGGTGCAGATGGACGGCGCGACGCAGACGCGCATGCGCATGCTGGTCGGTCCGGAGGACGGGGCGAAGAATTTTCACATGCGCCACTTCGAGGTCGCGCCTGGCGGGCACACCCCGCATCACAAGCACGACTACGAGCACGAAATCCTGATCCTCAAGGGCGAGGGCGTCGCCCGCAGTGAGCAGGGCGACCGGCCGGTCAAACCCGGCGACGTGCTCTTTGTGCCGCCGAACGAAATGCATCAGTTCGTCAACAACTCCGCCGCGCCGCTCGAATTTATCTGCCTCATCCCCGCGCCGATGGATTGCTCGCGGTGACCGGATCATGACCGTCGCCGCGACCAACACGCCCGTGCCGCCGACCGGTCAGGTCATCCGCCGCGGGACCGCCTACGCACACTTCGCCTACGACGTCGGGCTGTCGATCCAACTCGACAAGGTCGAGGCGCTGATTTCCGAGAACAAGCAGCGCGAGACGATCCGCCGCACGCGCCGCGCACCGACCTACTTCGAGTATCAGGCGCCTCCGTTGCGCCTCACCCAGTCCTGCGACCGTGTGCCGCTCGGGCGCTTCGCCACCGCGCCGACCGCCGAAATTCTCGTGTTTGATTTCGGCGCCGTCAGCGTGACGTTCTCCGTCCCGCTGGAAGGCGCCTTCGACGATCTGCGGGCGCTGGCCGACGATCTTTACGACAACACCCACCTGCTCGAAGGCTCGCAGGCGCTCGTCGAAACCCTCGCCCGCTCGATCCGCCCCGCGATCGTCAAACCCGGACCGTCCAACCGCGTCGAGGATTACATGATCTACCAGATCGAAAGCCTCGAACCGGCGGAGTCTCCTGCGGAATTCGTCGGGCGCAATGCGCTCGCCGTCGCCCAGATCCTCCGGGCGGAGCAGGGGCCGCTGTCCGCGCAGGAGATCGACGACGCGTTGTCCTGCCGGATGTCGTTCAGTCCGTCGGACGTGACGATCATTGACTGGAACGCGGCGATGCTCTTCGACGCCGAGGCCGACGACGTTCGCGCGGTGCTGGAGTTCTCCAACGTCGAGCTGCTCGAGATGCGCTTCCTCGATGACCAGCTCGACCGGGCGCTGGACCGCGCGACCGAGGCGCTGGGGCGCATGCGCGGCTTCGTCTCGACCGTGCTGCACGGATCCGCCGCCGACCTGCGCCGGATCGCCGAACTCCAGATCGACGCCGCCCTCCTTTACGAAAGCGTCAACAACGCCTTGAAACTGATGGGCGATCCCTACCTCGCCCGCGTCTCGCGCCTCGCGTCGCAGCGCTTCCACCTCAACGACTGGGACGCCAGCATCCTCCGCAAGCTGCAGACCATCGAGAGCGTTTACCAGAAGATCGCCGACCGCGAGAACACGCGCCGGATGGAGCTGCTGGAGTGGATCATCATCGCCCTCATCGCCGTGTCGATCCTCCTCCCGCTGGCCGGCGGAAATAAATGACCGACCGGAAAACAAGCGTCGCCGAGGCGCGGCGCATGATGTGCAGGAATCCCCGCGCGGACACCCTCCGGTCGAGAAGCCCCCCGGATCGCCGGCGGCTCTTCCGGTCAAGGCGAGGCCTTCAGCAGCCCCGCCGCCGCCGAGGACGGGTCGCGCTTCACCGCCTCCTGCGCGAAATGCACCGCCTCTTCCGTCAGCCCCAGCTTCTGCGCCGCCAGCGCCGCGTCCGTCCAGGGCTTCGCCGCATCCGGGGCGAGCCGCGTCAGCATGCGCAGCTCCGTCAGCGCTTCAGCCGTGCGCCCTTCCAGCAGGTGAAGCTCCGCCAGCTCCGTGTGCAAAGCGACCGAGAACGGATCGGCGAAGATCGCCCGCCGATACCAGTGCAGCGCCTCGCCGAACTTCTGCTTCCCGCGGAAAATCCGGGCGATCTGCGCCGGCACGTCGCTGTCGTGCTCGGATTGCGCCGCCAGCTCCAGCAACGGACCCAGCGCCGCCTCACGATCCCCACGCTTCAGGTAGATCGCCGCCAGACCCGCGGGCGCGGCCGGGTCGATCGGGCAGACGCGCCGAAGCGTCCTGAAGTATGCCTCTGCCCGGTCGAGATCTCCTCGGCGCACGGCCATCTGACCCAGGTGGCGGTTCGCCACGGCGTGATCCGGATTCGTCGCAACGACGCGCTCAAGCATCCCGCGAGCCTCACCCTCGAGTTCCTGCCGCCTTTGCGGAGACGGCTCCCGCTCCGCCAGTTCCCCGAGAATGATCCCGAGCGTTTCCAGGGCCCGGATTTCGCCAGCGTCCTTATCCAACGCCTTCCGCGCCGCCGCGATCGCCTCCTCGACGTTGCCCTCCTCATACTCCGCCTTGGCCAGGCGGCCGAGCACGCTCGCGTCGTCGTCCGGAACCAGCGCCAGGGTCCGCAGAAGGGTCAACCCCTCCGGCGGCGTCAGGTCGAAGCACCAGCCCTCCGCCTGCTTCCGCGCCCACGCCCGGAAGTCCTGATCGAACGTCTTAACCTCGATCTTCAGAATCTCTTCGAACGCCTGTTCCTGCGTCTTCCCGGCCTTGTACGCCGCGAGAAACTTCTCAATCACCTCGTACCCGAACCGCTCGATGAGGTACTCGCACATCCACTCGCTTTGGGCATACGCCATCTGACGGTCCGTCGCCCGCCGAGGACGCATGAATCCCCAGTTGATCGACTCGAGCGTGAAGAGGCGGTCGCGCCGGATCGCGTCGGCCAGCAGCATGCACCACGAGAAACTCCGCGGCGTGTCCTCCTGAAGCACCGCCAGACCCTCCGTGAACCAGTGCGGAATGCGGTTTTCCGTGGCCGCCAGCGTCACGGTGTGTGTGAACTCGTGCTTGAGCACGTTGGCGATGTCATACGGACCGGCGAGCTTCACGTCGGCGCGCGGCGACGACAGGGCAATGACTCGCCCCGTGCATGCCCCCACCGTGAAAATCCACGGCTTCCCCGTGATCCGCACCGCAAACGCCTGAGACGACGGATACACTTCGATGATGGTCTTCTCCTCGAGCGTCACGCCGTAGTCGCCGCACACCTGCGGGTGGATCTCCTCCAGATAGGCGCCCAGGTAAGGCCCCAGCCCCGGATCCGTGCGGTCGTCGTACCGGATGATGAAGTGCTCCGTCTCGTACCGCGTGAACGCCCGAAGCGAGTCCAGCAGCTCCAGCGTGTTGAAGGTCCGCTGATTGAACGAGTCCAGCGCCCACGCGCCATCCAGCGCCGACTTCGCCCGGTCGTCGTACCCCCACTGCATGTACATCAGGCCCAGTTCGGTGCGCGGATTCGGGTCCGACGGGTCGAACTCGATCGCCTTCAGGTAATGCTTCTCGGACTCCGCGTACGCCCGGATGCCCGACAGAGCGTCACCCAGCGTCCGATGCAGAAAGGCGCATCGCGGATTGATCCGCTCGACGCGCGCGATCGCGGCGTCGCGGGCGGCATAATCCAGCTTGCAGGAGTTCGCCGCCGCGATCAACGACAGCGCCGTCACGTCGCGCTCGTTCAACGCCAGCGCCTCGTTCGCCGCCGCGATCGCGTCGTCGTAACGCCGCTCCAGAATGCGGCACTTCGCCAGCAGATGCCTCGCGGGCGGAAACTCGGGGTTTGCTTCCTGCGCCAGGCGCACGCGCCGCTCCACGTCCTCGAAGCGCCAATCCTCCAGCGCAACCTCACCCAGTCCGACATGCGCCTCGGCCAGCTTCCCGTTAATCCGCAGCGCCGCCTGATAATCCCCCGCGGAACCATCCGTCTCGTCATTGTTGTACTTCGACCGCAACAGCTCCGCCGCCGCGATCCGCGCCGGCCAGTACGACCGGTCCACCCGCTCGTACGCCGCCTGAAAAAAATGCACGAGCACGTGCTTCGTACGCCGCGCCACCTCCGTCTCGTTCAACACGGTCGAACGATGAAACCCAATCCCGACCAGCGTCAGCCACTCCGCATCCGCCGGAAGCTCGGTCCGTTCCGTCACCGTCCGGTCGAACCACCGGTACGCCTCGACCGCCTCGTCGCGCTGACCGGTCAGCTCCAGCAGTCGCGCCAGCGCCAGACGCGGACCGGGCGCCTTTCCGTCGCGCGCCACGGCGCGACGCGCGTGCTCGATCGCCCCCTCATACTCCCCCAGAACCGTCAGAACGTCCGCAACGGCGACATCCCACGCCATCGCGTCACGCGCCGCCGCGTCCAGCTTCTCCAGCCGCTCGCGCGCCTCCCGGTACCGCCCGGTTTCGGTCAGTACGGCGCAGATTCCCAGCGTCGCGCCCAACACCTCCCCCGGCGCGCCTGCCGCGACGAGCAGCTTTTCATACGCCTCCAGCGCCCGGTCGTAATAACCCTCGACGCGCAGCTCGCGGGCCTGGGCGAGTGTCGGCGCCGGAAGATCGGCCTGTTGCGCGGGGGCGGGCGGCGTCTCGGCGGAAGACGGGGCGCCAGGCGGTTGCCGGGCGTCCTCCGACTGCCGCGCGAACCCCGTGTGCGGCGCGGTCAGTCCCAGCAAGAGAATCAATTCCGCGGCACATCGACGCCGGCGCCCGACCGTTCTCACTGAAATCGCTCCTTCGACCGATGTCCCGCGCCGCCGCACGGCGCCGAACGTCGGTTGCTGATTATACGGCGTCCGCCGACAGGCGTGCGGCGACGTACATCCTCCCGACAATCCGTCCGCGGGCGCGGCCTGCGCGTCGACGACTACCCGGGGGACGGTCCCACGGACGTTCGCGCCGGCAGCGCCATCAGCGTCTCCCAGACCGCCGTCGCCCGGTCGATCAAACCCATGTTCTGCAGCGCCAGTGCCAGATGCGCGTGAAACTCCACCTCGTCCGGACAAAGATCACAGGCCCGCTGAAAGTGTTCGACCGCCGAGGCGAACCGGTCTCGATCCGAGAACAACAACCCAAGATGATAATGAAGGTGAATCTCGTCCGGTGCGACTCGCAGCGCCTCCTGAAACATCTCCTCCGCCTCGTCATCCGCGCCGCGCTCACGCAGCGCAAGCCCGAGACGGTTTAACGCCTTGACGTAACGGGGGTTGATCGCCAGCGCGCGGCGGAACGCCTCGATCGCGCCGTCCAGATCGCCCAACTGACGCCGCAGAATTCCGAGACGGTAATGAAGATCCGCGTGATCCGGGTGTTCGTCCAGCTCCTGCTCCAGCCGCTCAGCCTGCGCGCGGAGGACCGGCTCGATGATCCTGAGGCTTTCCGGCTCGCCTTGCCCCGTGATGTCCGC
>BOJX01000088.1 GCA_016860685.1 Planctomycetota bacterium
GCGAAACTTATCGGGTGGTCGTGCTCTCAATGTCTAACCCGTCGCATGAATCCGTGTCTTATTCCGTGAAGTCGGAGGCGCCGGGGGACAGCGACGCGGTGGCGGAAGCACAGGAGGCGATCTGGGTCCAAGCCGCTCAGGGAGGCGATCCGGCGGCGTTCAGCCGGCTGGTACGGACGTACGAGCGTCAGGCCGTGGCGGTGGCGTACCGGTTTCTCGGAAATGCGGCGGATGCCGCGGACGTGGCGCAGGAAGCGTTCCTGCGGGCGTTCCGGAAGCTGGATCAACTGGATGACGGGGCGAGGTTCCGGTCGTGGCTGATGCGGATTGTCACGAATCTCTCGCTGAACTTCCGACGCGGCCGAAAGCGGAGCGAGGCGGCCCAACTCGAGGACGCCTTTGAACCGGAGACGCCGGGAGACTGGAAAGCGCCGGGGGGAGGCGGCTGGGCGGATCGATCCGCGTCATCGGACGAGCTGAAGACGCGGATCGACGAGGCGATGCGGTTGCTGCCGGACAACCAGCGGGCGGCGCTGATCCTTTTCAGCATCGAGGGGTTGCCGCAGAAGGACGTGGCGGAAATCCTCGGGTGCAGCGTCGAGCTGGTGAAGTGGAACGTGTTTCAGGCGAGGAAGAAGTTGAAGGAATTGCTGGCGGACATGATCGGCTGACGCCCGATGCGTCGGAGCAGGAGTGAGCGGTGAAGAAGCCCGAAAGACAACCCGAGCCGGATTTCACGGATCCGGAATTCCTGATCAGCCGCGCGCTCGACGATGACGCGACGCCGCAGGAGTTGCGAGAGCTGGAGGCGCGGACGAAGTCCGACCCCGATCTTCAGCGCGAGCACGAAAGCTACCGGAAGCTGGACGACCTCCTGGATCGTTGGGTGGCGGATGATCCTCGCGTCGACTGGACGAAGTTTCACGCGACCGTGATGGCGGAAGCGCGCTTACGCGCTGACGCGGTGAGGCGGCAACGCCTGATGTTCCGGATCGCCGGTCCGCTCGCGGCGGCGGCGGCGGTCCTGATGCTGGTCTGGCCGGGAACGAGGATTCCGAGCAGACCCGGCGGGTCGGGGCGGGCCTACGTTCACGTTCAGATCCAGGCGCCGGTCGCCCCGGTCGCGCTGATGTCCGCGAACGCGGCGCCGACGGTTCACGTGGCGTTCGCGCGGGATCGGAAGGTGGAGCTTCCGCCGCCGGCGACGCCGAAGATGATGATCGGTCTGGTGGAGCGCGCAGACTCGGGCGGAGGGGCGGAGATCGAGGAGGCGCTGGGAACGTTTTAGTGCCCAAGGGTTTAAGCGCCTTGCATTGGGATTTGGATTGCGGAGTTCTGCTCCGCTTACGCGGACCGCAGCGCCGCACGTGCGGACCGCAGGTCCGCGATCCTCAGCGGTGCGACAAACTTGTCGCACCGGACCCTGAGGAGGTTGGCGAGGGAGCAGGCGGAAGCATGTGCGTAAGAGGCGGAATGATCGGGGCGACCGAGCGCCGTCTGGTGAAAGTCGTGACGGCAGGAGGGTTCGGATGATGTGGACGATGTTGATAGCCTGGATGATCACCCTTCCGGGGGCGGCGCAGGAGCAGACCGACATGCAGGGGCTGCTGCAAGCCGTGCTTGATCAGCCGGCGAAGCTCTCGCTGACGGACATCAAGCTGGCGGACCTGATCGCGGTGCTCGAGCAGGAGACGGGCGTGGCGGTGCGGATGTCGCCGGACGTGATGTCGATGCTGCCGCACGGACCGGAGACGTTGTTCACGCAGGCGGAGTTCGGCAACGTGCCGCTGCGCGAGGGCCTCGCCGGGTTGTTTGCGGAACTGGGCATGACGCTCGAGGTGCGCCGCGATCATGTCGAGATCGTGCCGACCGCGGGCCTGTTGCGGATCGGGCGGCGGGCGACGTGGGAAGAGCTGGACGCGCTTCGCCAGGTCGCCGCGCTTCAACCGGGTTTGAACGACGCGGAGGTCGAGTCGCTTCGGGCGAGGATCCAGTTCCGCGTTCCGCAGCGCGAGCCTTGGGGAGCGCTGGCGGCCCGGATGCGCGAGGTCGGGGCGGGTGCCGGCGACGAAGTGCTCGAGATCGCCTGCGGCAAGCTGGGGTGGAGCTGGTATCCGGAAGGGTCGAAGATCGTGATCGTGCCTCGCGCTGATCAGTTCGCCCGACAGTTGCAGCGCGTTGTGACGGTCCGGTCCCAGCGCCGGCCCTTTGCCGAGACCCTCGAGCAGGTCTCGGCGCAATGCGGCGTGCCGATCATCGTCGATCCGGGGGCGCTGTCGGCGCTGTCGCCGGATGCCCGTCAGCGGTTTGTATTCAGCTCGGAAGGCTACGCGGCGGGCGACGTTCTTAACGCGATCGCGGCGCAGGCGCGGCTGAGCTACCTCATCGGCGACGAGGGCGTCGTTTTCTACGATCCCGCCTCGGGCGCGCAGCGCGTTCTGTCGGCGGAAAACGGCGCCCGCAGCGCGTCGATCAGCGACCCGGTGGTCGGGCTGATTCCAGTGACGATCGGTCCGGGCGCAATCATTCATCTGCTGGTGCGCGAGTCCGACCTGCCGCCGGACGTGATCGAAGAGCTGAAGAACCGCAAAGCCCAGGTCGTCGAGACGATCCGGTCGTCACTGAAGCAGCCGTAACGCCGACGTGACCGCGCCCCTCCTGAGCAATCCGCCGCGGCCTACCGTCAGACCCGGGTGATGTGGCAGGGGTGGCGGCGCATGTGCGCTTCCAGGTTAGCGACGTACTGCGCCATCGCCCGACGAACGCAGTCGTCCTCGTCTCCACCCTGCTGCGGGTCGTGCAGGGGGCCGTGAAACTCGATCATGTAGCGGAAGTCCCGCTCAGGCACGACGAACGCCTGAAGGATCGGCACGCGGCAACGCACGGCGACGTGCAGCGGACCGGTCAGGAACTCCCGCCGCCGCCCGAAAACCGTGACGTCCTGCGTGCGCAGGTGCGCGCTGCGGATGCGGGCAACGTCGAGGGCGCTGCCCAACACGTATCCCTCCTCCAGGCAGCGGAAAATCACCCGCGGAAAAGCCCCGGAGAAGAACACTTTCATCCGGGCGAAGTCGCCGCCGCGGCGGTCCAGCCGGCGCTGAACGTAGCGCGTCAGTCCGCTTTCGTTCGGATCCCGCACCGCCGCCATCCGGTACCCGATCCGCGACAGGAACATCCCGCCGATCTGATACGGCCCCACGTGGGACATTGCGATGTACACGCCCTTGCCCCGGGCAAGCGCCGCATCCAGCAACTCCTTCCGGACAAACCGGAACAGGCCCTCAAGCCGCTCGCGCGGAAGGACGTCAAAGAGAAGGAAAAAGAGCTTGTTGCACCGGTTGTACCCGACCCACTCCCGGGAGGCGCGTTGCAGATCGGCCGGGGCGATCCCTTCCGGGAACATCTCGCGGACCGCTTGACGGAAACGACGGCGGCGTTTGTAATTGATCGCCCACTCCAACGCGGCGAACGCCTGTCCGAAACGGAACATGCCCGCCGGCCCGACGATCCGCACCAGCCCCGAAAGCATCGCGTGAACGCAGTCGAAACTGACGCGCTCCCACGCCGTCAGATCGTTCGTCGTGTGATCCCGAACCTCCGGTGTGTCCGCAGACTGTGACACGAGGCCGTCGCCTCCGACCGGCGCCGCGTCCACCGGCAACACCGGGGGCGACAACCGCCGCCGACTCGTCGCTGTCTCCTCTTTGTGCCCGGAAATCATCGTGAGTGCGTCGCGCCACCTTGTGCGTCGCCGGGTTCCGAGGAGGGCGCGGCGTGGCCGTCGGCGCGGTCCCGGCTACACTGGCGACATGCTACGCATCGGCGACTTTGAAATCCACTCCGTCATCAACGGAACGATGCGCCTCGACGGCGGCGCGATGTTCGGCGTTGTGCCGAAGGTGCTCTGGCAGCGCAAGCAGGATGTCGACGAACTGAACCGGATTCTCCTGGCGACGCGAACGCTCATCGCGCTCAACCGTCGCGCCGGCGCCGTGATTCTCGTGGACACCGGAACCGGGTCGAAGTGGCCCGCCGACGAAGCCGACCGCTACGGCATCGCCCCGAGCCCGGTGGCGGTAGACGACCGGCTGCGCGACCTCGGTCTTCAGGTCGCCGATGTGACCGACGTGATCGTCACGCACCTGCATTTCGATCACAACGGCGGCGTCACGGACTGGGCGGATGCGGAAAAGTCGCACACGCGCCTGCACTACCCGAAGGCAAGACACTGGATGCACCGGCGGCACTGGGAGCACGCCCACCGTCCGACGTTGAAAGACCGCGCCTCGTTCCTCGCCCGGGATTACGCCGCGCTGGAGGCCCCCGGCGCGCTGACGTTCATCGAACGAAAGGAAGATCGGGCGCCGTGCGAGGGCATCTCCTGGTTCGTGTCCGACGGGCACACGCGGGCGCAGCTCCTGCCTGTGTTTCACGGGGACGGCGGCCCGCTGATCTTTACCGGGGACGTCATCCCGACTGCGGCGCATTTGCCGGTGCCGTGGGTGATGGCGTACGACCTCGAACCGCTCGTGACGATGCGGGAGAAAGAGGCGATCTACGCCCGATGCCGCCGCGAGGGACTCAAGCTCGCCTTTCCGCACGATCCGCACATCGCCGGGGTCGAACTCGAACCCGGAGCGGACAAACCCATCATCGCGCGGACCCTCGAACTCTGAACCGCGACGGCGCGGCCGTCGACCTCCGGGAGTGTTCAGCGGGCGCGGCTTCCGAAAAACTCGTGAATCGCGCCTGCAACCCTGCGGATTTCCTCCTCCGTGAGCATCGGATGCACCGGCAGCGAAAGCACGCGACGGCTCGCCGCTTCGGCGACCGGAAAGTCCTCCGTCCGGCACTTCAGGTGTGCGAAGCAAGGCTGACGGTGCAGCGGGACGGGGTAGTACACGGCCGTGGCGATGTCCCGCTCCTTGAGGAACGTCATCAATTCGTCACGGCGGTCGCAGTCGATCGTGTATTGGTGGTAGACGTGGGTGTTTCCCGGTGCGACCGCCGGCGTCCGGACCGGCGCGCCCTTGAGCAGGGCGTCGTAAAGCGCCGCGGACTCCTGCCGCTGGCGCGTGAACTTCTCCCAATGCGGGAGCTTTACGAGGAGGATCGCGGCCTTGAGCGTGTCAAGGCGGAAGTTCCCGCCGACGAACTCGTGCAGGTATTGCTGCGACTGCCCGTGATTGCGGAGCTGGCGGCAGCGCGCCGCCAGCGCCGTGTCCCGCGTGAGGATCATGCCGCCTTCGCCGAATCCGCCGAGGTTCTTCGTCGGGTAGAACGACAGGCACCCGAGTTCGCCCATCCCTCCGGCGACCTCGCCGTTGAAGCGGGCGCCGATCGCCTGCGCCGCATCCTCGAGCACAAAAAGGCGGTGTTCGTGGGCGATTGTAAGCAGGTCGGACATCGCGGCGCACTGCCCGTAAAGATGAACCGGGATGATCCCTTTCGTGCGCGGCGTCAGCGCCGCCCGGACGCGCGCGGGATCGAGACAGAACGTCGCCGGATCGATGTCCACGAAAACCGGCTTCGCGCCGAGGCGATGCACGCACCCCGCGGTGGCGAAGAAGGTGAAGGTCGGAACGATCACCTCGTCGCCGGCGCCGACGCCCAGCGCCATCAAGGCGCAGAGCAGAGCATCGGTGCCGTTGCTGACGGCGACGGCTTCGGCGACGCCCAACTTCGCGGCGACCTGGCGCTCCAGTTCGGCGATGTCGGGACCACCGATGAACTGCTGGCTTTCGAGGACGCGGTGGACGGCGGACTTCACCTGCTCGCCGAAAAGGGCGAACTCTGCACGTAAGTCGAGCATGTTGATCGGTTTCTTCATGTGTTCGGACGCCGTCCGCGGACCGCGCGGATCGGTTGTGTGACGTTCTTCGAGGCGAAATCAGGCGCCACGAAGCGGGTGGGTTCCGCGAACCGTCAGGACTTCCCGCGGCCGAGCTGGGGCGGCTGGTAGTCGTAGTACGTCCGAAGCTGCTCGCGGAAGTATCCGCCGCGCGTCACCTGCGCCGCGTTGAGCACGGCGCCGAGGATATGCGCATTGACGCTGGCGAGCAAGGCGCAGGCGCGGCGCGCCGCGCCGCGGGAGTTGGTCTTCGCCCGCACCGTCATGATGACGCCGTCCACCTGGCTGCTGAGCACCGTCGGGTCGCTCGCCAGGAGCACGGGGGGGGCGTCGAGGATGACCTGATCGTACTTCTGGACCGCGTCAGCGAGGAACGCCTGAAAAGCGTCGCCGGCGAGGAGTTCCGCCGGGTTGGGCGTCATCGGACCGCTGCCCAGCACGTGAAGGTTCGGGATCGGCGTCTTGACCGCCACGTCCGCGAGGGCGCCTTCGCCGATCAGAAGCGTCGTCAGACCGCGATCCTCGACGCCGGCCCAGTGCTCCCCGAGGCGGGGGCGTCGCAGGTTCGCGTCCACCAGCAGGATCCGCCGTCCGGCCTGCGCCGCGGCGATCGCCAGGTTGCAGGCGACGGTCGTCTTGCCGTCGCCGGGTCCGGGACTTGTGACGACGATCGACCGCTGGCGGGCGGCTGGAGCGCTGTACTGGAGGTTCGCTCGGATCTGGCGGAACGCCTCCGCGGTCATCGATTGCGGGGCGGTGAGCAGCGCCAGCTCGACGTGGTCGAGGCGGATCTCCTCATCATCCGCGTCCGGCACGACGCCCAGCAGCGGAACCTGCACATACCGGGCGATGTCCTGCGTCGTTCGCACCGAGGTGTCCAGCAGGTCCAGCCCGACGCCGATGCCGACCGACAGCATCAGGGCGAGCGCCAAGAGCACCGGCAGCATCAGCAGGCTCGGTTCAGCGCGCCCGAGAGGCTCGGTCGCGGGCTGCTGGACACGGATCGTCATCGCCGCGTTGGCGGCGGTGAGGCGCTTCAGTTCGTCGATGTAGTCCTGAAGCTCCTGCCGGTCCTGCTCAAGGCGGATCAGCTCGATCTGCTGGAGCTGAAACGCGAACAACCGGCGGTTGTTCTCTTTCTGATCCGACTCGGCCTTCAGGAGGTTCTCCGTCGCGGAGGACAGCGCGGCCGTGAGGTTGGCGTACGCGGTTTCCGCGGCGTCGATCATGAGGTCGCGGCGCTGGCGGAGGGCGTCGCTGCGGGCCTCGTCCAGGCGCTGCTGGGCGATGCGGATCGCGTCGTCGAACTGGCGGATGCCGGCGTGCTTCGGACCCAGCCGCTGGAGGAGGACGTCGCGCTGCTGGGTCAGCGAGAAGACCCCGGCGCTGAGTTGGGCTACGTAGGGATCGGCCTCGGCCGCCGCTACGTCCTCCGCGGTCAACGCCGAACCGTCCGCGTAGAAGTTGCGCAGCGGAATGACCTGGGCGAGCTGCATCTGAAGGTCAGCCGCGTGCTGCGCATACATCGCCCCCTGCTGGCTGGTCGTGCTCCAGCCGGCGGGGACGCCGCCGCCCTGGATCGTCTCCGACAGCGCCAGCAGATCCGCCCGCTTCTGCACGAGCATGTCATCGAGCGCCGTCAGACTCGCATTCGCATCGCGCAGATCCTTCTCGTAAGGTTCGGTCGCCTGTTTAAGCACCGTGTTGATGTACTTCGTTACGATCGTGTTGACGATGACGTCCGGATCCTTCGGGCTGCGCGTGGCAATCGAGACACTCAGGAAGTTCGTCCCGCGCATCGGGGTGCTGACCAGTTCATCCGTCAGCGCCAGCAGCGGGTTGCGGTACACGGGGAGATCCTTGAACCACGTCGTGCCCTGGATGGCCTCGTCCTGAAGGGCGGCGCTGAGCACTGCCGGGCTTTTGACGACGAAGGACTGCGTGAGCATGAACCGCTCCTGCTCTCGCTCCGGAAGATTGCGCAGCTCGACGCTCAGTTCGGTGTGCGGGCGGTTCGACACCATCTCCACCAGGGCGGCGGCGCGGTACTTCGGAAAATACCGCCACCAGGCGTAGAACCCGCCGCCCGCCGCCCCCGCAAGGAAGATGAAAAGGATCGTGATCAGGACGATCCGGCGGCGGATGATGCCCAGCAACTCTCCTGGCGTCGGCGCCGATGTCGGCGCCGGTCCCGGAAGGGCGAGGCGTTCCTGCACGGTGTTGGGTAACGTCGTCATCGAGTCACGATCCGGCGGCGGTCCCGTCCTCCACCCACAGGTGCGTCAAGATCCAGTTCACGACGGCGAACATTCCGAGGGCGAGAAAAAGCGTCGCAATCCCCAGCAGCATGTGCGGCGTGCCTCGCGCCAGGTCGGGGCGGTCGTAAATCACGAACAAACCTGTCGCCACGACCCGCGCCGCGTTGCACAACACGGCGATCGGCAGGCATGCCAGCACGATCGCCGCCCGACCCCACGCCGACGTCTTCGCCAGATGGGCGTACGCCAGCGACAACGCCGCGAACGACATCATCAGCCGCATCCCGCTGCACGCTTCCTCGACGTTGAGGAAACCGGCAGAGCCCGTGTCGAAGCGCACGTAATCGATGATGACGTTGTGAACCTCCACCTGCACGTTCGGCAGCAGCGACAGAACTGCCCCCGCAAGCACCGACGCCAACTGACGCAGCGGAAACGTCAGCTCGACATAAACGCCCTGCGGCAGCGGCACGGCCAGCAGCAGATACGCGATCGCGAATCCGGTTTTGCGCAGATACGAGTATCCCCCCAGCAGCAGCACCGTCCCCGCCAGCGCCGCCACCGGACAAAGCCCTTGCACATAACGGATCGGCTGGATCCAGGAGAAATACAGGTACGCCGCGACGGCCGCCGTCAGCACCGCGGCCCCGGTCCACGCCGGGCGCGCCTCGGTCCGCGCCAAGTCGTCCCGGCGGATCCAGAGAAAATACGCGGAAAGCAGCGGGATCAGCCAGCCGTGCGTCCAGTTCCCGTCGTGTGTCCACTTGTACGCGAAGTGATTCGTGAACGTCCGCCGGAAGAACGTGGTGAACACCGCCGCGACCAGCGCGGCTTTCACCCACGCCGACACCCCGGAGCGAAAGCCCTCCAACGGCGAGCGTTTTGTCATCGGTGCGGCGGTCATCACTGGGAGATCGTCGGCTCACGGGAAAAGCTGCTCGAATTTGCTGGGGCGCGTCGCCGGGTTCGGCTGCACTGCGAACGAGTCGATGTCTGCAAAGTTCCGCGAGTACGTGAAAGCGTAGCCCACCGTCGCCGTCGGGTTCGGAAGCGTCAGCGCCCTCAGGCGAGCCAGCCACGGCGCAAAGGGACTCGTTCCGACGTTGATGATGTCGCCACGGAGAACCGTCACGTCGTCCTCCTTGCCCGCAAAGATGGCGTCGAGGTCCACTTGGATCATCTGCTCACGCAATCCGTGACGACGGTAGATCGTGCAGTTCGTCGGCCACGCGAGAGGCCCCAGCCCTCCAGCCGCCGCGATCGCGGATTTCAGCGTCACCTGCTCCGAGTTGAACGTGAAAGGCCCGGTGCGCCCGACCTGCCCCATCACGTAGTAGACGCCGATTTCGCCGCTGACGATCCGGATCACGTCTCCAGGACGGACAATGACCTTGTATTCCGGATCGCCCGCCCGCAAGGCATCCGCGGGAATCCGGATGATCCGGTAGGAGGTCTCTCCGGCGATCCGCGACCAGTCCACCGTCGACTGGATCGCCTCGTAAAGCGGAAGCCGCTCGACCGGGACGGGCCGAGGACGGTCCTCGTTTTCAGCCGCACGCGCCGGATTCGGAACGAAAGCACCGTCCTGGTAGATGTAAAGCGTGTCGGGCGCGACGTCCGCATCCGAGTCGCCGGTGCGCCTCGCGTCGGCCGTATCTTGAGGAGGACCGCCCGAAGGCGCGGCGTTGTCACCCTGCTCCGCAGCCGTGTCCTGGGCGATCACCGCTGCAAGGAGTTCCTCCTCTGCGGACTTCTCAGGTTCGGGCTGAGGCGCCTGCTTGACCTCCTCGCCGGGTTCGCTCGCGCCGGCCGCCGGCGCGTCGGCGCCGGGAGCTGCGATGTCAGCCTCCCTTGGCGATGTCGTGTCCCGCGAGGCATCTGGTTCGTGCGTTGCCCGCGAACTCGAAGGAGCGCCTTCCGGTTCACCCCGATCGACGGGCGGCTCCTGACGGAAGATGTACACCTCTGTGACGAACTCGTTCAACCCGCCGACGTCATTGATCGCCTCAAGCACATCAAGGTCCGGGCGGACGATTGAAATACGTCCCGCACGAAGCGGCGAGTTGTCTGACGCGCTGACCCCGACGCCGAAAAGCATGTACTTCGCTTCGTACACGTCGAGCGGGAGCACCAGCACTTTCGGATCAGCGAGAATCTGGTCTTCGATCAGACGCTCGCGGATTCGGTCCTCGATCTGCAGCGGCGTCATCCCGGCGACCTTAAGCCGCCCCACGACCGGCAGCGGCAGCTCTCCGACTTCGCTGATCTGAAACCGTCCCTGCCAGGGAACTCCGACCTGCCTGAGTTCTTCGATCTCGATCGCCACGATGTCCCCCGGTCCAATACGGTACGACACCGGTTTCGGAACCAGGTCGTCATGCGTCGGCTCGGTAGCACCCGGGATCGTCCCCGGGACATCCTCGACGGTGAGGGCGGTGCGGATCGACATCGTGCGGTTCTCCCGGAAATTGCCCGGGATCGAGGGGTTCAGCCACTCATTGAGGATCGAGTTGCAGCCCAGCGCCGGCCCGAAAAGGGCGGCAACCAGAATCAACCGAACTGTCTTCACACGGGACCGCATCCCACCAACTCCTGCCCCGGGGGGGCGCCGGCGGTCTTCTCACTGCTTAAACCCACACTGACCAGCGGTTTATCGGCACTCGGTCCCGATCGGCTCAGGCTGGGTCGTCGAATCCGTCACAATCCTCAAAGGCGGCAGGAAAGTCAACCGGCCGGCAGGTTCAAACGTGCCTCCCGAGTTTGATAGTCCGCCGGGGGTGGCGTCCGCACATCTTGACGGGAAACGAAACCCGGACGTACAAATCCGCCAGGCATTTACGCGGAATCTCCCAGCCTGAGGTTGTAGACAGCCCCGTCCTCAACTCCTTCAAGCAACAGGAGCCAACGCAATACGCGCCAGAAGGCAGAAAACGCGACCTGAGGACATTCCTCGGAGCAGGGGTATCCATGAAAAAACGATTATCTTCTTTTTTTGAAGTGTTGCTTCTCGCTGCGACTCTCGTAGCGGGCGTAGGCATCGGCTGCGGTGGGATTCTGAATCCGGACAACTCCCCCCCCGGCGGTGGGGGTGGAGGTGGCGGGGGTGGAGGTGGGGGAGGCAATTCCAACGTCAATCTGAATTCGAACCAGAACGACAACGCCAACGCCAACGACAACGGCGGCGGGGGCGAGGAGCCAAGCCTGGCGGTGCAATTGACCGTCAGCAACCCGACCCCGGGGTTGTTCGAGCAGGTGCTGCTGACGTGTTCACTGGCGGGCGAGCCTCCCGAAGGCGAGCAGGTGCTTTTCAATTTCTTCCCGGACGAGGAAGGACGGCTTCAATCCAACGCCTTCAGCGGAACCGCCGTGTTCACGGTGCAGGAAGACGATCTGGGTCGCACGTTCTCGTACACCTGCGCGGCGACGACGGATTTCGACGTCGGACCGGATTCGAACACGATCGTCATCACGCCGACGTTATCTCCCTGACGGGGCGACACGCGAGCGGAACGCCCGCCCCGACGCGGCGCATCCACTTCGATCGGTGACGGGACGGAACCGTGGCGACGGATGTCGATCAGCTTCGCGTGCTTCAGGATGAGCCGCTCGCCGGGGTCGCCAACATGGCGCGCGACGAGGCGTTGCTGACGCGCGTCGGAGAGGGGTCGTCGCCGCCTACGTTGCGCCTGTATGAGTGGCGCGAGCCGACGATTTCGCTCGGGTACTTCCAGTCCGCAGACGCAACGTCCGCGCTTCCAGATCACCTGCGGTCGCTGGCGGTGGTCCGGCGGCTCACCGGCGGCGGGGCGATTCTGCACGACTTTGAGCTTACGTACGCCTTCGCCCTTCCGCACGGACACACCTTACTGTCAGGCGGTCCGAACGCGCTTTACGAGCGGGCGCATGACGCGGTGATCGCATGCCTGTCGGCGCTGGGCGTTCCGGCATGGCGCGGATGTGCGAACGACGATTCCGGTGCGGCGCGAGGGCCTTTCTTCTGCTTTGCGCGGCGGCATTGCTTCGATGTTCTCGTCGGCGACGACAAGATCGCCGGCAGCGCCCAGCGCCGCACGACTCGGGCGGTCCTCCAGCACGGGAGCATCATCGTCGCAAGCCGCTTCGCGGAGCAACCGGTCGCTCGGCTCGGCGTTTCAAGGACGGAGGCGGTGCGGTTTCTCCGCGAGGATTTCCCGCGCCGGCTTCTCGACGCGGCGGGCCCGTCGCTCGAAGTCCAGGCCGGAATGTGGACGCCGGACGAATTGACCGAGGCGGACGCCCTCGCGCTGAAATACGCCGACGCGGACTGGACTCGCCGCCTCTGACCCCGCGGATCAGATTTCGTAATCCGGCATGATCTGCCCCGGACGGTCGCTTGTCGGTGCGGGGGCGCCGGCGGACTTCGTCTTGAAGTGCAGCTCGGGGGGTTTGAACGTGACCGTGCTCATCGGCGGCACGCTGGTGGTGACGAAGACGGAGCCGCCCACGATCGCCCCCTCACCGACGACGGTGTCGCCGCCGAGCACGATCGCGTTGGCGTAGATCGTCACGTTGTCCTGCACCGTCGGGTGGCGCTTCCGCCCGCGGATGGCGCGGCCGCGCTCGTCCTTCGGGATCGACAAGGCGCCGAGCGTCACGCCCTGGTAGATCTTCACGTTATTGCCGATGTCGGTGGTCTCACCGATGACGACGCCGGTGCCGTGGTCGATGAAGAACCCGCGCCCGATCCGCGCTCCGGGGTGAATGTCCACGCCGGTCATCATGTGCGCCCACTCCGACATGATCCTCGGCATCATCGGCACATGCAGGCGGTACAACTCATGCGCGAGACGGTAAACCGCCGTGGCGAAAAGCCCGGGATACGCAAGCACCACCTCGTCGAGGTTCAGCGCCGCCGGATCGCCGTCGAACGCGGCCTGCACGTCGCCCCCGAGCATCTCTCGTACCGCCGGCATGCGTTCGACGAACTGAAGCGTCAACTCTCGCGCCCGGCCTTCGCAGGCGGGTTCGTCGACGCGACCCTCAAGCCTCGCCTCCGCCTCGTAGCAAAGGCAATTCAGGATCTGCGTGTACGTCAGCTCCCCGACCCGGGGCAGCAGGTCGCCGACGTGAAACGCCACGTTGTGCGTTGTCAGGTTCTGCCGTCCGAAGAACCCGGGAAAGACCAGCTCCAGCAGCAGCTCCGTCAGTTCGATGATTCTCGCCCGCGACGGCAGATACTGCCGGTCGATGTGCCGCGTCCGGCCGTCCGCCCAGTAACTCTGAACCACCTTCTCGACCAGCGGGCCGAGA
>BOJX01000089.1 GCA_016860685.1 Planctomycetota bacterium
ACACTCCAGAAGGGAACCCGGATCAGCAACTACCTCCTCGAGGAGCGCCTCGGCGCCGGGGCGTTCGGCGAGGTCTGGCGGGCGCGGCATCACGTGCTCGATGAAACGGTGGCGATCAAGGTTCCGACGCAGCCGGATTACGTCCGCCACCTTCAGCGTGAAGGCGTGGTCGTTCATGCTCTGCGGCATCCGAACATCGTCCGCGCGATCGACCTGGACCCTTATGCGGATCCGCCCTACCTGGTGATGGAGTACGTGCCGGGGGCGTCGCTGCGGAGGGCGATCGAGCATCATCGCGCGTCGTTCCCCGTCGCCGCCGCGATGACGATTCTGCGCGGCGTGCTGCGGGCGCTCACCGTCGCGCACGGGCACGGCGTCGTTCACCGGGATCTGAAGCCGGAGAACGTCCTGCTGGCGCATGCGCTCGACGGGCTGGCGTCGATCGACGAGAGCGCGGTCAAGGTGACGGACTTCGGTCTCGGTCGCGTCGGCAGCGCCGCGACGGAGTCGATGCTGCAAAGCGGGAGCTTCTTCGCCGAGGACGGCCGCGGCATCAGCGGCACGCTCGCCTACATGTCGCCCGAGCAGCGCGAGAACCAGCCGGTGGACGCCCGCAGCGACCTGTATTCCTGCGGCATCCTCCTTTTCGAGATGCTTACCGGCGAGCGCCCGCAGGGGACGGAGACGCCCAGCCTGCTGCGACCCGGCGTTCCGAAACCGCTCGACGAGGTCTTCCGCCGCGCGTACACGCGGTTGGACCGGCGCTACGCCTCCGCCGAGCAGATGCTGGAAGCGGTGTCCGCGGTCCGACCGGAAACCGTCAGCGTCACCGGTCCGGCCGGTCGGCACGAACTCGGCGGTGCGGGCGGGGAGAGGGCCTGTCCGCGCTGTGCTCGCGCGGTCCGGGCGGGCGATCACTATTGCATTCATTGCGGGGCGCAGCTTGCCGCCGTGGTTCCGCGGTGCGGCGAGTGCGGCGGGTACGTGCAGGCGTCGGATCGCTACTGCATCTTCTGCGGAACGAAGCTGCGTCTGGTGGTATGATGAAAGGGGCGCCGATTGTGGCGTGGCGGCGACGCCCGCGCGGGCTTGCGACGCCGATGCGAACGCCGTGTCTGATCGGAGGAAAGAACGCTTCCTGGCGGACGCGACTCGGAATGACAGGCGCGGTTCAGCTTTTCAAGAAAGGTCAGCAGCGGCGGGCGACGATGGAGGAGGTGAGGGAGCGATGCCGGCGGACCTGCTGGTGACGGCGGTGGCGGTGGTGGCGGGGCTGGGAGCGCTGGTTTACGGCGTCTTCTGGGTGCTGTCACAGGCGCTTCGCGCGATGAGCCGCGGGGTCATGTGGATGTTCGACGTGGACGACAACGACGAGGCCGCTCCGCGGACCGCGGCGCTGTCCCGCTGCCGAAACCCCGCCTGCGGACACGAGGACGCCCGCCCGGCGAGGTATTGCCCGAAGTGCGGGGAGAGAATCTGACGCCGGAATGGGAACGCCGACGGCGGAATGACGGGCGACGAATTGCGAATGACAAATAACGAAGAACCAACGCAGCCGCTTCGGATCCTGTCGCGTTTGATGAGCGAAACTCAGGATCCGCTTGCGTAACGGTGCAATGCGATGAGTCGAGCCGAACAAGCTTTTCAGCGAGAGACGTCGTTTCTGTCCGGCGTGCAGATGAACTTCGAAGTCGCCAAGGGGAAGGCGTTCCGCGGAAAGTTCTGGCGCGCGTCGCAGCACGACGAGGAGGACCGCCTGCGGGCGCTGCTCGCGCGGCACGGGCGGCCGGACCGCGCGGCGCTGAAGGCCCTGCCGTGCAACCGCCGGGTCGTCCTGCGCGGGTTCGAGCGTCGTTTCATCTTCGGGAAGCGGGCGACGGGCGTGGCGATCGCCTCGGTGCTGTCGCCGCTCGAGCATTTCGCGGCCGATAACGCCGGGGAGGCGCCGCCGATCGGTCTGGCGGAGTTGACGGACCACGTCCGGCGCCTCGCGGGGGATGCGAAAACGCCGCACGTCATCGGCGTGTGCAGCCCGACGGGCTTCGCCCGGGAGGTCCACAATAGCGGGCTGGATTTCCCGAATATCACCCTGGTGCTCATCGAACCGGACGGGACGGGGGGGTGGAAGGTCTCCTCGCCCGGGGCGGCGGTCGATGCCCGCGTGCTGGCGATCTTCGACCCCGAAAGCTCCCGGCAGAAGGTGGATCGGGCGAAGCGCGTCGTCGAGGAGGCGAGCGCCGACCTGCTGACCGGCAGTTTGTCGCTGGAGCAGGTCGTGGAGCGGACGGGGCTGCCCGAGGCCGTGGTCAAGACCGCGCTGGAGGAAGTCGTGAAAGCGGACCCGGAGTTGAAGTTGGCGAAGAAAGACGGGACATTCCTCCTGTATCGGGGCGCGGCGGCGATGCCCGGGGAGAAGAACTCGGTGAGCATGATCGACCGGATCCGGCAGATGTTCTCCCGCGAGGGCGACGACAAGCAGAAGATCAACCTGCTGTCGGAGCGCCGCGCCGCGCTCACCCAGCGCCGAGACCGCCTCTACGACGACATCGCCAAGCTGGAGAAGAAGGAAGACGAGCTGATGGAGCAGGGTCGGGCGGCGAACTCCGCGCTCACCCAGCGGCGCATCGCGGCGCAGGTCGCGCAGCTCCGCAAGGACATCCTCCGCGTCAACACGTCGCTGGGGATGCTCAATCAGCAGATCAACATCATCAGCACCGACATTCACAATCTCACGCTGATCCAGCAAGGGCAGATCGCCAAGCTGCCGGACTCGCAGGAGCTGACCGAGCACGCGGTGGCGGCGGAGGAAATGCTCGAGACGCTCAAGGCCGACGCAGACCTCGTGGCGTCGCTCGAAGCGGGGATGAGCGAAGCCGTCATGAGCGATGAGGAGCAGGACATCCTCAAGGAGTTTCAGGAGGCGTCGTCGTCACGCGCGGGGAGCCGAGCGGGCGAGCGGAAGGAATCCGCGGCGCCGGCGGACGCCGCGCCTCGCGCCGCGCAACGCGAAGAAGTGAAGCCGGCCGCGCCGCGCAAGGAGCCTGCGACGCCGCAGCGAAGCGCCGCAGTTCCGCCGCCGGAACCGCCGCCGATGATGACGCGTCCGGAGGCGAATCCCAAGTTGCGCGACCCGGAAGCGACGTAGGAAATGTCGGATGTCGAATGTCGAATGTTGGGTGTTGAATGTTGGATGTTGAAACATCGTAGGGCGGGCTCTGCCCGCCTTTTTCGCAGCAGAGAATTACTGTAGGTGAAGGTGGGCACAGCCCGCCCTACGCGCAGATAACCGCTACGAACGAGCAACTGGCAGCTTCTCATGACTTTCTTCGACTACCTCACCAGGCGCAAGAAGTCGATCTCCGAGATGAGTCGCTCGGAGCTGCGGCGCCAGGAGCTTCTGCTGGAAAAAGATCGCAAGCAGATGCTCGATAAAGTGCTCAAGCTCGCCAAGGATAAGCAGGGGCTTTTCGAGCGCGGGGCGAAGGAGAAGACGCCGGAGGCGCGGCAGATGCTCGCCCAGGAGTTCGAGCTGCGGACGACCGAGCAGCTCATGCTTCAGCGGCAGCTCAACATCCGCACGAAGGAGCTGCTCACCGTCTCGCGCCTGCGGATGCTCCGCGAGAACGCCGATCGCATGAAGGGCGGCGGCAAGCTGGGCCTCATCAGCGCGAAGGACATGATGCGCCTCGGCAGGCTCATCGAGGCGGACTCGGTGAAGGTCGAGATGTATCAGGAGCGGCTGGACGAGGTTCTGGCGCTCGGCCGCGAAGCCGACGAGCACGCGGCGGCAAACAACGAAGCAGGCCGCGCCGTGATGGACATCTGGGAGAAGCTCGACCGCGGCGAGATCGCGGATGAAGCGCAAGGCTTCGACGAAGCCGACCGCCGAGTCCGCGAACGCCAGCAGGCAGCGGAGTGAAAAGTCGAAAGTCGAAACGTCGAAAGCTGAAAGTTGAAAAGTCGAAGCGCCGAAAGTCGAAACGTCGAAAAGGAGAAACCACGAGCCCGGAGCGCGAGCGACGGGGATTTCCGAGCCGCGCCCGTGAGGAAGCGGGTTCTTGAACCCTAGCCGCGAGGAGGCGGATTCTTAACCACAGAGTTCACAGAGCACACAGAGTTCACAGAGAAGAAGGGTTATCCGCAGATAAACGCAGATAGACGCAGATGAATGCAAGAGGTCCAGAGTGACGCCGCGGACGGCAATTCCCGTATTATCTGTGTGCCTCTGTGTTCATCTGCGGATCAGACTCCGTGCCTTCTGTGATCTTTGTGGTTTAGTGTTCTCCCGCCGTGAACTTGCGGTTTGCTGCGGGATCGTCGACGACAGAGGATAGACGGAATGGGTCACAGTACGACATTACGCCGCAGCGTGCATAACCGCTACCTCGCCGGCGTGTGCGGCGGACTGGGGGAATACTTCGGCATTGACGCGACAGTGCTGCGGGTGTTGTTCGCCATCGCGGCGGTCGTGGGGTTCGGGTCGCCGGTCCTGATATACCTTATTCTGTGGGTGGTGATACCGGAACGGGAGTATTATTGAGGTGGCGGGATGATCAGGCCGGAAGACATTCGAGATTACCTGGACCGCAAGCCGTTTGAGCCGTTTCGGCTGTTTGTTTCGGACGGAGCGACGTACGACATCCGGCATCCCGAGATGTGCCTGCTTTCACGTGCGACGGTTTACGTCGGTCGTCCGGCGGCGGATGCCCCCGGCGTGGCGGATGGCGTGACGCAGATCGCCCTGGTTCACGTGACGCGGATCGAATCGGTAAACGGGTCGGGGTCGCCTCCGCCAACGCGAAAGAAGCCGGTGGATTAGATGCAGTGCGTCCTGCGGGCAGACCCCGCTCCCTTACGGTCGCGGTACTGATTTCGGCGTTTAACATGGGCTTGTTCAAATCATCCGAAGAGCGTCGCATCGAGCGGGATATCCGCATCCGCCAGGGCATCCGGCGGATCGAGAAGTCGATCCGCGAGCAGGCGCGGTTTCAGGACGAGTTCATCAAGAACGCCCACCACGCCCGAAAAATCGGCGACCACGCCCAGTACCAGTTCATCCGCAATTCGCTCAAGAAAACCGCGACGATCCGCAAACTGCTCGAACGCCAGCTTCTGTCGGTGAAGAACGCGCTGCTCATCAAGCGACAGGCCGAGGCCTCCGCCGACTTCGCCGCGTCCATGTCGCTGATGGCGAAAGAGATCGGCCGCCTCTTCGGCGAGACGGACCTGCTGAAGACCCAGGCGGACTGGGAGAAGGCGATGGTCCAGTCGCAGTCGATGGAGGAGCGGATGAACATGTTCCTCGACACGGTGGAAGACGTGGCCAGCCAGGACGTGGAGCTGTCCGCCGCCGGCGAGGTCATCACCGACGCGGAACTGGACCGTCTGATCGACGCGGAGGCGGAGGCGGAGCACCATCAGGAACTCGCGCGCCTCAGCGGCCTGCGGGCGGAGCTGGCGGCGCTGAAGCAGGAAGGGGAGAAGAAGCGGGAGTAAGCCGGTCGCAGGGCGGGTCTGTCGGTTGGCGGCGACTGCTCCCTTCTCGGTCGATTCGCCTGCCAGCGCGGAACAAGGACGACCCCGAAATAGTTCAAGCTTCGCGTCGAAGGGGTATGCGGAGGTAAACGTTCATGGCGCAAACGGGTCAGGGGTCAGCAGGTAATGTGTTGGCAGCGATATGCAGCTTTTTCATTCCCGGTCTCGGGCAGCTTGTCCAAGGCCGCTTGTTGATGGCCGTCATCATGTTTCTGCTGGCCGGCGCGCTGTGGTTCATTTGGTTGGGTTGGCTGGTGCATGTGTGGTCCATCCTGGATGCCGCGCTGTTCAAGGCTCGGTAGTCCGTTGTGCGAGGGAAGGATCACGCTTCGCCATCGTGGCCGCCGTGGATACGGTGACCGAGTGGACCGACGCCAGCGACCTGATCGAGGTTTCCTCGGAAGAGGCGAACTTCGACGCGGGTGCAGGTCTTGAGTTTCGCGGCGGCGCCGCGGGGAGCTTGGCCGCCCTGGCGGTCGACGGCGTCAGCCTGAAGGAAGTCGCCCAGAACGCCTCCGCCGTCGGCGGTGGATACGGCGGATTTTATCAAACTGACCACGGACGCGGCATTCAACACGTCGGACCTGGTGACCTTCAACGCCGCCGTATCACGGGTCGCTTGACGCGGAGTCTGAGTTTCCGCCGCCGACGGGCTGCGAGGCGGGTCTGCCGCCGGGTCTGGCGTTGCAGGACGACGGCCGCCTCGCGGGCGTTCCGCAAAGCGAAGGTTGCTACGTATTCGTGGTCCGCGTGGAGGATGAATCCGTCTCGCCTCAGCACGGCGGACCCCAGCGACACGTCCGCAGCTACCGGATTTACGTCGCGGCGGAGTAACCGGTGATGCGACCGCCGACGCAAGACCCTGCAAACCGGTCCGGCAAGGCGCAAGGAGCGGGGCGCGTCCGCAGGCGAACGCGCCCCTTCCGTGTTCTGTCACAGCTCCCGGACGCCTCCCGGTCCTGTTTCGACCCGGAAACGCGACGGGATCAACTGCAATCCGTAACGCGACTCAGACCGCATTCCTCAACGGTGATCGTGTGCGAGCCTGCCGTGGTGCGGAACTTGTTCTTCGCCTTCCCGCGATCGTTGGCCGTGACCGTTACACAATCGCCGCCGTCGAGGCACATCGTGTACTCGACGCCCGGCGTGCCGCCCTTGAGGACGCCCTTGGCCTGGAAGTCATCGCGCTTCGCCTTGCACGAGGCCTTGAGCGACTCGCCGCCGTTGCAGGCCGCGCCCTCCTCCATGTAGGTCTTGAAGGCGATGTCGAACTGCCCGGCGCCGACGTACACCTGACCGTTCAACCAGAGTTCGCCGCGATCATACAACCCCGGAAAACCGCTGCCGGTGAAGCCGAGGTTCTGATCGGTGCCCTTGATGCCGATGACGAAGCGGTCATCGACGTCAAGCTGGATGTTCGCCGACGAGACGTCGATCGAGAGGTCTCCGACCGAGTTGGCCGTGATCGTCGCCTCGAAGTCGTTGGCGTCGTTCTGCCACGGCGCGCCGACGTTGATGAAGAAGAACGCCGATCCCGGGTTGTTGATGTTGATCTCCACCCGCGTCAACGTTCCCGCCACTGCGACGCGAACTTCCTGCTGCCAGGTCAGGCTGCTGGCGCCGCCGTTGAACCCGGTGTTGCCCACCGGCGACGACTGATCGAGCACTTCGGCGAACCCCACGCTCGCGGAAAGCGACACCATCAAACTCGCAATCCTCTTCATGTCCTGCCTCCTTGTTGCTCTGCCCCCCGTGAATCCAGACCATCACCCGGCTTGTAAGCCTCGTAAACCTCAAAGACCCTGCAAGTCGGGGGACTGGCCGCCACAGTCCGCCAGTATACCAGATCGCCCGTTCCCCTGGCCGTAATGACCTAACCCTCTGCCGTCGTGAAGACTGCGCGGCATCCAGGCGGGTCGGTCTTCGATCGAACCTGGCGTCTCCTGAGCGTAAGCAGGGCCAACGATCGTCGAATCTTTGCCCAAAGCTCATACCCTCTGCGCGCGACCGCCGTCATCTGCGATCCGCGGCGGCGCGGGGGCGGTGACCGGTCGTCGCGAGAGGAGGGGCGCACCGCGGCTGCCCCCGGGGGAGAAGCCAATCATGATGCATGACGCCGGACGGATACGGGTGATTCTGGCGCTGGTTTCCGCGGGTTCGGCCGCCGTGGCGCGGGGGGACATTCATATCGAGCAGATCGGCCGGTATGAAACCGGCATTTACGACGGGACGGCGGCGGAGATTCCCGCGTATGACGCGGCTTCGCGGCGCGTGTTCGTCACCAACTCCGCCGATCACACGATCGACATCATCGACGTTTCTGACCCGACGAACCCGACGCTGGTGGCGCAGGTGGATGTGACGCCGTGGGGAGCAAGCCCGAACGGCGTGGCGGCGCGCGGCGGGATCATTGCGGCGGCGGTGCAGACCGAACCGAAGACCGAGCCGGGAAGCGTGATCCTGATGAACGCGGACGGCGCGGTGCTCTCGGTGGTGGTGGTGGGCGCCCTGCCCGACATGGTGACGTTCACACCGGACGGAACGACGGTTATCTCGGCGAACGAGGGCGAGCCGAACGACGATTACAGCATCGACCCGATCGGCACGATCAGCATCATCGACGTGACGGGCGGCGCGGAGCACGTGACGCAGGACGACGTGACGACGCTGGACTTTTCGGCGTTCAACGACGCGGAGCTTCCCGGGGTGCGCATCTTCGGCCCGGGCGCGAGTGTGGCGCAGGACATCGAGCCGGAGTATGTCGCGGTGACCGCGGACTCAACCACGGCGTACGTGACGCTCCAGGAGAACAACGCTCTGGCGATCGTCGACGTGCCGGGGCGGAGGATCACGGACGTGGTCGCACTGGGCACGATCCATCACAACAAGAAGCGCTACGCGATGGATTGCAGCGACCGAGATGGCGGCATCGTGATCAAGAGGCGGCCCGTGCGCGGCTTGTTCCTGCCGGACGCGATTGCCTCGTACACGGTGGGCGACGGCAAGACCTACGCGGTGACCGCGAACGAGGGTGACGCGAGGGACTACGAGACGTTCGCGGAAGAGGAGCGCATCGGCGACCTGCTGCTGGATCCGGAAGCGTTCCCGGACGCGGCGTTCCTTCAGCAGGATTCCGAGCTAGGGCGTTTGAACGTCACGACGACGATGGGCGACGTCGACAATGACGGCGCGTACGAGGAGCTGTATTCCTTCGGCACGCGGTCGTTCTCGATCTGGAACCGCCGGGGCAAGCGCAAGTTCGACAGCGGCGCAGACTTCGAGCGGATCACCGCCGCCGCGTTCCCCGCGGACTTCAACTCGAACAACGCGGAGAACGACAGCTTCGACTCCCGCAGCGACAACAAGGGTCCGGAGCCCGAGGCGCTGGCGATCGGCGAGGTGGACGGGCGGGTTTATGCCTTCATCGGACTGGAGCGCATCGGGGGCATCCTGGTGTACGACATCACGGACCCGAAGGAGGTCCGCTTCATCGAGTACGTCAACCCCCGGGATTTCTCGGGCGACGCCGAAGACGGAACTGCCGGGGATCTGGGGCCTGAGGGCATTGTGTTCGTCCCGGCGTCAGACAGCCCGATCGCCGCGCCGCTGCTGATCATCGCGCACGAGGTCAGCGGGTCGACGGCGATCTTCCGCGTGGATTCGGCGCGGCCGTAGCGAGCGCGCCGACGATCGAACATCGGAGGGGAGGGGCGACCGTGCCGGGCCAGACTCACACGGTCGTTGTTTTGCGCCTCTCCGCCGAGGATCGCGCGAAGGTGCTCAGAACCCTGGCGGTTCAGGCTCCTTCGATTCCGGCGCGGTTCAATGAGCGTTGAGGCATCGCGAGCGACTGAACGGCGCTTCAATCCTTTGCTTCGACGTCTTCGGTGAACACCCACTCCACGAGGTCGTTCTCCTCGTTCTCGTGGTGGCGAACGTAACCGAGGAGGGCGACGACGCGGTCCGACCAGTCCAGGACGAGGAGGTGGTCCTCGGGGCGCAACTGGCCGAGACGCAGGTGCAACTCGCGCAGGAGCGTCTCGAACTGGCGGTGTTCGAGGCGCAGGCGGTCGACGCGGCGGGACCAACCCGGTCGCCGATCGGTCACGGCGGTCAGGTAGCCCTCCCGTTCCTCCAGCGCCATGTGTTGCAGGAGATGGGCGCGAAACCGCTCGAAGGCTTCCTCGACGTGCCTCAGCCAGGGTCCGAAGTTATCGCGGGGGCGCTCCGCAATGCGTTGATGCAGCCGGACGGCGAATTCCTCGACCTTGTGATGTTCGCGGCGGATGCGTTCCGCCAGATCCACGGTAGCGATCATGTCGGCTCCTCCCTCCGGGCCTGCTCGTGAGGCGTTCCCCGCGGCCTCAGATCGGTCAGCCCGATCAAAAGGAATGCAGGAGTCGTGCCAGTCGAGGCGTCTGAAGGCGCCACCGGCGGCGGGAGACCGAAGAACGACCCAGGAAGAAGGGTCGGGTAAGAGCAGGGGGGGTTGGCATCGGAATTGCAGGTATTCAGAGGCGATAAGACGCGGTTCCGGCCCGGGGCGGCGTCGGTATGAGGTCATGCGACGGCAAGCGCCGCCGAGGATTTCGACCGAAATGAAAGAGGTCAACATGATACAGGAAACCGAGACGCATCCCGTCCCGCGCGTGCGCGGACCGGCGCTGCTGCGTGATCCGCTGCTGAACAAGGACTCGGCGTTCACCTGGCCGGAGCGGCGGGCGCTGGGGCTGGAGGGGCTTCTCCCTCCGCATGTGCTGACGATCGACCAGCAGGTCGTCCTGGAACTCGAACACCTTCGGGCGAAGAAGGACGATCTTGAAAAGTACATCGGGCTGGCGGCGCTGCAGGACCGGAACGAGACGCTTTTCTACCGCGTGCTGATTGATAACCTCGCGGAACTGCTGCCGATCGTGTACACGCCGACGGTGGGTCGGGCGTGCCAGCTTTACAGCCACATCTGCCGGCGCTACCGGGGACTCTGGATCACCCCGAACGACTCGAACCGGATTCCGGAGCTGCTGCGGAATGCGTCGCGGCGAGACGTGCGCCTCATCGTCGTGACGGACAACGAGCGCATCCTGGGGCTGGGGGACCAGGGCGTGGGCGGGATGGGCATTCCGGTGGGGAAGCTGGCGCTTTACAGCGCCGCGGCGGGTGTTCACCCGTCGAAGTGTCTCCCGATCAGCCTCGATGTCGGCACGAACAACTCCGACCTGCTGAACGACCCGTGTTACTTCGGGTTGCGCCATCGGCGTCTGCGCGGGCAGGCGTACGAGGACTTCATCGAGGCGTTTGTGCAGGCCGTGGTGGACATATACCCGAAGGCGCTGCTGCAGTGGGAGGACTTTCACAAGGAGACGGCGTTCCTGCTGCTGGACCGCTATCGCAAGCGGTTGCCGTCGTTCAACGATGACATTCAGGGGACGGCCGCCGTGGCGTTGGGCGGGGTTCTCGCACACCTCGGACACCTGGGGGAGCGTCTCGAGGATCAGCGCATCCTTTTCTTCGGGTCCGGCGCGGCGGGGGTGGGGATCGGTCGGCTGATCCGGGCGGCGATGCGAGAGCGCGGGGTGTCCGAGGAGACGATCGCGCGGTCGATGATCTTCGTGGACACGCACGGTCTGGTGCATGAAGGCCGGGATATCCGCGAGGAGCACAAGCGCGCGTTCGCCCTGTCGGGGGGCGCGATGCGGCACTTCGGACTGACCGAAGCAGATGCGGCGGATCGCGTGGCGATCGTGCGGAAGACGCGACCGACGATCCTCATCGGCACGACGGCGACCCCGGGCGAATTCAGCGAGCCGATCGTCCGCGAGATGGCGCGGCATGCGCGGCGCCCGCTGGTCATGCCTTTCAGCAATCCGACCTCGAAGGCGGAATGCACGCCGGCGGAGGCGATCCGGTGGACGGACGGGCGGGCGGTGGTGGCGACGGGCAGTCCTTTCGCGCCGGTCGAGCACAACGGGCGGACCCACATCATCGGGCAGGGAAACAACGTGTTCGTTTTCCCGGGCGTGGGGCTGGGGTGCATCGTGTCGGAGGCGCACGAGGTGACCGACGCGATGTTCCTCGTCGCGGCCAAGGCGCTCGCATCGTGCGTGAAGCCGGAGCGGCTTGAGGCGGGCGCCGTCTATCCGGATCCGTCGGAGCTGCGCGAGGTGTCGTTCCGGATCGCGTGCCAGGTGGTCCGGGAGGCGCAGGTGGACAAGCGCGGGAAGTGGCTGCACGAAGACGTGGTCGAGAAGGTGGTCGCGGAGGCGATGTGGTATCCGCAATACGCGACGCTGGTTCAAGAGAAGTAAGTCGTCGGCCGCGCGGCGCGGCGGGAGCGAGGGCGATGTCCGCGGAGCGAATTCTGGTGATCGATGATGATCCGGACGTGTGCGACGCGCTGCGCATGATGCTGGAGCCGTGCGGGTACCGGGTGACGTGCTGCCCGACGGGGCCGGAGGGCGTGGCGCGGCTGCACGCGGAGACTCCGGACCTGTTGCTGCTGGACATCATGCTGGCGTCGCCGACGGAGGGGTTTCACATCGCGTACGAGCTGCGCCGGGACGAACATCTGCGCGACCTTCCGATCATCGTGATCTCCTCGATCGGGAAGAAACTGGGGCTGGACTACGCCCGGGAGGTCGGCTCGGATTACCTTCCGGTGGAGAACTTTCTCGACAAACCGCTGGATGCGGCGACGGTGCGCGGCGTGGTGCGGCAGGCGCTGGACCGCCGCGCGCGGGCGCCCGCCGGCGTTCATTGACCCGCCCCCTGTCGGGCGGGAGGCGCCGCCGGGACCGCGGAACGCGTCGGAGGTCCGGGATCATGTCTTCAGGCGGCAGGATGTGGGAGCGGTTCTACCCTCGCGGAGACCTGCGTTCGCGCGTGCTGGTGGACCTGGTGCGCCGGCAGTGGCTGATTCACTGGCGCTGGATCATTGTCGCCGCGACGCTCGTCCTGCTGGTGATCGACCGACAATTGCTTCCTCATGCGGAACGGCCTGACGCGGTGCTGGTCTGCGCGCTGTTGCTGGGCGCGGCGAACGCGCTGTGGTTGGCGCTTCAGTCGAGACTGACGCTTCCGGACCGGCCGGTTTCGCTGGATCCTGCGTTGTTGCGCAAGGTGGTGCTGCTGACGAATGCGCAGATGCTGGTCGATCTGGCGCTGCTGAGCGTCCTGCTGAGGTACACGGGCGGCGTGGAAAACCCGCTCGTGGTGTTTTACCTGTTTCACGTCGTGCTGGCGGCGCACCTGCTGCGGCCTGCGAACGCGCTGCTGCAAGGACTTGCGGCGTGGGCGCTTTACGGCTTTGTCGTTGTCGGAGAGTGGGTGGGTTGGCTGACGCCGCATTACGCGTTTCTGCCGGCTCTGTCGGGATCCGGCGTGCACGAGGACGGGGCGTGCGTGGTGGCGGCGGTGGGGGCGCTGGGCGTAGCGGTGAGCGGATGCCTGCTGTCGATGACGCGCGTCTCGCTTCAGGTGGACGCGCACGAGCAGGCGCTGGAGACGGCGCACCGGGATCTTCAGGCGAGCTACCGCGCGATCGAGAAGCTTCAGGAGCAACGGGCCCGTTTCACGCGGACGGCGGCGCACCAGCTCAAAAGCCCCGTCGCGGCGGTGCAGACGCTGGCGGGGTTGATCCGTGACGGTATTGCGGACGGCACTTCAGCGCGGGACGTCGCGGAGCGCATCATCCGCCGCTGCCGGGCCGCGACGCAGCAGGTCGAGGAGCTGCTGACTCTGGCGCGGGTTGAGCAATCCTCGCCGCAGCGTCACCAGGCAGCGCGGG
>BOJX01000090.1 GCA_016860685.1 Planctomycetota bacterium
GGATCGACGGACGTGCGGACGTCGGGATCGCACGGTCCCGAATGTGCGGCGCCGGAGGGGCCGGGGTCATCGGGTGCGTCGGTCGTGGGCGCGGGCGGATCGATCTGGGCGCGAGATTACTCCCTGTCGGATGGGAAGACGTGGCTGGTGCGGCGGCCGAAGCTGCTGGGGCTGGTTGCGGTTTATGTCGTTTATTTTCTTCTCCTCGACGCTCCGCTTTGGCGTGGTCCGGGTCCGTACAACGATCACACATCCCCGCGTTACGGACAGACATGCCCGGCGACTTTTTTCGGCAACCGGATCATCGTCTACGAAGACAACCTGAACATCGGTGAGGCTGTCGCGTGGTGGCGGGGGACGTTCGAGCTGCCGTTCCGGCGGCTGGACACGGCGCTGTTCGAGGGGCGAATTCTCAACGCGTATCCGCCGATGATGACGCTGATCGCGGCGGCGGTGGTTCCCTTCTGCGCGGAGGGCGTGCCGCAGGTGCTGCTGGCGGTGCTGCTGGGCCTGCCGCTGCCGGGGCTGGCCTACGGGGTGATGCTGAAGCGGACGCGGCGGGTGTGGATGGCTGTGGTGCTGGCGTTGGCGCTGGTTTGTGGGACGTCGGTGCTTCCGGTTCTGCGGTGGGCGTTGCGGTCGTCGCAGGTGTATCACGTGAACCACGTGCTGGCGGTGGCGGGACAGCTCGTGATGCTGGCGGAGTTTTTCGGGCGGCGGCGGGTGGGGGTGATGGGTGTGGGGCTGATGCTGGCGGCGTGGTCGCGTCAGTTGACGGGGTTCTACGCGATCCCGGTGATCTGGGCGGCGTGGCGCGGCGCCGAGGTTCCTTCCGGCGTGCGCGTATCGTCGCGACGCGCGCGGATGGTGCAGGGGGCAGCGGTGTGCGCGGTGGTGGGGGGCGTGCCGGCGGCGCTGAACACGTTGAAATTCAACCGACCCTGGGATTTCGGATATCGGTACATCTACGAGGGCGTCGAATCGGAGCAGGGAGACTGCGCCAGAATCGGGATATTTTCACCTGCGTTTATTCTTCGGAACGCGTATGCGCTGAATCTGGGGTTTCCGAAGTTGAAGCGGGAGTACCACGGTTGGAGGTTAGTGACGAATTTCCAGGGCACGGGGATCTGGTGGACATCGCCGTTGCTGTTGTATCTGCTTCCGGCGTTTCGAATGATCGTGATGGACGCCGCGTCGCGCGTGTGGCTTGCGGCGGCGGCGCTGGTCGTTGTCGGCATCCTCATGTATCATACGACGGGGATGTTTCATCAGGGGCATCACCGGTTTTCGACGGATTTTGTGCCGGTGTTGTTTGCGTTGCTGGCGCCGCGGTGGGACGCGTCAAGGCGTCCGTGGCTGGTGTGTGTGTTCGCGCTTTGCGGTATCGGCTGGTTCGTGAGCCTCCCGTAAGCGACGAGGAAGGACCAAGATTCGGGGAGTCGGCATGGCGAGTTACGAACCCATTCTGCTGCGCAATCGCGGCGTTGAAGGCTCGCGGACCTTGAAGGTGTATGAATCGCGCGGCGGGTATCAGGCGGTGCGCAAGGCGCTGAAGATGACGCCGGAGGCGGTGGTCGAGGAAGTCAAGAAGGCAAATCTTCGCGGGCGCGGCGGGGCCGGTTTCCCCGCGGGGATGAAGTGGAGCTTCCTGCCGAAGGACCGCAAGGTGACGTATCTGTGCGTCAACGGCGACGAGAGCGAGCCGCCGACCTTCTCGAACCGCGTGCTGATGGAGCACGATCCGCATCAGCTCATCGAGGGCGTCATCATCGCGGCTTACGCCGTGCAGGCGCAGGTGGCGTACATCTACCTCCGCGTCGAGTTTCACGAGCCGTTTCACATTCTCCAGCGCGCGGTGGATGAGGCGTATGCGAAGGGCTACCTCGGCAGGAAGGTTTTCGGCAGCGACTTCAGCGTGGACGTGTACGTCCACCGCGGTGCGGGGGCGTACGTGTGCGGCGAGGAGACGGGGCTGATCGAGTCGCTCGAGGGCAAGCGCGGCTGGCCTCGGATCAAGCCGCCGTTTCCGGCGATCGAGGGCCTGTTCCGCAAGCCGACGATCGTCAACAACGTCGAGACGTTGTGCAACGTGCCGCACATCATCGAGCGCGGGGCGTCGTGGTTCACAGGCGTCGGTCCGTCGCACAGCACGGGTCCGAAGCTGTTTTGCGTCAGCGGACCAGTGAAGAGGCCCGGCTGCTACGAGTGGTCGATGGACATCACGGTCAAGGAGCTGATTGAGGATCCTCGGTTCGGCGGGGGGATGCGCGACGGGAAGAAGGTCAAGTGCGTCCTGCCCGGCGGAATCTCGATGGGCGCGCTGTCCGCGTCCGAACTGCACATGAAGATGGACTTCGAGGATCCGCGGAAGTTCGGGCTGCTGGGGTTGGGTACGGCCGCCGCGGTGGTGCTGGACGAAAGCATCGACATCCGGATCGTGCTGCGGAATCTCGCCCGGTTCTACGCGATGGAGTCGTGCGGGCAGTGTACGCAGTGCCGCGAGGGGACGAGCTGGATGCACAAGATCGCGGAGCGCATCGCCCGCGGCGCGGGACGCCTCGAAGACCTGGACCTTATCCTGCAAACGGCGCGGAACATGGGCATGATGCCGGGGCTGTCGATCTGCGGTCTGCCGGATGGCGCGACGTATCCGATCGAGACGGTGGTGAAGAAGTTCCGGGGGGAGCTGGAGGAGCGGATCAGGGCGCAATTCCCCGAGAAAACCGAAGTCTCGCTGGCGGTCGTGGGTTAGACATGCACTGCTTTGAGCATTCAGGCGAGCCTGCGATCGGCGTAGGCATGGTGTGCGGTCGCGGATTATGCCGGGAATGCGCGGTTGAGACGGGCAGTGTGATGGCGTGTCGAGCCCAATGCGAAATCCTCGCCAGGAGAATCAGCGACCTGCGGGAGTTTCAGAGCAGCCAGCCGCGGCTCCAGGAGCGCTTGATATCGCATGCCCGTCAGACGCGGATGGCGTCCGGCGTGTTCATGACGGCCGTCGGCGTCCCGCTGGTGATTCTGGGATTGAAGTTCGGGCAATGGGCCTTTGCGGGTCCGGGGGCCGGAATCATGCTGGTCTACGGTGTTGTGACCCTGGTCATGGAGTATCGACGAAGCAGCCGGACATCCAACTTTCGTCTGTGTTGGCGTTGCGGATACAACCTTACGGGGGCCTCGAGCGATCAGTGTCCGGAGTGCGGAGGGAAGACGTAGCATGATCGGGGGCTTGGCGCCACCCTTTCAGGGTTGGTGGAGATGGGGTTCCGGTAAGCCAAGGTAGGTCGCCTTCGGCGTCCCACCTTGGGCTGGAGGGCGCAATCCCTTCGGCATTGAAGGGGGAAGGTGCGAAGGGGGAAGGTGCGAAGGGGGAAGGTGCGAAGGGGGAAGGTGCGAAGCCGGTTTTTCGAGAAGGCGGGATACCGGAAGGTGCTTTTCGGCGATCCGATTTCCGGGTCCGGTGCGTAGTCCCAGTTTCATGAATCAAGGTAATGTCGCGCCCACTGCACCCTTGTACTCGCAACTGCCGTATCCGGGCGACGGGGTGGTGCGGACGACTTCGGCGCGGATTCTGCTCGAGGGGTTGCGCGAACGAGCGCCCGAGTTGCTGAGTCGGCGACCCCTTTGGATTGCGGACGTCGGGTGCGGGACCGGCGAGGCCACGGCGGGGATCGCGCGGATGCTGCCGCAGGCGCGCGTCGTGGGCATCGACGTCAACGCGGCGAGTCTGGAGCTGGGGCGGGCGCTGGCGGTGCGGTCGAAGCTCGATCTGACCTTTGTTCAGGCCGACATGACGCAGCCGCTGGGCGAAGCGCTGCGTCGGGCCGGAGTTTCGGCGCGGGAAGGCAGGTTTGACGTCATCACGTCGATGGGGGTGCTGCACCATCTGAGCGACCCCGCCGCCGGGTTCGCCCGCGTGCGGGAGATCCTCCGCGAGGACGGCCTGTTTCAGGTGTACGTGTACTCGAAGTTCGGGCGACGCGAGGTGCTCCAGGTTCGGGAGCTTCTCGACCGCGCGTTGCCCGAGGGCACGTTTCAGGATCGGGCCCGCGCGGTTCGTTCGCTGAGGCTTTCGCGGAAGCATACGCTGTGGGAGGGCGTGCGGACGTTGCGCAAGAGGTTGCGGTTCGGGCCGCCGCTGCGGTTCGGAGAGATCGTGCAGGTGGCGATGCGTCGCAGCCGAATCACGCACCTGTCGGACACGTTTTCCAATCCGTGTGAGCACTCCTTCCTGTTCGACGAGTTGTTCACAATCTTCGCGCGGACGGGGTGGGCGTTCGCGGGCCTGGCGAAGCAGGGCGGGCTGCCCACCTCCGCCGAGGAGCACACGCGCGATCCGCGGGCGCTGGAGCTGCTGAAGGCGATGCCGCAAGCCGCGCTCTTCGACCTGCTGGCGTTCGCGCATCGCGCCGCGGGATGGACGTTTTTCCTTCGCCCGACAAAGATCGTCGCGTAGCGGAATGAGCAAAGACAAGGTTATTCTGGGCATCCACGACGGACACAATGCCTCCGTCTGCGTGCTCGTCGGCGGGAAGGTGGCGTACCTCGTGCAGGAGGAGCGCGTCCGCTACGAAAAAAACTACTGGGGATTTCCCACCGAGGCGGTCAAGCATGCGCTGAAGTCTCTCGGACTTTCCGCGACGGACATCGACCGCACCGCGTTTTCGACGATCTCCGGCGTTCCTCGGCGGCGCGACCTGAAGGCGACACTGTATGCGTTCGAACGTCTGCTGAAACCCTCAGGACTCGCGCGGATGGCGCTCATCCGCCTGATCGGCAAGCTGCCCTACGCTCGGCTGAAGAACAACATGCTGATGCGCCGCGCGCTGCTGGCGGAATGCGGGATTTCCGGCGGCGAGGTGAAGGCCTACGGGCACCACGCCTGTCACGCGGCTGCGGCGTACTACGCGATGCGCACGGATGCGGAGAGCGAGCATCTCGTGCTGACGCTGGACGGCGCGGGCGAGCATCATTGCGCAACGGTGAGCGTGGCGTCGAAGGGCACGCTGCGGCGCATCGCGGCGACGACGATCCCGCACAGCCTCGGCACGATCTACGCGTTCGTCACGTACCTGATGGGCTTCATCCCCTACGACCACGAGTACAAGCTGATGGGCATGGCGCCGTATTACGACGCCCGCCGCGCGGAGGAGGCCGCCCGGATCTTTCATCGCTACGTCGGGTTGCGCCCCGACGGTCTGGGCTTTGCGAAGAAGACGCTGCTGCCGATGCACATGCAGGGACCGAGCCTGCTGCGGGCGATGCGGCTTCAGCGCTTCGACGCGATCTGCGCCGGGCTTCAGAAGTTCACGGAAGACCTGATGGCGCAGTGGGCGCGGAACTGTGTGATGCACACGGGGCTGGGCAAGGTGGTCTGCGGCGGCGGCGTGTTCATGAACGTCAAGGCCAACAAGCGCCTGATGGAGCTTCCGGAAGTTTCGCATCTCGGCGTGCTGCCGTCGTGCGGGGATGAGTCGCTCTCGTACGGGGCGGCGGCGCTGGCGCACGCGGAGTTGGCGGACGCGGCGGAGCTTGAGCCGTGGGGGCCGATCTACTTCGGTCCGGATGTGGACGAGTCCACGGCGCGGAAGTTGCTGGAAGAAAAGCGGTGCACGTTCAGCCGGCCGGAGGACATCGAGCTGGAGATCGCGCGGCTGGTTCATGCGGGGCATCCGGTGGCGCGGTGTCGGGGGCGGATGGAGTTCGGGGCGCGGGCGCTGGGGAACCGGTCGATCCTGGCGGATCCGAGCAAGGTGGACAGCGTGCGGGTCATCAACCAGATGGTGAAGAAGCGCGACTTCTGGATGCCCTTTGCGCCGATCCTGCTGCGTGAGCGTTCGGATGAGTACATCCGGAATCCGAAGGCGATGCCCAGCCCGCACATGATGCTGACGTTCGACAGCCGGGAGACGTTTCCGGAGTTTCTGGCGGCGGTGCATCACGCGGACCTGACGGCGCGGGCGCAGCTTCTGGAGGAGCGACACAACCCGGACCTGCACCGGTGCCTGAAGCACTTCGAGCGCCTGAGCGGGCGGGGGGTGATGCTGAACACGTCGTTCAACCTGCACGGGTATCCGATTTGCGCCGGTCCGCGCGAGGCGCTGCACGTGTTCGAGAACTCGGGGTTGGAGCACCTGGCGCTGGGGCCGTACCTGGTGAGGAAGGAGAACGCGTAGGTGCGCGAGTGACGGCTTGGCATCCGAATCAGCGTGATTCCTTTCGGGGTCAAGGGTCCGTCCCCCATCAGGCGGACTCAGGGGGCGCGGGGGCGCCTGCCCGAGACGGGGGAGGTTCCCGGACTCCGCTTTCCCGACTAGGATGCGGGGCGATCGAGCAGGTTGTGTGGCGCCCGAGGCGGCGAGACGTTGGAGGCGGCGAGGAGGGATGTTCTGAGTCGAACATGCAAAGAACGACCAGGGAATCTACCTGTTCTATGCAGGAGTTTTGATATGGGGCTTACTCGTCTGAAACTGAAGATCAAGAAAGACGCACAAGCGCGGACCGAGCGCGAGTTGCAGTTTCTGATCGACTCCGGCGCGATCCACACCGTTGTTCCCCGTGATGTTCTTCGTTCTCTTGGGATTCGACCCTTTAAGAAGGCGTCCTTTACGCTGGCGAACGGCGGTGAAATCGAACGCGAGATCGGGACGGCGCATTTCATCTACCAGGATCATGAAGGCGGCGCACCTGTCGTGTTTGGCGAGAAGTCGGACACGGCATTGTTAGGGGCGACGACCCTCGAAGCCATGGGCTTGGCGCTTAATCCGCTAAAGCGAGAGTTGTACCCGCTTCAGATGACCCTAATGGCTGACGCTTCGATGTGGCTTCCTGGTCCGGCGGGATCGCCGACGATTCGTCGGCGGCGCTGATCCCTGACGTTCATCGGGAATCGTACCGTTAGAACTCTCAGGAGTAGGGAGGATGCAGACAATTTTGTCTGTTTCGGATGGGGAGATCATTGTTTATTGCTGGGGGTGTAGCGCCCTTTCCGGCAAACCGAGTCCGTGTTCCGTGTACACCCGATACGAGCATTCGTTTTCTCCAGTTCATGCAGCCGATTGAGCGTTATGCCGAAACTCATCATCGACAACCAGGAAGTTCAATCCCGCGAAGGCATCCCCGTCCTCCAGGCGGCGCTCGAAGCCGGGTGGGATGTTCCTCATTACTGCTATCACCCCGGGCTTTCCATCGTGGCGTCGTGCCGCCTGTGCCTGATGGAGATGAAGATGCCCAACCCCAAGACGGGGGAGCTGTCCTGGGCGCCGAAGCTGGTGCCGAGTTGTCAGACGCCGGTCAAGGAAGGGATGGAGGTTCGCTTCGACTCGCCGGCGGTGAGGGACAATCAGAAGGACTGCATGGAGTATTTCCTGCTGAATCACCCGCTGGATTGCCCCGTCTGCGACCAGGCGGGTGAGTGCTACCTTCAGGACTACTCCTACAAGTTCGGTCACGCCGAGTCGCGGATGATCGATCCGAAGCTTAAGAACCCGAAGAAGGACATCGGTCCGAAGACGCTGCTCTATCAGGACCGGTGCGTGATGTGTACGCGCTGTGTGCGCTTCACGCATGAGGTGTCGGGCACGCACGAGTTGTGCGTCATTAATCGCGGCTCGCGCGCGGAGATCGACGTTTTTCCCGGTTTTCCGCTGGACAATCCGCTGCAGGGCAACGTCGTCGATGTCTGCCCGGTCGGGTCGCTGCTCGACAAGGATTTTCTGTTCAAGCGCCGGGTCTGGGAGCTGAGGAGCGCGGAGTCGATCTGTCCGGGATGCGCCGCGGGGTGCGCGATCCGCATCGACCACGCGGACGAGACGGTGATCCGCCTCAAGCCGCGGTTCAACCCGGAAGTGAACGACTGGTGGATGTGCGACGAGGGGCGGTTCGGGTGGAAGTACGTTCACGATCCGAAGCGGATCACGGCGCCGATGGTGCGCCGCGGGATGGATACGCTGCGGCCGGAGTGGAGCGAGTTGCCGCGGATGCTGCGTTTCCGCTTCGAGGAGCACATGCAGGAGGAGGGGGGGAAGGGGCGTCGGGTCGGGGCGGTGCTCTCGCCGTTCATGTCCTGCGAGGAGGCGTGGCTGCTGGCGAAGTTTGTGCGCGAAGTTGATCCGCAGGCGGTGCTGGCGGCGGGGCCGACGCCGTATGAGGGCGAGGATCAGAAGTTTCCGTCGGGCGTGAACGGCGACGGCTCGAAGGTGAAGTTCACGATTCTGAAGGAGAAGGCGCCGAACCGTCGGGGTGTGGAGATGGTTCTGGCTGCGGCGGGAGGCGAGGTGGTCGATTTCGCGGCGTTTGCGGCACGGGCGATGAAGGGCGAGTTCAGCGCGGGGTGGATCGTCGGCGGGCATCCGAAGGGGTGGGTGGACGCGAACACCGCGAAGATCGGCGCGCATTTCCGCCTGCTGGTGGTCGCGGATATATTCCCGAACCCGCTGATCGAGGCGGCGGCGATTGTTCTGCCGACGTGCGGTTGGGCGGAGCGTGAGGGGTCGTTCGTGAACGCGGACGGGTTGGTCCAGCCGTTCTCGCGGGCGATCCAGCCGCCGGAGGGCGCGCGGCGCGACGAGCAGTTTTTGTTTGAGCTTGCCGGATATGTGGGGTTGGCGAGCGGGGAGCGGATTCGGGAGCTGATGGCGGAGCGGATTCCGGCGTTTGTGAGCGTGTACGAGCCGCCGGCGGTTCCGGAGCATGCGCACTAGGGTCAGGTGCGGTCTTGAAAGATTTTCTCGTCACCCAGTTTGGTTTCAGCCTGGTTCTGGCGGCGCTCGTCTTCGCGGTGATTCAGGGCGCGGTGGCGTACTGCATCTACTACGAGCGGAAGATCGCCGCGTGGACGCAGGACCGCTACGGACCGAACCGCGCCGGGCCGCTGGGGCTGCTTCAGCCGATCGCGGACGGGCTGAAGTTCGTTTTCAAGGAAGATTACATTCCGGGGCACGTGGACAAGGTGTTGTTCGTGCTTGCGCCGGGGATCATGTTCGTGGTGTGTGGGATCGGGTTTCTGATCCTGCCGTGGGGCGGACAGCTTGATGCCTCGACGATTCCGTGGCTGGGGTCGCACCTTCAACCCGGGGAGCGGATGCTCAGTGTTCAGGTCGTCAGCCTGAACGTGGGGATCCTGTATCTTCTCGCCGTGATGTCGATGTCGGTCTACGGCGTGGTGCTGGGGGGCTGGTCGAGCAACAACAAGTATTCGTTCTACGGGGCGATGCGGGCGTGCGCGCAGATGCTGGCGTACGAGATCCCGATGGGGCTGACGATCCTGGTGGTCGTGCTGACGATGGGGACGCTGCGGCTGGAGGAGATCGCGGCGGAGCAGGCGGCGAGCGGGGTGTGGAACGTATTCCGACATCCGCTGGCGGCGCTGATTTTGTTCATCACGGCGCTGGCGGAGGCGAACCGGGCGCCGTTCGACTTGGCGGAGGCGGAGCAGGAACTCGTCGGGGGGTATCACACCGAGTACGGCGCGCTGAAGTTCGGGTTGTTTTTCCTGGGCGAGTATGCGTCGATGATCACGACGAGCGCTTTGGTGGTGGTGCTGTTCCTCGGGGGGTGGCACGTCTGGTTCGTGCCGGCGCTGACGATGGAGGCGACGTCGATCTGGGCGGTGCTTGCGAAGATGACGGTGATGGCGGGGAAGGTGGCGATCCTGATTTTCGTGTACATGTGGGTGCGGTGGTCGCTGCCGCGGTTCCGGTTTGATCAACTGATGCGGTTGGCGTGGAAGAGCCTGGTGCCGATGTCGCTGGGGTTGTTTGCGGCGGCGGCGGGGCTGCTGTATTTCGGGTTGCACCGGTCGATTCCGGCGTGCCTTGCGGTGAACGCCGTGGTTCTGGCGGGGGCGGTCGCGGTCGCGTCGCGCGGTCGGACACCGATCACGGGGCGTCAGGCGAACCTGCGGCGGCGGACGGACATGAATGACGTTTCGCTGGCGGAGGTTCGCACATGATCCGCGACGAAGACATCCTGTCGATCGAGGCTCCGACGCTTTCTGCGGGGGAGCGGTTGTTTCTTCCTGCGATTCTCGGGGGGATGAAGACGACGCTGCGGCACATGTTTGCGCTGAAGCAGCGGCGGACGGTGCAATATCCGGAAGAGAAGCGGAAGCTGCGGGTCGAGAACTACCGCGGGGTGCATCGCCTGAACCGGGACCACGACGGGCGGGTGGCGTGCGTGGCGTGCTACATGTGCTCGACGGCGTGTCCGGCGCACTGCATCCACATCGAGGCGGGGGAGTCGCCGTGGCCCGATCGGGAGAAGTACCCGGTCAAGTTCGACATCGACGAGCTGCGGTGCATCTACTGCGGCATGTGCGAGGAGGCGTGCCCGGTGGACGCGATCGAGCTGACGCCGGATTACTCGCTGGTGGGGCGGACGCGCGACGAGATGATCCTCGGCAAGGAGGAGCTGCTGGCGGTGTTCGACGCGACCCGCCAGATTAAACCGCGGAAAGATCCGCACATCACCGGGTATCCGAATTCCGGGCGCCCGGAGGCGGCCCGGGTCGACGTCGTCCTGTCCGGAACCGCGGAGGAGGCGCAGAACCACGCGGCGCGGGAGGGGGATTCGGCGGCGGGTAGGGCGGCGAGAGCGGCGCACGGCGGCGGTCCGGGCGGGGACGGATCCGCATGACCCCGGCGGCGCTTTACACGTTGTATGCGGCGTTCGTGCTGGGGGGCACGGGATTGTATTTCCTGCTGCCGAACCCGGACCGGGGCAAATCGCTTGCCGGAGCGGCGGTGGGGGCGCTCGGGCTGGTTGCGCTGATCGTTGCGTGGGCGCTGGTCGGTGAGGCGGGAACGGGGGCGGCGTTCTACGTGCTGGGGCTGGTGGCGCTGCTTTGCACGGTCCGGGTGATTACGCACCCGAAACCGGTGTATTCGGCGTTGTATTTTGTCCTGACGGTGCTGGCGGTGGCGGCGTTGTGTGTGCTTCAGGGGGCGGAGTTCCTGGCGGCGGCGCTGGTCATCATCTACGCCGGGGCGATCCTGGTGACGTACGTCTTCGTCATCATGCTGGCGCAGCAGTCGGGGCCTTCGTCGGTGGACCGTCGGTCGCGCGAGCCGTTTCTGTCGGTGTGCGCCGGGTTCGTGACGATGGCGGTGATCACGGCGCATGCGTCGAAGGCGCTGGAGTCGAACGATCAGGCGGCGGGGCTGACGCGCGCGGAGGCGAGGCTGGCGTCGGTGGTTACGGAGTCGGGCGCGCCGGCGGGCCTTGCGGAGGACGAAGCCAAGCCGTCGGACGACGGCGCGAACCCACCGGCGGTGGCGGGGAACGCGATGGCGATGGGCGGCGCGGTCATGACGCGGTACATGGTTGCGCTGCAACTGTCGGGGCTGCTGCTGCTGATCGCGATGGTCGGGGCGGTGGCGATGTCGCGGAAACGAGTTCCGCAGGAGGGCGCGGTTGCGCTGCGCGCGCCGCTGGGTCAGGCGGGGCGCGAGGTTCCGCCGTATTGACCGGGGCTGCCGGGCGGGCGCGGTTTTGTCGGAAGAGCAACGATGCCGGGAACGACGGAGTACGTGATTCTTGGAGCCTGCCTCTTCGCGCTGGGGATGGCGGGGTTCTTTGCGCGGCGGAACCTCATCGTGATGTTCCTCTGCACGGAGATCATGTTTCAGGGCGTGGTCCTGACGGTGGTCGGGTTTTCCCAGTTGTGGGTGAATCTCGACGGGCAGGCGTACGCGCTGTTTCTGCTGGTGATCGCGGCGGTGGAGGCGGGGTTGGCGCTGGGTCTGGTGGTGCTGCTGTATCGCCGGCGCGGGACGCTGGATGCCGAGGCGTGGTCGGTGATGAGGGGGTAAGCGTGAATTGCGCATTACGAAGGAACGCGCTTCGCATGTGGTGAGATTGTTTCGGGGCCGGGTAATTGCGTCCTCGCGGCTTCAAACCGTCGGGGGCGAGCGAGAAAAGAGCGTTTCCTGACGGGCGGGATCCGGTTAGGCGAGAGCATCTTATCAACGACCGTCATTTATGGATCTGGGTTTACTGAAGATTCTGGGGATCGTCATTCTGCTGGCGCCGCTGGGCGCTGCTGCGGTTTGCGGCGCGCTGGGCCCGCGGCGACTGCGCGATCGGACGCATTGGGCGAGCCTCCTGGGGGTCGGGTCGGCGGCGGTTGCGGCGTTGGTGCTGCTTGGGCACGTGGCAAGCCACGGAGGCGGCGATGCTTCGACACCTGAGGGGGCGCGTGTTGCGGTCGGGGCGACGATTCCGATCTACGACTGGATTCCGACGGGTGTTGTCGGGAGAGATGCGGCAGGGGATCGGAATCAAGGCGGGCAGGTCAGAGACCTGCGTCACCCGTGGTTTCGGGTCGAGTTTCTGGTGGACCCGCTGACGGCGATCATGCTGGCGACGGTGACGTGCATCGCGCTGCTGATCGTCGTGTACTCGCGGGATTACATGCGACATCACGGGCACGCGGAGCGGGGATACGAGCGGTTCTTCGCGTACCTGGCGCTTTTCGTATTTTCGATGTGCGCGCTGGTGCTGGGGGGCAACTTCCTGCTGCTGTATCTGGGGTGGGAGGCGGTGGGGTTGTGCAGCTACCTGCTGATCGGGTTCTACTACGGCAAGCCCTCGGCGGCGGCGGCGGCGAAGAAGGCGTTTCTGGTCAACCGGGTCGGCGACTTCGGATTCGGGCTGGGGATTCTGCTGATCTACCTGACGTTCGGGACGCTCAGCTATCCCGACGTGTTCGACATGATCGCGCGGAACGTGGACGCGACGGGGACGGCGCTGGAGACGTCAAAGCTGACGACGATCGCCCTGCTGTTGTTCTGCGGGGCGGCGGGGAAGAGCGCGCAGATTCCGCTGTATGTCTGGCTGCCGGATGCGATGGAGGGTCCGTCGCCGGTGTCGGCGCTGATTCACGCGGCGACGATGGTGACGGCGGGGGTGTACATGATCGCGCGGTGCGGGGCGATCTTCGTGCATTCGGAGACGGCGATGCTGGTGGTGGCGGTGGTCGGGGCATGCACCGCGCTTTTTGCGGCGACGATCGCGCTGGTGCAGACCGACATGAAGCGGATTCTGGCGTACTCGACGATCAGCCAGCTCGGGTACATGTTTCTCGCGCTGGGGGTATACGCGGCGGATTCGGCGGTGTTTCACTTGTTCACACATGCGTTCTTCAAGGCGCTGCTGTTTCTGGGCGCGGGCAGCGTGATGCATGCGATGGGCGGGGTGATCGACGTGCGGCAGTTTGGCGGTCTGCGGCGGGTGCTGCCGAAGACGTGTGCGCTGGTCGT